>DATBAZ010000347.1:0-11040 GCA_036271255.1 Alphaproteobacteria bacterium
AGCGTATCCACGTTCTTGAAGCCCAGGAACAGGGAGAAATGGACCTCGCGGGATGCCTCCGCGGCGCCGACCTTTTGCGCTGACGTCACCCAGCGGGACACGTTTTTCGCGGGCGCCGCCGTTGCATCGTCACTCAGCGCCGCCCTGCCGGCGGGCGTGGCCGCCAGGATGAAACCGAGTGTGGAAGTGATGGCCAGCATGATGCCGGCCGTCCGCTTGATCGTCATACAGTCCCTTTCCATGGCGCCGTCATTCGCCAGAGGACGGCGACTGTTTCAGAGATTTTCGGACATCGGAAGCAGGATTTTGTAACGTTAAACGCTTGTCACAGCGTTCTATTCCGGGCATCTGGCAATGTGATCGAGTTTCCGGCGATCTGACTGAAAAGGGGGAAAGAATGGTGAAAACTGTCGGATTGATGCCCAGGCGCACGGATACCACCCGCGCCGCCTTCCGTGAGCATTACGAGACCCGGCACGCCCCGCTGGCGCTGGGCAAATTCCCGTTCGAAAAATATATCCGCAACCACATCGTCGCCTCCGACCCCGACCCTATCGGCTTCGACTGCCTGTCTGAATTCTGGGTCGGCGACGTGTCCGAGATTCATAAGATCATGGCCGGCCCGATCGGCGACATCATGCGGGAGGACGAGCGCCGCTTCACCGACCAGCCCAATATCGGTCCCGCCGTGGCGGAGGCGACCCACATCTTCGGTCCGCCCCGCATCATCGATGACGGGATGATCCATAAGGAAATCCTGCTGATCCGGCCGGCGGCGGGCGTGGGACAGGATGCGTTCATCGAGGCGGTGAAGGCGTGGGGCGCGGACATGGGCGGCGCCGGCCTGTCCCGGATTGTCCTGGATACGGTCGTTCCCTTCGAGGGTCGCCCGTTCCCACCCTTCAACGGCATCCTCTATGGCTGGGGCAGCGGTTTGTACGATGCGAAGGCGCCGGCCGGGATCGAGATTTACGGGCGGCTTAAGACGGAATCGGTGGAAACGCGATTTTCCTGATTGCTACTCCGGCGAGGCCATCCCCAGCAGGATCGCCATCGCTTCCAGCGCCCGGTTTTCCGGTACGAACAGATGGTCGTGATGGAAACCGGACACCGGGTTCACCGGGATGCCTGCCTCGGCCAGCTCGCCGGTGATCGCGGCCAGGAAGCCGATGGCGTCGAGGCTGGATTGGACGTCCAGCGTGATCATCCGTGAGGGGAAGGTCCCGTCGAGGCCGGCGGCGACCGCCTGATCCTGCGGCAGGATCAGGGTGATGCCCTCGGCCTCCCGGAAGGTCATGACGTGGTCGAGGCCGGCGGGCGCCGTGTCCACCGTGACGAAAACGAAGAGGCCGGGCAGAAGGCGCGGGCTCATTGCGCGGATCAGGGTGGCGAGGTCGGTTTCGGGCATCGGCCGGATTTGCAGGTGGACTGGCGCAGGCAATCGCATAACTTTGCCGTAAAGCCAATCGGACCTGGGGAGGAAGAAGATGCGGAACGCGCTTAGGGTTGTGGCACTGACCGCCGTTTTCATTGCCGGTATCGGCCGGGCCGACGATCTGCCGGCCTGGGCCTTCACCGACAATCCGCCGGCTCCCAAGTCCGCCGCGCCGGCCGACGACGGCACGGTGAAGCATGTGGCGAACAGCACGATCGGCCTGACCCTGACCCAGGTGCGCGATGCCTTCAACGTGCCCGACTGGCATCCGGATAATCATCCCGCCGCGCCGGATATCGTCATGCACGGCCGCAAGCCGGCAGTCATCTCCTGCGGCTATTGCCATCTGCCGAACGGGCAGGGACGGCCTGAGAATGCCGGGCTGGCGGGGTTGCCCGCTGCCTATATCGTTCAGCAGATCGCCGATTTGCGCGCCGGGGCGCGGGTCAGCTCGAACCCGAAGCTGCTGCCGCCCGGGCTGATGGACAAGATCGCCCAAGCGGCCACCGACGATGAGGTCAAGGCGGCGGCCGAGTATTTCTCAGGCCTGACGCCCAAGCCCTGGATCCGCGTGGTCGAGGCGGCAAAGGTGCCCAAGACCCATGCCGCCGGCTATATGCTGGTGCCCGACGCCGGCGGCGGCACCGAGCCGATCGGCGAGCGGATCGTCGAGGCGCCGGAGAATGTCGCCCAGACAGAGCTGCGCGATTCCGGATCCGGCTTCGTCGCCTATGTGCCGCCGGGCAGCATCGCGCGCGGCGAGAGGCTGGTGAAGACCGGCGGCGGCAAGACCACGGCCTGCGGCACCTGCCACGGCGCCGACCTTAAGGGCCTCGGCCCCGTGCCCCGGCTGGCCGGCCGCTCCCCCAGCTACATCGCCCGCCAGCTCTACGACTTCCAGCGCGGCGCCCGCGCCGGCCTGTGGAGTCCGCTGATGCAAGGCGTCGTCCGCGATCTGAAGCCGGGAGACATCGTGGACATCGTCGCCTACACGGCCTCGCGGCAGCCCTAGGCTGAAATGAAAAACCCTCCCGGTGAGGGGAGGGTTCGTCATTCGCCACAGGCAATGTGTGGGCGATCAGCCCTTGTTCGCCAGCGAGGTTTCGATGGCCTTGGTGACGTCGGGAGCGTCGGGCTTGGTCTTGGTCGGGAACTCGGTGATCAGGTCGCCGTTCGGGCCGATCAGAATTTTATGGAAGTTCCACTTCGGCACAGCCGCGTCGCCGCCGGTCGCCGCGGCCCACTTGAAGAACGGATGGGCGGTGTCGCCCTTCACGTCGTACTTGGTGGTCAGCGGGAAATCGACGTCGTAATTGCCCTCGCAGAACTTCTTGATCTCGGCATTGCTGCCCGGCTCCTGGCCGCCGAAATCGTTGGACGGCACGCCCACCACGACAAGGCCCTTGTCCTTGTATTTCTTATAGACGGCTTCCAGGGCCGAATATTGCGGGGTGAAGCCGCACTGCGAGGCGGTGTTCACGACCAGCACCGTCTTGCCCTTGAATTCGGACAGCGGCATCGGCTTGCCGTCGATCGAGGTGAAGGTGAACTGATAGGCATTGCTGGCATCGCCACCGGCCATCGCCGCGCCGGCGCAGCCGAGCGCCATCGCCGAGACAACCGTAAGGGTCAGAAAGCGCATGAGATGTTTCCTTCCATGGTCATGGACTGTCGATTGACTGTCGAATGAATCGACGTTCCGAAATCCTGATTATTCGCCCCACGAGCTGGCGCGAACTCAGTGTATGCTCGGCGTGGTGAAAATTCCAAGATTCTTAAGCGTAAAGACCAGCGACACGGCCGTGCCCGACGTGCCGCCGACCAGCAGCGTCTGGTCGTGGCTGAGATTGAGTGTGAAGGACGAGCAATCGTCGGTGTAACCGGCGCTGACGCTATAGCGTAGGATCGCTCGCGGATGGGTCAGCTCGGCGGTTTCACCGGCGGTGATCTGCCAGTTCTTGTCGAACTTGTAATAGGCCGCCATCGACAGCTCGTTACGCTCCGAAGCTGCGAGGTTCGGGTTGATCGGCACGCCGTCGATCGTCAGCGTCGTGCCCGTCAGGCCCGGGCCGATCAAGGTGCTGCTGATCGTCGGAATCGACACCTGGCCGGCGAAGAGATACGTGCCGAAGATGCCGTAATTGTCCGGTCCGATACGGAAATTCACTTCCTGCAGGCGGTCGGTCTTCAGGTCGTTGGCCAGCTCGAACCGCCAGTCGACGTCGAAGAGTCGCCCGGGAACGATCTCGATCTCGCCGACGAAGTCGGAGAAGCGTGTCTGCAGGCCCGAATCGAGCGGATAGACGGTATTGCCGGTAATTCGGTAGCTCTGGCCCAAGAACAGGGTGGTATAGCCGGTTCCCAGGTTATAGAGGCCGGTGCGCACGCCATAGGTGACGCGCGATCCGTCCTCGATCCGGTCGATGCCGGGGAAGCGGTTGCCGCTGAACAGATTGGCGGCATCGATCTGGATGTCGTTGCTGTCTTCGTTCGGGATCGCGGTGTTGTTGCCGTTGTTCGGTGCGGCGACGACCGACATGATCGGCTCGACGACCCAGTTGGCGTAGCCGACGGGCCGTTCCACCGGATAGCTCATGACCGCATAGGCCTGGGGAAAGGCACGGCCCGTGCTGCGCTCGGCGCTGACCACGTTGGTGAACGGGTCCGCCGTCGCGTTCTGCGTCCAGTAGTAATCGGTCTCGAGCGAGGCGTTCAGCGTGGTGACCAGGCCGGAATCGCCGGTCAGCTTACGTTCCCAGCTTACATTGTTGGCCAGCCGCTCGATATTCTGGCCGGAGGGGAAGCGCTGGATCGCCAGCAGGCTGCCGCTGTCGGCCCACCGGCCGCCCAGGAATTCGCCCGGATTGCCGTAGAAGGAATAGGTGACATAGGGCAGCGCGGTCGGCTGCTGGGGAATGACGGTTCCCGCCGCCAGGCCCAGGTCGTTGAGCGCCCGCAGGTCCTGGAACGAATAGACGCTCGCATTGATATAATCGCGATCGTAGAAGCCTTCGACATAGGCTTTCGACGGCAGCACCTGCAGCGACGAATATTCGTATTTGAGGACGTAGATATCGTCCAGCGAGCGGGCGAATTCGAACCCAGTGCGCCAGTGGTCGTCGAGATCGAATTCGCCCGAACCGAAGACGTGATAGCGGACAGTCTTATAGGTGTCGAAGGGGCTGGGTTCGGGATTCTGATGGATATCCGATTCCGCGATGCTGCCCGAAATCTGGATTTGCCCGGTGTCGAAGCGCTCGCGGAACTCCCCGCCGAGGCTCGGCCCCTGGCGGCTGTAATAGGCGGTGTCCAGCACCGCGTCCATGTCGGGCGCGATGTCGAAGTAATAGCTGGACTTGATATAGGTGCCGAGTTGGCTGCGATAGCCGGGCAGGATGTCCAGGATGCCTGACGCCCGCTTCACAGAGGGGTCGTAGCTCGAGAAATAGGGTGTCCACAGGACCGGCACGCCGTCGATCTGGAACGTCGCGTTGTGATAATAGAGGCGCTTCGTATCGGTATCGTGGATGACCTTTTCCGCTTTGATCTGCCAGGTCGGCGCCTGAGTCGGGTCGTCCTTGCACAGCTCGCACGGCGAATAGATGCCGCGATTGAGGACAGTGACGTTGCCGTCCTTGTCGGATTGGCGCGCGACCAGCCGCGAATTGTCGGACAGCAGGCCCGACACGTTCCTCATGAAGGCCTGACGCATATCGTCGGTGACCTCCAGATAGTCGCCGAAGAAGATGTTGCCCGTGTTGTCGACCAGCTTCACATCGCCGGTGGCGATGACGATGTCGGTGTTCTGGTTCCAGACGACATGCTCCGCCAGCAGCATGGTCGCGCCCTGCACCAGCTCGACATGGCCGTTGGCCGACACCGTGTTGTTGACGTCGTCCTTGCTCACATTGTCGGCGGACAGCACGACGTTCTTGTCGCTTTTGTCGACGGATTCCGGAGCCACCACAGGTGTGCCGCGCGGTACCGCCGGCGCCGCCATGGCGGCCGGGGCCAAGGCCATGGTGGAAAGGCCGAGGCAGGTAGCGAGAAGCAAGGCGCGGGAAATGCGATGCGGCATGAACCGGGTCAGACTCTATTGGACCTGAGGGCCGACAAACCTGTCCCGCGAAAGTGTGGGCCTGTCAATGGCGACAGGCCCTGTTGCGGCGATCCGGCGAGCGCCGGTTAGGGAATCAGTCGCGGCGGGGACGGGGTGCGGCCTGGAGAAAAGCTGGAATCCGGTCGCCGAAGCCGACGACATTGTCGGGCTCGTCGTGGTCGTCATCGTCGCGATAGCGCCGCCGGTTGCTGTCCCTGGGCGAGCGGGAGGAGGGCGGTGCGTCCTCCGCACGGCTCGATCGGCCGCGGCGCGGCCGGTCGTCGGCCGGCTTGGCGCGGTCGGATACGCGCGGCTGGCGGCTTGAGCGTCGCTCGGAACGGTCCTCGCCGCCTTCCTCCGACGCCGCCGCAACGGCGAAGCCGTCCAGTGCGATCTCGGGGATGGGGTTGCCGATCAGCTTCTCGATGCCGGCCAGGAATTTGGCGTCTTCGCGCGTCACCAGCGTGAAGGCGCGGCCCGACATGCCGGCGCGGCCGGTGCGGCCGATGCGGTGGACGTAATCCTCCGAATGGGTCGGCACGTCGAAATTGAAGACATGCGACAGGCCCTTGATGTCCAGGCCGCGCGCGGCGACGTCGCTGCACACCATCAGGTGCAGCTCGTTGGCCTTGAACTTGGTCAAGGTTTCGGTGCGGGCCGACTGGGCCATGTCGCCGTGCAGCGCGCCGGCGTCGAAGCCGTGGCTGACCAGCGATTTGTGGACGATGGCCACATCACGCTTGCGGTTGCAGAAGATCAGCGCGTTCTTCACGTCTTCCGACTTGATCAGGAAGCGCAGCGCGTTGCGTTTTTCGGCCGGCGCCACGCGCACGATCGCCTGGGTTACGGTGGTGGCGGTGGAAGCGGGCGGCGAGACCGAGATCTCGATCGGGTCTTTCAGGAACTGGTCCGACAGGCGGCGGATTTCCGGCGGGAGGGTGGCCGAGAACATCAGCGTCTGGCGCTGGGCGCGCAGCTTGGACACGATCTTCTCGATATCGGGGATGAACCCCATGTCCAGCATCCGGTCGCATTCGTCGATGATCAGGAACCGTATGTCGGTCGGCAGCACGTTGCCGCGTTCAATCTGGTCCAGAAGCCGGCCCGGCGTCGCGATCAGCACGTCGACGCCGCGGTCCAGCTTCTTGGTCTGGTCCGCCATCGATTCGCCGCCGATCAGCAGTGCGGTCGTCAGCTTGTGGTACTTGCCATAGACCTCGAAGCTTGCCTCGACCTGTGCCGCCAACTCACGGGTCGGCTCCAGGATCAGCGAGCGCGGCATCCGTGCCTTGGCCCGGCCGGCCGCCAGCGCATTGATCATCGGCAAGGTGAAGCTTGCCGTCTTGCCGGTACCGGTCTGGGCGATGCCCATCACATCCCGGCCCGCCAGCACGTGCGGTATGGCCTTTTCCTGGATAGGGGTCGGAGTTTCATAGCCGGCTTCAACGAGCGCGCGCAGCGTCTCTGGGTGAAGCCCCAATTCCGAAAACAACATTAGAGAGGTATGGCTCCTGTTTTCCGCACATGCGGATGCCGACACGCGCCCCCTGGCGCTGTGTTGCGCGGACAATTGGTGATTGGCGGCGCGAAGTCAAATGGCAATGCCCCATTCGCGACACATCGGTGAGATATTATTGTAAAAGCGTAACAAAAAGCGCAGTAGCGCAGCCAATTCGGTGGTTTTCAGGCGACGAGCACGATGTCCACGCCAACCCTAATCTTGTTGCCGGGCCAGCTTTGCGACTCCGCTTTATGGACCGCGCAGGTCGCGGCGCTGGCCGATATCGCCGAAATCCATGTCGCCGACCTGACCTTGGACGATACGGTCGAGGCGATGGCGGAACGGGTCCTGGCCGGTGCGCCGCCGCGTTTCGCGGTCTGCGGCCTGTCGCTCGGCGGGTACGTCGCGTTCGAGATCGTCAGGCGTGCCGCCGGCCGCGTTACCCATCTCGGCCTTATCAACACCTCGGCACGGCCGGACGCGGTGGACCGCAGCGCCGAGCGCCAGCGGGGTGTCCGCGCCGCCCGCATCGGCACCTTCAAGGGCGTCACCGCGCATTTCCTGCCTTCTATCCTGCATCCCGCCCACGCGGCCGATCCGAAGATGGCGGCGGTGGTTTTGGCGATGACCGAGCGGGTCGGCCGCGTCGCCTTCGAGAAGCAGCAGAATGCCGCGATCCTGCGGCCCGACTGCCGGCCGCTCCTGGCCGGCATCCGCTGCCCGACCCTGGTGGTGGGCGGTGCGCAGGATCAGATTACGCCGTCAGCCCTGCAGGCCGAGATCGCGATCGACATCCCAGATGCGCGGCTGGAAATCCTCGATCCCTGCGGCCATCTGGCCCCGATCGAGCAGGCGGATTCAGTCAACCGGCTGATGCGCGTCTGGCTGGCTTCGTAAGCATCGCCCGCACGTCGTGCAGGCTCTCGGCGATCATGACGCAGCGCTCGCGCATTTCGTCGGTGGCGGCAAGCAGGTCCGGCACCATGATCGTCATCATGCCGGCCGCATGGGCGGCGCGCACGCCGTTATGCGAATCTTCCAGCGCCATGCAGTCATGGGGATCGACGCCCAGCCGTTCGGCCGCTGTCAGGAACGGGTCCGGGTTGGGCTTGCCGCGAACGTAGTCGCCCGCCGCCACGATTGCCTGGAAACGCTCGACGATACCGCCACGGCCAAGCTGATGCTCGACTGTCGCGTGGCTCGACGAGGTCGCGACCGCCCTGGGCAGGCCGGTCTGGTCGAGATGGTCCAGCAGTTCGGTCACCCCGGCCTTCAGCGCGACCCCGATCTCGTCGTGATGCGCCTTGGCGTGCGCCCAGACCGCTTCATTGAACTCGTCGATCGGGAAATCTTCGCCGAAATGGGCCACGGCGATCGCCCGGCTCGACGGACCCGGAAGCCCGACCATGCGCAGGAACACCTCCAGCGGCAGGTCATGCCCCCGCTCCTTGGCGACATGCATCATGGAGTCGCGGAACACGGCCTCGCTGTCGACCAGCAGGCCGTCCATATCGAAAACCACGGCGCGCACCGGGCGGGGCAGCATCGGTCGATCCTTGTCGTGAGAGGCAACCGACGGTCTACGCACCGACTGCGCCAGAATTATGACAGGGCGGGAATCTCAGTCAGCCTCGGCGCTGCTTTCCAGGCCCAGGCTGCCGGCGGTGTTGGCGATGGCGGCGAGGCAGGTGTCGGCGCGGTTGGGCGGTAGCGAGACGGCGAAGCGGGTGACATAGCGGCCGCCCTCGGCATCGGGCAGCTTCTGGGCGTCGAGCCGGACGATATTGGCGCCGAACTGGGCGAAAATCTCCGACAGGCGGGCGATCAGGCCCAGCTGGTCGCCGCCCGAAACCTCGATCCGGTGGGTGATCCTGACGGCCGCGCCGGGCAGGTGGTCGAAGGTAAATGGCGCCACCCGTATCTCGGCGCCTTCGAGTTCGGGAAGGGCGGCGAGGCCTTGCTCGATCTCGGCCACGCCCACACCGTCCGGCAGTTCGCACACCGAACTGAACTCCGCGCCGGCGCCATACACGGCGAAGGTGGTGTCGCGCAGATTGACCCCCGCGGTGAACAGCACGTCCGCCACCGCCGAAACCAGTCCGACGCGATCGCGGGTCAGGATCGAAACGAGGGCGACCGAGGGCATGGCGATATTCCGTAGCAATTGATGGCCGAGTTGTGCCACGAAGCGCGCGGCGCGGTAAGGCACTTTCGCCCAATGCCCTCTATTCGCCGCGCCCGGGCGTCGCTACAACTTCGCCAAGAAAACATTGCAAGTGAAAGGGAATGTGATGGCGTCATCGGCCATGAACCACTCGGTCGACGTGCTGGTGGTGGGATCGGGGGCAGGGGCGATGACGGCGGCGTTGGCCGCGGCCAAGGCCGGGCTCGAAACGCTCATCATCGAGAAGGCGGCTGTCTATGGCGGCACCTCGGCCACGTCGGGCGGGGGCTTGTGGATCACCTGCAACCACCTGATGCCGGGCGTCGGCATCGAGGACAACGACGATGACGCCATTGCCTATATGACCGCCCTGACAGGCAACGACGTGCCGCCCGGCAACGTCGCTTCTTTCGTGCGCAACGGTAAGCGGATGCTGCAATGGATCATGGACAACAGCCATGTCCAATTCATGTCGATGCGGGAATACGCCGATTACTACCAGCATATTTCCGGCGCCCGGACGGGCGGCCGGTCGATCGACCCCTTGCCGTACGATGCGCGGGAACTGGGCGACGATTTCCTGAACATGAACGCGCAGCACCGCCAGGTCCGGGTGCTGGGCATGATGGGCTACACCAATATCGAAGGCGCGATACTGCTCAGCAAGGCGCCGGGTTGGTTCGGACTGATCGTCAAGCTGGCGTCGCGTTATTTCTCCGACCTGCCCTGGCGCTTCCGCTCACGCCGGTCGCGGCGGCTCACCATGGGCAATGCGCTGATCGGGCGGCTGCGCAAGAGCCTGATGGACTTCAATGTACCGATCTGGCTGAATTGCCCGGCCAGCGAGCTGCTGACGGAGGGTGACGGGGTTTCCGGCGTGCTGGCCCGGCACAACGGCAAGGATGTGCTGATCCATGCGCGCAAGGGTGTCGTCCTGGCATCGGGTGGGTTCGAGCACAGCCAAGCGCTGCGCGAGAAGTACTTGCCCAACCCGACCAGCACTAAATGGTCGGCCGCCAGCCCGACCAATACCGGCGACATGCTCGTCGCCGGCCAAGCGGTCGGCGCGGCGACCGCGTTGCTGGATGAGGCCTGGTGGGGTCCGACCCTGGTGATCGAGGGCGAGGATCGAGCCCGAGCCCTGTTCACCGAACGCTCGATGCCCGGCGCGGTGGTGGTCAATAAGGAGGGCAAGCGCTTCTTCAACGAATCCGTCGCCTATACCACCGCCGTCCAGGCGATGTACCAGCCCGGCAACCTGCCGTCCTATCTGGTGTTCGACGAGCGCTATAAGCGCAACTACCCGTTCGGGCCGCTGCTGCCGTCTGAGATGCACCTCAACTGGATGCAGCCGGCCCGTATCCGCAACGGCCTGCTGAAATCGGCCCGCACGGTCGAGGCTTTGGCCGGCAAGATGGGAATCGATCCCAAGGGCCTGCCGGAAACGGTGAAGCGCTTCAACGGATTCGCCGCCACCGGCAAGGACGAGGATTTCAATCGCGGCGAGAATGCCTACGACCTGCTCTACGGCGACATCCGCATCAAGCCGAACCCATGCCTGGCGCCGGTGGCCGAGCCGCCTTTCTATGCTGTGCAGATACATCCCGGCGACATCGGCACCAAGGGCGGGCTGCTGACCAACGAGGATGCTCAGGTGATAGGCAAGAACGGCAGGCCGATCCCTGGGCTCTATGCCATCGGCAACTGCTCCGCATCGGTCACCGGGCGGTACTATCCCGGCGCCGGGGCGACGCTTGGCCCGGCGATGACCTTCGGCTTCCTGGCAGCCGAACATATTGCGGGGAAGCCGCTGGCTTGACGCCGCAGTGATGCTTTTTCTG
>DATBAZ010000348.1:0-2628 GCA_036271255.1 Alphaproteobacteria bacterium
GCCTCAAGCCGTTCGACATGCATCTGCACTATACCGACCGTCGCCGCCTGCCGGAATCGGTCGAGAAGGAACTCGGGCTCATCTGGCACGACACCCGTGAGGGGATGTACGCCGTCTGCGACGTCGTCACGCTCAACGTCCCGCTTCATTCGGAAACCGAGCATATGATCAACGATGAGACGCTGAAGCTCTTCAAGCGCGGCGCCTACCTGGTCAACACGGCGCGCGGCAAGCTGTGCGACCGCGACGCCATCGTCCGCGCGGTCGAGAGCGGCCAGCTCGCCGGCTATGCGGGCGACGTCTGGTTCCCGCAGCCGGCGCCGAAAGACCATCCCTGGCGGACGATGCCGCATGAGGGCATGACGCCGCATATTTCGGGCACCACGCTGTCGGCGCAGGCCCGTTACGCGGCCGGCACGCGCGAAATCCTCGAATGCTATTTCGAGGGCCGGCCGATCCGCGACGAATATCTGATCGTCGACGGCGGCAAGCTCGCCGGCACCGGCGCGCGCAGCTACGCATCGGGCAACGCCACCACGGGGTCGGAAGAAGCGGCGAAGTTCGGCGTCCTCGCTGCCTGACCGTGAGCGGGCCGGGCGGCGCCGTGAGGTCGTGCCCGGCCCATTCTCCAACCATGAGGTGGCCCATGACGCGGCAGGAACTCACTGAGAAAATCCAGGATATCAAGCGCGAAAAGGACTGGAGCTGGAAGCATATCGCCGACGAGATCGGCGGCATGTCGCCGGTTCTCGTCGTCGGCGCCCTGCTTGGACAGATGAAGCTCACCAAGCCGCAGTGCGAACGGGCGGCCAGCCTGTTCGGCCTTTCGGCAAGCGAGGCCCGGCTGCTCAACGCGGTGCCGATGCGCGGGACGGCGATGCCGCCGACGGACCCGTTGATTTACCGCTTCTATGAACTGGTGATGGTCAACGGCCCGGCATGGAAGGCCCTGATCGAGGAGGAGTTCGGCGACGGCATCATGTCGGCGGTCGACTTCGATGTCGAAATCGAGCGGCTGCCCGACCCCAAGGGCGATCGGGTGAAGCTCACCATGTCGGGCAAGTTCCTGCCCTACAAATATTATGGCGCGACCGGCAACGAGCAGGCGCTCGGCTACAAGGAAGACTGAAGTGACGACAGGCGCTTTGGATACCGGCCTTCCGGCCGGCGGTTTCCTCAACCGGGCACGCACGATCGCGCGGCCGGGCTTCAACCGGTGGCTGGTGCCGCCCTGTGCGCTGGCTATCCATCTGTGCATCGGCATGGCCTACGGATTTTCGGTCTTCTGGCTGCCTCTCAGCCGCGCGATCGGGGTCTCCGAGCCGGTTGCCTGCAAGAACATGACGCTGAGCGGGGCGCTGACGACGACCACCTGCGATTGGCGGCTCAGCGATCTGGTGTGGACCTATTCGATCTTTTTTGTGGTTCTGGGCGCATCGGCTGCCCTCTGGGGCGGCTGGCTCGAGCGCGCCGGGCCGCGCAGGGCAGGGGTAATCGCGGCCTGCTGCTGGTGCGGAGGCATCGCGATCGGAGCCGTCGGCGTCGCGTTCCACCAGCTCTGGCTGATCTGGATCGGTGTCGGCCTGGTCGGCGGGATCGGCCTCGGGCTGGGCTATATTTCGCCAGTCTCGACTCTGATCAAATGGTTCCCCGACAGGCGCGGCATGGCGACCGGCATGGCCATCATGGGCTTCGGCGGCGGCGCGATGATCGGCAGCCCGCTTGCCGACTTGCTGATGAAGCATTTTGCCGGTCCGACCGGGGTCGGTGTGTGGCAGACACTTGCCGTCCTGGCGGTCGTCTACTTCGTCTTCATGATATCGGGCGCGCTTGGTTACCGCGTGCCGCCGGAGGGCTGGGCGCCTGCCGGCTGGAAGCCACCGCTTCGGGTCAATGCCTCGGTCAGCCGCTTTTACGTCCATCTCAAGGATGCACACAGAACACCGCAATTCTGGTTGATCTGGCTCGTCCTGCTGCTCAACATCTCGGCTTCGATCGGCATCATCGGCGTCGCCTCCCCCATGCTGCAGGAGATCTTCGGCGGCCGGCTGATCGACCACCCGAACCAGCTTTTCACTGCGTTGAGCGATGACGACAAGAAGGCGGTCGCCACGGTCGGCGCCGGCTTCGTCGGCATCATCAGCCTGTTCAATATCGCGGGCCGCTTCTTCTGGGCCTCGTCGTCCGACAGGCTTGGCCGCAAGCCGACCTTCATGATCCTGACCGCACTCGGCGTGCTGCTTTATGCGGTCGCCGCGCCCGCGCTGGTGGGCGGGTCGGTCGGCCTTTTCATCCTCGTCTTCTGCATCTGCGCATCGATGTATGGCGGCGGCTTCTCGACCGTGCCGGCCTATCTGGCCGATACTTTCGGCACGCGGTTCGTGGGCGCGATCCATGGCCGTATCCTGACCGCCTGGTCGACCGCCGGTGTGCTGGGCCCATACATCGTGACAACGATGCGCGACAATCGCATCGCCGCCGGCGTGCCCCGGGACCAGGTCTATCAGCCGATCTACTGGACGCTGGCCGGCCTCCTGGCGGTCGCTTTCGTCCTGAATCTGCTGGTGAAGCCCGTCCCTCCGCGTTTCCACACGGCCGAGGAAGCAACGGCGCTCGAAACGGCTGCGG
>DATBAZ010000349.1:0-2358 GCA_036271255.1 Alphaproteobacteria bacterium
ACGAAGCTCTCGGCCGGAGCACCCTCCGCAAGGATCACGATATGGCGGTCGAACTCCAGGTGGAAATAGTCGATCTCCTCCATGCCGGACAGCTTCAGGATGGATGTGCCGTTCACCAGCTGGCCCGCCGGGACCAGCACGCCGTCGATGAACATCGCGTGCTCAGGCGAGACACGGAGATCGCGCGCCGGCACGCCATCCGCGATCGAACCGGCCTTGAAGCAGATCGGCTGCACTTCACCGTTGCCGATGGCGGCCCAATCGCGGTAGCTGCGCCTGCCGATCCATTTGATCGGCAGGCCTTCGCCGCCCAAGGCGATGACCCAATGGCCGATCCGCAGATGCTCCACCGGCACCTCGCCGTCGGCGGTACGGATCAGCGTGCCCCGGCAATAGCACGGCGTCGTGTCCTCCGTGATCACCGTGCCGCCGCTGCCGTCACTGGTCAGGTGGAAGAAATCGCCGGTGTAGGTGCCGGCAAGATGCTCGGTATAGGTGGCGCCGTTCTCCACCACCGTCAGGATGCTGTTGGTGGAATTGAAGTTGGCCGTGCCGGCGCTGTTGAAGGTCATGCCGGCCAGGTCCAATTTGCCGCCGGCAAGGAGCATCGGGTCCACCGCACTGCCGCCGGTCGAGACGATTTCGGTGCCGCCGCTGCTGATGACGGTCCCGCTGGCCACGCCGCCGGAGAAGACCCGAAGAATGCCGCCGCTGCTGACGACGGCGCCGGAGGCGGTCGCGCCGGAGGCGACGGTTTCCGTGCCGCCCTTTAACACTGTGCCCGTGTCGGTGGCGGACGCATTCAAGGTCTCGGTTCCGCCGCTGCTGACCGTCACAGCCGAGACGACGGCGCCGGCGAAAACCGACAGAATCCCGCCGCCGCTGACGGACGCATTGGTTGCGATCCCGGCGGAGGACACGGTGATCGTCCCGGACGCCTTCGCCACCGCGCGGGTGCTGTTGCCGTCGGCGAAAATGGTCAGGCTGGCGTTTGCGCCGCTGACGATGGCGCTGCTGTCGAATCCGCTGGAGAAGACATTTTCCGAACCGCCGGCATTGATGATCGAATTGGTGACCCCGCCACGTGAAAGAATAATCAGCGTGCCGCCGGAATTGACGGTGGTCGCCGATGCCCACCCACCTGACAACAGCGTCTCGACGCCTCCGTTTTGGACGATGCCGCTGATCGCCTCGCCGACGTTCGTCGTGACACCCATCAGGACCGCCGAACCGCCGCTGCTAACGACGGTGCCGCTGGCAATGCCGGCCGATGTGACGATCTGGATGCCGCCGTCGCTGACCACCACGCCGCTGGTGACGCCGCCTGCCGAGACGGTGTCAGTGCCGCCGCTGCTGACCACCGTGCCGGAGGCGTGGCCGCCGGAATAGATCTCTTCGCTGCCGCCGGCGGTTACGACCGTGCTGCTGGCGATGCCGCCGGACAGGACATATTCGACCTGGCCCGAGCCGATGACGGCGCCGGTCGTCGTGGCGGCGACCACGGGGTTCGAACCGGGACTGACGATGGCGACGCCGGTGGAAGCGACCTGGCCGTTATCGACCGTTCCCGTGACGGCGCCGCCATTCACGAGCAGCAGGCCCCCGTTGTCGACGATCGTACCGCTCGCGGTCCCGCCGGAAAGGACGAGCTCGACGCCGCCGCTGGCGATCTCCGTCGCAATGGCGGAGCCGGCCGAAAGCACGTACTCGATGCCGCCGCTGCTAACGATCGTGCCGCTGGTGGTGCCGCCGCTGGAGACGGTTTGAACGCCGCCGTCGATGATCGCGCTGCTAGCCGTGGCGCCCTGGGAGACCGTTTCGATGCCCCCTGCGTCGATCGTCGTTCCGACGTCAAGGGCCCCGACTGTGACCAGGCGGCCGCCGTCGTTGATGATCGTACCGCTGGCGACGGTGCCCACCTCCAGCAATACCGAGCCGCCGGCATTCAAGACCGTGTTGAAAGCCGTGGCCGAAATCAGGTCGCCCGAACCGCTGTTGAAGGTCACGCCACTGAGCACGGCCGCGTGCCGAACGATCAGATCGGCGCCCTGATTGACCGCCATGCTGATCAGGTTGCCCCCGCTGACGATGGCGCTGCCCTGATTCAACTGGGCGCCGATCGACGAACCGAGAGCAAGCTGAAAGCCTTCGCCGTTATTGATGATCGTGTCGTACGCGACGGCGCCGACGGCCGAGATTCGAAAACCGCCGCCATCCAGCACCGTGCCGCTGTCGATGCCGCCGGCGTCGAGATGGACCAATCCGCCATACACGACTGTCCCGCTCGCAACGCCGCCCTCTGATATTACCAGACCTCCGCCGTTCATTATGGTGCCGGTCGCCGAGCCGTTGCCGCTC
>DATBAZ010000350.1:0-13533 GCA_036271255.1 Alphaproteobacteria bacterium
GAGCTTGAGTTCCTGCCGGCGGCGCTGGAGCTGATCGAGACCCCGGCCTCGCCGCTGGGCCGTATCATGATGTGGACGATCATCGCGCTGGCCAGCATCGCCTTCCTGTGGGCTTGCATCGGCAAGGTGGACATCATCGCCACCGCCGCCGGCCGGGTCATCCCGTCGGGCCAGATCAAGCTGATCCAGCCGTTCGAGATCGGGGTGGTGAAGGCCATCCATGTGACCGACGGCGACCATGTCCGTGCCGGCGACGTGCTGATCGAGCTCGACCCAACCACCAACCAGGCCGACCAGGAACGGGTCGAGCGCGATCTTGTCCAGTCGAAGCTGGATGTCGCCCGCCTTTCAGCCGCGCTGACCGGCAATGCCGACAGCTTCGTGGCGCCCACCGGCGCCGACCCCGGCCTGACCGCCGCCGCCCGGCATCAGCTGGTCGAGATGCTGGCCCAACACAAGGCCAAGATCGACGGGCTGGACCAGCAGATCGCCGCCAAGACGGCCGAGCGCGATCAGGCCAAGGCGACCATCGTCAAGGTCGAGGCCTCGCTGCCGATCGTCCAGAAGCGGGTCGATATCTATCAGAAGCTGGCCGCCAATCAGTACAGCTCGAAGGTTTCGGCGCTGGAGGCGGAACAGCAGCTGGTCGAGGCGCGCGACGACCGCGCCGTCGCCAAGCACCAGCTGGAGGGCGCAGAGGCATCGATCGCCGCGCTCCAGCAGCAGAAGCAGGAGGCCGATGCCGAGGCCCGTGCCCAAACCCTGGACGACCTCGCCAAGGCGCGTCAGAAGCTGGCCGAGCTGGACCAGGAGCAGATCAAGGCGGCGCAGAAGACCGATCTGCAGACCTTGAAAGCCCCGGTCGACGGGACGGTCGAGCAGCTGGCGGTCCACACGGTCGGCGGCGTGGTGACCCCAGCCCAGACCATGGCGGTGGTCGTGCCGGAAGGCTCGAAGCTGCAGATCGAGGCGATGCTGCCCAACCGCGATGTCGGCTTCGTTCATCCCGGGCAGGCGGCGGAGGTCAAGGTCGAGGCTTTCACCTATACCCGCTACGGCCTGATCCACGGCACGGTGGAGGGCATCAGCCGCGATACGGTTCAGTCCAACGGCCGCAAGCCGAAGGACGGTAACCGGCAAGGCGAGGACGACGCCGACAGCGGCGACGGCCCGCACGAGGAATCCTCCTACGTCGCCCGCGTCACGCTGAGCCGCACCTCGATCGACACCGAGGACGGCCCCCGCCAGCTCGAACCCGGCATGGCCGTCACCGCCGAAATCAAGACCGGCCGCCGCCGCGTCATCGACTACCTGCTGTCCCCGCTGGCGCGCTACAAGCATGAGGGCATGCGGGAGCGGTGAGTCCGGGCGGATTCACCGAATTGGTTCACTTCCGTCCGTCATTCCCGCGAAGGCGGGAGTGACGATCAATAAGAGCGCCGACGGGGAAATCATGGTCACATATCTGAGCGTCGAGGCCGCGCGGCCGATGTCCGGGCTGCGGCTCGCCGTCACCGCGCATGTTCCGGGCATCTGGAGCGAGGCGGCCAAGGGCCTGTTCGACGCCAAGAAGGTCCCCTACGTGCTGGTCGAGCAGGTAGTCGGCGGCGAGAACAAGGCGTTGAAGGAATGGACCGCACAGGCCTCCGGCCCGGTCGCGGTCTGGAACGACGAGCGCCCGCGCTCGAGCTGGCTGGAGCTCATCTATCTGGCCGAACGGCTGGCGCCCGAGCCGGCGCTGATCCCGGCAAGCATGGAAGATCGGGTGCTGATGTTCGGCCTCACCAACGAGCTGGCCGGGGATCACGGTTTCGGCTGGAACATGCGCCTCATCGCCATGCACAAGGTGATGGCCGATCCCAAGCGGACCGAATATCAGAACCAGGTCGTCCCGGTGCTGGCCCAGCGCTACGGCTATGACGCGGCGGAGGTCGAGGCGGCGCGCCGCCAGATGGTCGGCATCGTGACTCGCCTGAAGGCGCAATTGGCGTGGCAGAACGAAGCCGGCCATGATTTCCTGGTCGGTGAGGGGGTGTCCGCCCTCGATATCTATTGGGCGACCTTCGCCGGCTCGATCGACCCGCTGCCTGAGACCCTCTGCCCGAACATGCCGCCAGTAATGCGCGCCGGCTATACCGACCCCGAGCTGAAGGCGCTCGCCGGCCCCGCCCTGTTCGCGCTCCGCGACCGCGTCTATCGCGATCATATCGGCCTGCCGATGGCGTTCTGAACGCGATGGAAATGATCGGGGAGGTGCCGGATATTCTCGGCAAACCGTGCGAAGGGCTAATCTGTGAGGCTTTCGACTACAATGGCACGCGCGTTGACGATGCCAATGTCGTTCATCTCCGCTTCTCCGGCATCTGGCACAGGCTGATAATCGACAGCGGCGTGATCTTCTGGCGCATATCGGAAAAAACGCCGGCCCCCTGGCAGGTGGAAGCCGAGGGTTGGAGCTATCCGCACACTGACATCGGCGTTGCCTTCGGCCTTGTCGGCCAGCGCCTGGCGAAACTCGACATGAATACCAGCAACCTTGCAGGAGAGGTTCGTTTCGTATTCGAGGACGGGCGCGCGTTGATCATCGAGGGGCAGGAAGACGGCTCCAACTATCGGATCGAAGGCTAGGCGGGAGACGCTGCGCGACCGGTTTCTATCGGGCTGTCGACTGCATCTTCATAAACCGTCATGCCCGGACTTGATCCGGGCATCCACGGGGTGCCGCAAGAGCAAATGTCCGATGGAAGTGCCGGCGGAGCCGCGTGGATGACCGGGTCAAGCCCGGTCATGACGATCTTTGGTTGTGTCGAGTGAGCCTTACGCTTGTCGGTTGTGCAAAACCTCAACCGGACAGGCGTGCACTGGATCCGGGCATGACGCTCTTTGGTGCCTAGCGTTTCCAAACAATAATAAAAGAAAATTTACGCCCGATATTAACAATCCTTATATCGCCTTTATTAATTAATTCTCGACCTGTTCTCGAATTTTTATCCCCCGCCGACCTATGTAAGGCACCGTAGGCCATTAGGCCGTCCTTACGCAGGATTTATTCGATGTTCGATATTGCTTGGCTCGTCCTCATTACGGGGATGTTCGGCGTCGGTTTTGCCTATCTCAACGCCTGCGAACGCATGTGAGGGATGCTCCGATGCTGCTCGACTACATACTTGGCGCCGCGGTTTCCGCGGGTCTTACCGTCTATCTCGTCTACGCGCTCATCCGCCCGGAACGGTTCTAGCCGCTCCGCCCGCGCGGGCACCTTTAGGCCCAGGAAACTCAGAGATATCAAATGACCCTCAACGGTATTCTGCAGATCGCGATCTTCTGTATCGTGGTCATCGCGCTCACAAGGCCGCTCGGCGGCTATATGACCCGCGTCTTCAACGGCGAGCGGACCTTGTTCTCGCCGCTGTTCCGGCCGATTGAGCGCGGGCTCTACGCCGCTTCCGGCGTCAATCCGCAGGTCGAGCAGAGCTGGCTCACCTATGGCGTCGCCATGCTGATGTTCAGCCTGGCCGGGGCGGTCTCGCTCTATGCCATCTTCCGCTTCCAGGACGTGCTGCCGTGGAACCCCCAGGGGCTGTCGGCGCTGCCGCCTGAGCTGGCGCTCAATACCGCGATCAGCTTCGTCACCAACACCAACTGGCAGTTTTATTCCGGCGAAACCACGATGAGCTATTTCTCGCAGATGGCGGGGCTCACCGTGCACAATTTCGTGTCGGCGGCCACCGGCATCGCGCTGGCGATGGCGATCATCCGCGGATTCTCGCGCAAGTCGTCGAAGACGGTCGGCAATTTCTGGGTCGACCTCGTCCGCTGCACCTTCTACGTCCTGCTGCCGATCTCGATCGCCTATGCGCTGTTCCTGATCTGGCAGGGCGTACCGCAGACGCTCTCCGCCAATATTGACGCGACGACCCTGGAAGGCGCCAAGCAGACCCTGGCCATCGGTCCCGTCGCCTCCCAGGAGGCGATCAAGATGCTGGGCACCAACGGCGGCGGCTTCTTCAACGGCAACTCCGCCCATCCGTTCGAGAACCCCACCGCGCTCAGCAACCTGATCCAGATGGTCTCGATCTTCTCGATCGGCGCGGCGCTGACCAACGTCTTCGGCCGCATGGTCGGGCGCGAGCGTCAGGGCTGGGCGCTGTTCGGCGCGATGGGCCTGCTCTTTCTGATCGGCACCTTCGTCGTCTACCCGAATGAAGCCGGCGGCAACCCCGCCATCGCCGCGCTCGGCGTCGACCAGTCGGTCGGACCTGGCCAAGTCGGCGGTAATATGGAGGGCAAGGAGGTGCGGTTCGGCATCGCCAATTCCTCGCTGTTCACCGTCGTCACCACCGACGCATCGTGCGGCGCGGTCAATACGATGCATGACAGCCTGATGCCGCTCTCCGGCCTGATCCCGATGCTCAACATCCAGCTGGGCGAGATCATCTTCGGCGGCGTCGGCTCCGGCCTCTACGGCATGCTGCTGTTCGCCATCGTGGCGGTGTTCATCGCCGGGCTGATGGTCGGGCGCACGCCCGAATATATCGGCAAGAAGTTGGAGGCGCGGGAGGTAAAGATGAGCATCATCGCCATCCTGATCCTGCCGCTGTCGATCCTGGGCTTCACCGCCATCGCCACCGTCGTGGCGCCCGGCATTGCCACGACCAGCAACAGCGGCCCGCACGGCTTCAGCGAGATCCTCTACGCCTACACCTCGGCGACGGGGAACAACGGCAGCGCCTTCGCCGGCCTCGGCGCGAACACGTTCTGGCAGGTGACCATGGCAATCGCCATGTTCATGGGCCGGTTCCTGTTCATCGTGCCGATGCTGGCGGTCGCCGGCTCGCTCGCCGCCAAGAAAAGCGTGCCCGCTTCGGCCGGCACCTTCCCCACCGACAACGGTCTGTTCGTCGCCCTGCTGATGGGCGTGATCCTGATCGTCGGCGGCCTCACCTTCTTCCCCGCGCTCGCTCTCGGCCCCGTGGTCGAGCATTTCGCGATGCACGCGGGCAGCTTGTTCTGATCGGAGCAACTTCCAATGACTGACATGTCCATCAACGACAACAGGCCCGAGACGGCGGAGCGTCATGACCGGCGCAACAGCTCGATCTTCGATTGGGCGATCGTCGGCCCGGCCATCGGCCATTCCTTCGCCAAGCTCGACCCGCGCACGCTGGTCAAGAACCCGGTGATGTTCGTGGTCGAGATCGTGGCGGCGCTGACCACCATCCTGCTGGCCCGCGACATCGTGGGGGGCAGGGGCAACACCCTGTTCGAGGTCCAGATCGTCTTCTGGCTCTGGTTCACCGTGCTCTTCGCCAACTTCGCCGAAGCCGTGGCCGAGGGGCGGGGCAAGGCGCAGGCCGACGCGCTGCGCAGGACTCGCACCGAGACCATGGCCAAGAAGCTGGCCGACACGGGGGCCATGACCTTCACCTCGGTGCCGGGCCTGACCTTGAAGGCCGGTGATTTCGTGCTGGTCGAGGCGGGGGACATCATCCCGTCCGACGGCGAGATCGTCGAGGGCGTCGCCTCGGTCGAGGAATCCGCCATCACCGGCGAAAGCGCGCCGGTGATCCGCGAGAGCGGCGGCGACCGCTCGGCCGTGACCGGCGGCACCAGGCTGCTCAGCGACTGGGTCAAGGTGCGCATCACCGCGAGCCAGGGCTCGACCTTCCTCGACCGCATGATCGCGCTGGTCGAGGGCGCGGCGCGGCAGAAGACGCCCAACGAAATCGCGCTCAACATCCTGCTGATCGGCATGACCCTGATCTTCGTGCTGGCGACGGTGACCATCCCCAGCTTCGCCCATTACGCCGGCGGCTCAATCTCGATCGTCGTGCTGGTGGCCCTGTTCGTCTGCCTGATCCCGACCACCATCGGCGCCCTGCTGTCGGCCATCGGCATCGCCGGCATGGACCGGCTGGTGAAGTTCAACGTGCTCGCCATGTCTGGCCGCTCGGTCGAGGCGGCGGGCGACGTCGACACGCTGCTGCTCGACAAGACCGGCACGATCACCTTGGGCAACCGGGTCGCGACCGAGTTCATCGCCCTGCCGGGCGTGAAGCCTGAGGACCTGGCAGACGCCGCGCAGCTCTCCTCGCTCTCGGACGAGACGCCCGAGGGCCGCTCGGTCGTCGTGCTGGCGAAGGAGAAATACGGCATCCGGGCGCGCGAGATGGGGCCTCTCCACGCCAAGTTCATCCCCTTCACCGCCCAGACGCGGATGAGCGGCATCGATGTCGGCGGCAGCGCGATCCGCAAGGGCGCGACCGATGCGGTGATCGCCTATGTCCGTGAGGTGAGCGGCAACCCCAACCTCGCCTTCCCGCGCGAGCTGGACCAGGCGGTCGAACGGATCGCCAAATCGGGCGGCACACCGCTGGCGGTTGCCAAGGACGGCAAGATGCTGGGCGTCATCCACCTGAAGGACATCGTCAAGGGCGGCATCAAGGAACGCTTCGGTGAGCTCCGCAAGATGGGCATCCGCACGGTGATGATCACCGGCGACAATCCCCTGACCGCGGCGGCGATCGCGGCGGAGAGCGGCGTCGACGACTTCCTCGCCCAGGCGACGCCGGAGGCCAAGCTGAAGCTGATCCGTGACGAGCAGGCCAAGGGAAAGCTGGTCGCCATGTGCGGCGACGGCACCAACGACGCCCCGGCGCTGGCCCAGGCCGATGTCGGCGTGGCGATGCAGACCGGCACCGTGGCCGCGCGCGAGGCCGGCAACATGGTCGATCTCGACAGCGACCCGACCAAGCTGATCGAGATCGTCGGCATCGGCAAGCAGCTCCTGATGACCCGCGGTGCGCTCACCACCTTCTCCATCGCCAACGACGTCGCGAAGTATTTCGCGATCATCCCGGCGATGTTCCTGGTGATCTATCCGCAGCTCCAGGCGCTCAACATCATGCATCTGAAGACGCCGCAGAGCGCCATCCTGTCGGCGATCATCTTCAACGCGCTGGTCATCATCGCGCTGATTCCGTTGGCGCTGAAGGGCGTCACCTATCGCCCGCAATCGGCGGCCCGGCTGCTCGCCCGCAACCTGGTGATCTACGGCCTCGGCGGCATGATCGTCCCGTTCGCCGGCATCAAGATCATCGACGTCATCGTGACCGCGCTGGGCCTCGCCTGAGCGCGCGCACCTGAAAGAAAGACACTCACATGTTCAGTCAAATCCGCCCCGCCATCGTGATGATCGTGCTGCTCACGCTCATCACCGGCATCCTCTATCCGCTCGCCATGACCGGTATCGGCCAGGCGGTCTTCCCGGTCCAGGCCAATGGCAGCCTGATCGAAAAGGACGGCAAGGTGATCGGCTCGTCGCTGATCGGCCAGAATTTCGCCGGCGAGAAGTACTTCCACGGCCGCCCGTCGGCGACCACGGATACCGATCCCAATGATTCGACCAAGACGATCCCGGCGCCCTACAACGCCGACAATTCGTCCGGCTCGAACCTGGGTCCGACTTCGAAGGCGCTGCTCGACCGGGTGAAGGGCGACGTCGATACGCTGAAGGGCCAGAGCGACAAGCCGATCCCGGTCGATCTGGTCACGACCTCGGCCTCGGGCCTCGACCCCGACATCACCCCGGCCGCGGCCGAATTCCAGGTCGCGCGCGTCGCCAAGGCCCGCGACTGGTCGCCCGACTTCGTGCGGGATCTCGTCCGGCAGAATACCGAAAGCCGTACCTTCGGCGTGCTGGGCGAGATGCATGTCAACGTGCTGAAGCTCAACATGGCGCTGGATGCGGCGCAGCCTACGAAGTGAAGGCTTCGTAGCAGCGCCATGAGTTCGATCAAATCGCCTCCCCCTCAGAGGGGGAGGCGCTACTACATAGAGATTAACAACGAACCCGCGTACTGTCGGGACCGCTATGCCACAACCGGACGCTGAATCGCGCGACGGGCGGCCGCCGCCCGAGGCTTTTCTGGCCGAGGCGGCCCGCGAGACGCGCGGCCGCTTCAAGCTTTTCATCGGCGCCGCGCCCGGCGTCGGCAAGACCTATGAGATGCTGCGCGTCGGCAAGGCCAAGCTGGCTGAGGGAACCGACGCCGTCATCGGCGTGGTCGAAACCCATGGCCGGGCGGAGACCGCGGCGATGGTCGACGCCTTCGAGACGGTGCCCCGCCGCAAGCTGATCTACAAGGATCGCGCGGTCGAGGAGATGGACCTCGACGCCATCCTGAAACGCCGGCCCGAGCTGGTGCTGGTCGACGAGCTGGCGCACACCAATGCCGAGGGCAGCCGCCACCCCAAGCGCTATTTCGACGTGCAGGAGCTGCTGGCCGCCGGCATCGACGTCTATTCGACGATGAACGTCCAGCATCTGGAGAGCCTGAACGACGTCGTCGCCAAGATCACGCGCATTCGCGTGCGGGAAACGGTTCCGGACAATATCCTCGAGCTGGCGGACGAGATCGAGGTCGTCGATCTGACGCCCGAGGCTTTGGTCGAGCGGCTGGAGGAGGGCAAGGTCTATGTCCGTGACCAGGCCCAGCGGGCGCTGAAGCATTATTTCTCGATCGGCAACCTGACGGCGCTGCGCGAGCTGGCGCTGCGTGCCACGGCCCAGCGCGTCGACAACCAGATGCTGCAATATATGCAGGCCCATGCGATCGAGGGACCGTGGGCGGCCAGCGACCGCGTGCTCGTCTGCGTCAGCGAGGACCCGCGCTCGGCCGAACTGCTGCGCTATTCCCGGCGTATCGCCGACCGGCTGAAGGCGAAATGGACCGCGCTTTATATCGAGGGTTCGCGCCATTCTCTGCTCAGCGAGGCGCAGCGCGACACGGTGGCCGAGACTTTGCGCATGGCCGAACGGCTGGGCGGGGAGGCGATCACAATCCCCGGCGCCGGCATCGCCGACGACATATTGAATTACGCCAAGGGCAACAACGTCACCCATATCGTCGTCGGCAAGTCGCAGCGCTCGCGCTGGTTCGAGATGCTGCACGGCTCGGTGGTGCGTGACCTGGTCCGCAGCTCTGAGGCGATCAGCGTCCATGTCATCGCCGGCGAACCGCGGACGGCTGTGCGAAAAAGCCCGGTGCTGCGCACCGCGCCGGTCCGCACCGTCGTCCCTCCCGGCGCATATCTTGCCAGCATCGTGATGGTGGTCGCTTCGGTTGCCGTGTCCGCTCTCATCGACCGGCTGGTGGCGGTGCAGAATCTGTCGCTGGTGTTCCTTACTGCCGTGCTGTTCAGCGCCCAGCGCTACGGCCTGTGGCCATCGATCATGACCGCGCTGCTTTCGGTCGCTTCCTATAATTTCTTCTTCCTGCCGCCGGTCCACACCTTCACCATTTCCGACCCGTCGAACGTGGTCGCCCTGGTGTTCTTCCTGATCGCCGCGCTCGTGGTTTCGAACCTTACCGCGCAGAAACAGCGCCAGACGCAGAACATGGCGGCGCGGGCCAAGACCACGGCCGAGCTCTATGCCTTCAGCCGTAAGATCGCCGGCACCGGCTCGCTCGAGAACCTGACCTGGCTGATCACCTATCAGATCGCGGCCATGCTCTCCTGCGATGCGGTGGTGCTGTTGCCGGGGCAGCGCGGGCTGGAGATTCATGCCGGCTATCCGCCGGAGGACACGCTGGACGCGGCCGACATGGCGGCGGCGGAATGGAGCTGGACGCATAACCATGTCGCCGGCCGCGGTTCCGA
This sequence comes from Alphaproteobacteria bacterium, assembly GCA_036271255.1. Lineage (GTDB taxonomy): Bacteria > Pseudomonadota > Alphaproteobacteria > BOG-932 > Roseiterribacteraceae > BOG-932. The sequence goes on from DATBAZ010000350.1 coordinate 9,664, forward strand.
CACCTTGCCTGGCGGCAAGCGCCTGTTCCTGCCCATTCAGACCGGACGCGGCGCATTGGGCGTGGTCGGCATATTGCGGGAAAAGCCGCCGCTGCTCTCCCCCGACGAGCGCCGGCTGCTCGACGCACTCTTGGATCAGGCGGCGGTGGCGATCGAGCGCGTCAGGCTCGCCGAGGATGTCGACCAGGCCCGGCTGCAAGCCGAGACCGAGCGGCTGCGCAACGCGCTGCTCACCTCCGTCTCGCACGACCTGCGCACACCGCTCTCGACGATCATCGGCGCGTTGTCGGGCCTGCGGAGCTTCGGCGAGACCTACGATCCCGCCACCCGGGCCGACCTCATCGCCTCGGCCCAGGACGAGGCCGAGCGGCTCAACCGCTTCGTCGGCAACCTGCTCGACATGACGCGGCTCGAATCCGGCGGGCTGACGGTGAAGCTGGAACCGATCGACGCCGGCGACGCGATCGGCGTCGCCATCGACCGGGCGCGGCCGCTGCTGGCAAATCACCGCACGAAGATCGATCTGAGCCCCGACCTGCCGATGGTTATGGCCGACATGGTCCTCTTGGAGCAGGTGATCTTCAATCTGCTCGACAATGCCGCCAAATATACGCCGAAGGGCACAACGATCCGCATCGCGGGTCATGCCGACGATGATGCGGTCGTTATCGAGGTGACTGATGAGGGCCCGGGTATCCCCGAGGCATCGCTGGAGGCGATCTTCAACAAGTTCACCCGGCTTGAGGCGGAGGACCGGACCCGCGCCGGCACCGGCCTCGGCCTGCCGATCTGCCGCGGTTTCATGACCGCGATGGGCGGCGCCATCGCCGCCGCCAACCGGCAAGACCGGTCCGGCGCGATCTTCACCATCCGGCTGGCCAAGGCCGAGCCGGTTTCAGAGCCCGTTTCCAGAGTAGAAGCCCATGTCGGCTAGCCCACCCAAGATCCTCGTCGTCGACGATGAGCCGCAGATCCGCCGTTTGCTCAAGACCACCTTGGTCCCGCAGAAATTCGAGATCGCCGAGGCCGGCACCGCGACGATCGCGCTGAAGCGGATCGACCAGGAGGAGTTCGACCTGATCATCCTCGATCTCGGCCTGCCCGACCGCAGCGGCATCGAGGTGATCGAGGCGGTGCGCAAATCCTCCTCCGTACCGATCATCGTGCTGTCGGTGCGCAGCGACGAGGCCGGGAAGGTGAAGGCGCTGGAGCTGGGCGCCGACGACTATATCACCAAGCCCTTCGGCATCGCCGAGCTGGTGACCCGCATTCGTGTGGCACTCCGCCACCGCTACCAGGCCCAGGGCACCCAGCCGGTGCTGAAGGCCGGCGACCTCACCATCGACCTGGTCAACCGCCGCGTGACCCGAGGCGACCATGAGATCAAGCTGTCGCCCACCGAATACGACATCCTCCGCCTGCTGACCGAGCATGCCGGCAAAATCCTGACCCACGACTTCCTGCTGCGCCGGGTCTGGGGTGACGACAAGGTCGACGACGTCCAGTATCTGCGCGTCTATGTCCGCGCGCTCCGGCAAAAGCTCGGCGACCGTATCGGCGAAACCGAGATCATCCGCACCGAGATGGGCATCGGCTACCGCCTGATCGCGGGGGACGGGGCGGAGGGTTAGGCGCCGTCCCGTCTGTAGGCGGTCAGGCGGGCTTGAGGCTGCGGCCGAGGAAATCCCGGATCAGCGGGACCATCTCGTCTGATTTGTCCTCCAGAGCGAAATGGCCGGTGTCGATCAGGTGGAATTCGACATCCGGAAGATCGCGCTTGTAGGGGTAGGCGCCGTCGGCCGGGAATATCTTGTCGTTCTGGCCCCAGACGATCAGCATCGGCGGCTTGCGCTCGCGGAAGAAGGCCTGGAATTTCGGATAGAGAGGAACGTTGGACCCGTAGTCGTGAAACAGGTCCAGCTGGATATCCTTGTTGCCCGGACGGTCGAGCAAGGCCTGGTCGTGCCCCCAATTGTCGGGGTCGATCCGCGACACATCCTTCACGCCGTCGGTGTATTGAAACTTCGTCGTCGCCGGCGCGACCAGCACCGACAGGGCCTCGCGATGCGCAGCCGATCCGTCGGCCCAATAGGCCTTGATCGGATCCCAGAAGGCTTTCAGCCCTTCCTCATAAGCATTGCCGTTCTGCACGATCAGCGCGGTGACGCGCTCGGGGTGTTTGATCGCCAGGCGGTAACCTACCGGCGCCCCGTAATCCATCACATACATCGCGTACTTGCTTGCCCCGACCTGGCCGAGCAGGCTGTCCATCAGATCGGCATAATGAGCAAACGTATAGGCGAATTTCGTATGGTCCGGCGCGGCGCTCTCGCCGAAGCCGGGATAGTCCGGCGCGATGACATGATAACGGTCGGCCAGGGCAGGGATCAGATTCCTGAACATATGCGATGACGTCGGGAAGCCATGCAGCAACAGCAGGACCGGGGCATTTGCGGGGCCCGCCTCGCGATAGAAGATGTCGACGCCGTCGATCTTGGTCGTGTGGTAGTGCACGACCGGAATGGCCGCTTCGGCGGTTGCGTTCGGGGCGCCGACGGCTTGTGTGGCCGCAGTCAGCAGGGCAGCGGTCAGGGCAATCATCAGGCTGTGGGATCTGGGCGCGCGCATCTGCAGTCTCCTCCTTATCCTGTCGGCGCCGGTGCGGGATCGGCTTGCGGGGAGGGGGCACCGACTTGAGGGCGGGCCGCATCAGGCTGTCCGCCGAGATTGCTCTTTTGAAGGATTGCCGGGCTGGCGTCTGGTAGGAAAAGCGTAAATCTTGTTATAATATATCAAAGATGTCGGCGTGAACTGGATTTCCCCAAGATATGCATTTCCAGAAACACGCTTGCTGCGATCTCATGCGGTAACATCGACGCATACGGCTCGAAGGAGCCGCATGGCATGAAGCCCGCGCGCCGATAGAAGCGGATCGCGGCCTGTTGCTGTGTCCCGGTTTCCAAACGCAGGAGAGACAGGCCGGCACCGGATGCCTCCTCAGCCAGCCGGGCCAGGATGGCATCGGCGACGCCCCGGCCGCGGGCTTCGGGGCGGACATACATCCGCTTCAGCTCGGCGAAGTCGGCGAACAGAGCGATGCCGCCGCAGCCTGCCGGCTCCCCGTCCAGCGCAGCGGTGAAGAAGAGGACATGCGGCTGGAAAATGGCATCGAGCTTCAGCCCATGGCGCTGTTCCGGCGGATAGTGCTGCAACAGCTCGGCATCCAGTTCGCCGATCAGCAGGCGGACGGCGTCGGTTGGACCCTCGGCCCGTTCGACGACGATCCCGCTCAATGCGCGCCGCAGGATAGCGGCGGGGCGTCGGGCACCTTCTCCAGCACGCCCTCGGCCAGCAGCTGACCAACCTGCTCCGATGTCTGAAGCTGGACCGCGCCGCCGGGCTCGCCAAAGGCGGGAGCCGCGGTGCCGATGGTGACGGGCAGCGGCTTCAGCACCCGGTACACCGCGTAGGCATAGCCCTGGCACTGGTAGGGGAGGGCCCGGCCGCGATATGAGGCGCCATCCGGGCTCAGGAACGTGCCGCATGTATCGCCGAACCGGTCGACCAGTTCGCCCGGCTGCACCGTGACCTTCAGCTTGGGCGGATCGAAGCCGTTGTCCTTCGGCCAGCTGATCTGGTGGTCCGCGGTGTAGGAACTCGCCGGCAGGTCGCTGCGCAGCTTCGGTGGCGATCCTTCGTGCTTGCACACATAGGGGCCGGCGGCGGCAACCGTGGCCGGAGCATCGGGAGCTTTGGCGGCGCAGCCGGCGATCAGCAGGAGCGCGAGGCTCACGGCGGTAAGGCGCGGAATCAGCATCGCTTGCAGGTCCTCCTTGTTTGACGCGAGCTTAACCCGGTTCGCCTGTGAAA
>DATBAZ010000351.1:0-2485 GCA_036271255.1 Alphaproteobacteria bacterium
CGGGGGATCAGCCTGCTACTGATCGGCCACGTCACCAAAGAAGGCATGATCGCTGGTCCGCGTGTGCTCGAGCATATGGTCGACACCGTCCTCTATTTCGAAGGCGAGCGCGGTCATCAGTTCCGCATCCTGCGGTCGGTCAAAAACCGCTTTGGCCCGACCGACGAGATCGGTGTGTTCGACATGACCGGCGAAGGCCTGGCCGAGGTATCTAATCCGTCGGAGCTGTTCCTTGCTGAACGGCGCGGCGATGTATCGGGCACCGCGGTTTTCGCAGGCATCGAGGGCACGCGCCCGGTGCTGGTGGAGATTCAGGCGCTGGTCGGCCCCGCGGCGCTGGGCACCGCGCGGCGCGCCGTCGTCGGATGGGATTCGGCGCGGCTGGCGATGGTGCTGGCGGTGCTTGAGGCACGCTGCGGCGTGTCGATCGGCAGCCACGACGTCTATCTGAACATCGCCGGCGGGCTGCGTATCAACGAGCCAGCGGCCGACCTGGCCGTCGCGGCCGCACTGGTTAGCGCGTTGTCGGGTGAGGCGGTGCCACCCGAGGCGGTGATTTTCGGCGAGATCGGCCTGGCGGGCGAAGTACGCGGCGTCGGGCAGATGGAGCTGCGCCTGAAGGAAGCTGCGAAGCTGGGCTTCACGCGGGCCATCATCCCCAGCCGCCGCCAGGGCGCCGCCGGGCGGACCAGCCAGGGCGTCGCGGTGACCGAGATCGATCATTTGAGCAAGCTGATTCCGCTTTTCGGCAGCGCTAAAAGCGCGCAGCCGCTGCGCGCGGCTAAACGAACGGCATGAAAACGGCCTATACGATGGCCGCTTGTGCCGAGCACGAGTGTTTTGGATGAATACAGTCGACGCCATCGTCTTAACCGTTATCGTGATCTCCACCGTCATAGCGTTCCTGCGCGGGTTCGTGCGCGAAGTTCTGACGATCGGTTCCTGGATCGGGGCGGCCCTGGCGGTGCTCTATGGCTTCTCCTATCTGAAGCCGACCTTCGAGCACTACATCAAGTTGAAACTGGCTGCCGACCTCGCCTGCGGTTTCGCGCTCTTCCTGGTTACACTGATTCTGCTGTCCTTCCTGAGCCACACACTGGCGCGCTTCGTCCGCGGATCGGCGCTGACGGCAGTCGACCGCTCGCTCGGCCTGCTGTTCGGGCTGCTGAGAGGTGCGATTTTGGTGTCGCTTGCCTATATGTTGATCGGGTCGCTGGATCCTGGCCTGGTCAAGGGCGCGCGCACACAGCCGATGATGGCGCGCGGAGCGGAGATATTGCGCAGCATGACCCCGAAGGAATTCGCCAACGGGTTGCCGCAGGAACTTCCGATCAGTGCACCCGGAGACGAAACGCCGGCGGGTGACGCAAAGCCAGACAAGACCGAGGCCGATCAGGGCCCGGCCTATAATAAGCGCCAGAACGAAGCGATGCAGCGTATGATCGAGTCGCAGCTTAAGAAATGAAGGTTGACGCCATGCTGACCACGATGCCGTTCGACCAGGACGACGACCATCTAAAGGAAGAATGTGCCGTCTTCGGCATCTTCGGCCACCCCGATGCTGCCGCCATGACCGCGCTTGGGCTGCACGCTTTGCAACATCGCGGGCAGGAAGCCAGCGGCATCGTCACCTGCAATGGCGCCCAGTTCCATGCCCACCGGGCTTTGGGCCATGTCGGCGACACCTTCGCCGAACCGGCCCTGATGGCCACGCTGAAGGGTACGGCGGCAATCGGCCATAACCGCTATTCCACCACCGGCGACACGGTTCTGCGCAACGTCCAGCCGCTCTATTTCGAATTCGATTTCGGCGGCTTCGCGCTTGGCCATAACGGCAACCTGACCAACGCCCTGCAACTGCGCAAACAGTTGATCCGCCGCGGCTCTCTGTTCCAGTCGACGACCGACACCGAAACCGTGTTCCATCTGATGGCGGTTGCCCGGGGCGGCAGCGTGCTTGACCGGATCGTCGAGGCGCTGCGCCAGGTCGAAGGCGCCTATTCGTTCGTCTGCCTGGCCGAGGGCATGCTGATCGGCGTGCGCGACCCCAACGGTGTGCGCCCGCTGGTGCTCGGCAAGCTGGGCGACAGCTTTGTCCTGGCGTCGGAAACCTGCGGCCTGGACATCATCGGCGCCGCCTATATGCGCGACATCGAGCCAGGCGAACTGGTGGTGATCGACAGTTCAGGGGTTCACTCGATCCGTCCGTTCCCCGCGGGGGAACGGCGCTTTTGCATTTTCGAATATATCTATTTCGCCCGACCCGACAGCCGTATCGAGAACCGCTCAGTCTATCAGGCGCGCGAGAAGATCGGCGCCGAACTGGCGCGCGAAGCCGGCGTGCAGGCGGATATCGTTGTGCCGGTGCCGGACTCCGGCGTGCCCGCCGCCATCGGTTATTCGGCGGAATCCGGCATTCCGTTCGGCCTCGGCATCATCCGCAACCACTATGTCGGCCGCACTTTCATCGAGCCGACCGACCATA
>DATBAZ010000352.1:0-5996 GCA_036271255.1 Alphaproteobacteria bacterium
GGCCTCCCGATGGGCATCCTGCCGCTCGGCACGGCCAACGACCTCGCCCGCACGCTGGCGCTGCCGACGAAGCTGGAGGACGCCATCGCGGCGATCGCCGCCGGCAACAGGCGCAGGATCGATGTCGGGCTGGTGAACGACAGGCCGTTCTTCAACGTCGCCAGCGTCGGCTTCGGCGTCGATCTCACCCGGGCGCTCACGCGGGACGCGAAGAAGCGCTGGGGCGTGCTGGGCTATGTCGCCGCCGGCCTGCGCGTCCTCCATCGCGTGCGGCCATTCCATGTCACGATCACCATCGGCGACCATGTCCACCGCTCCCGCACGCTCCACCTCGCGGTCGGCAACGGGCGCCACTATGGCGGCGGCATGACCTTGTCGGAGGACGCCTCCATCGACGACAACCGGCTGGACGTCTACAGCCTCGAGGCGTCCGGCGTGATCTCGGCGCTGAAGCTGCTGCCGTCGCTCCGCCGCGGCACCCAGGGCCATTGGTCCGAGGTGGAGACGATGGAGGGACAGGAGGTGCTGATCGAAACCTCCCATCCGCGATCGGTCAATGCCGACGGCGAGATCGTGACCCAGACGCCGGCGCGGTTCCGCATCCTGCCGCGCGCCGTGACGGTCTTTGCGCCGGCCGAGGACGGCTAGGCAGCGTCCGCAAGGGCAAATCTGCGGCAGTGATCGAGATAGGCCGCCTCGTGGATCGCGATGAGCTCGACGACCGACGACCATAGCCACCCGGGCGCATCCAGCCGACCCGCGCGCGCCGCGAGGGTCTTGCCCCATGCCCGCCGGTCGTCCTGGGTCATCTGCCGCCCATGCGCCCGTCCGACGATGCCGGCGAGGTAGGCCGACAGCTCCACGGCTTCGGTTTCGCCCATGCTTTCGACCTCGATCTTCAGGTCCTGCGGCATCAGCTCGCGCAGCACGACGCCCCGATCGAGCAGCCTGGCCGCGATCATCCGGTTGCCCAGATGCGGGGACAGCGCCCGCGCGCCGCCGACCACACGCATGGCATTGTCGCGGGGCATTCGGGCCTCGGCGCTGCGCGGCGCCACCGCCCGCGTGGCCTCCTTGATGTCCATCAGGCAGAACGAGCGGCGCTTTCCCGCGCCGACCTTCAGCATGACGGCATAGCGGAGCCGGCCGAGCGAGCTGCAGCCTTTCATCCAATAGGCGGCGTCGACGATCTCGACCGGCGCGTCCGGCTTCACACCCTGAAGGTGCTGGATCATCGATCGCACCTCCTCCTCGGCGAACAGCCGCTTGAGCGCCGGCTTCTCCGAGCGGTCGAGCCTCCAGAACCTCTTGCCCAGCGGAATCCTCGGCTCCACGGTATCGAGGCGCTCCAGCGCGAGATGCCGCCACCGGCGGCGCATGGACCTGCCGATCAGCGCCTGGATATCGTCCGGCCGCGCCTCCTCCTCCGTCTCCTGGTCGAACGCGCCTTCAAGGGCCGCGGCGTAACCGGTGGAAACAGCCTCCATCATCCGGGCAGTGACGACACCCGGCAGGTCGCAGCCCCGCGCGGCCGACGCCAGCGACAGGCTGAGCCGTATCAGATCATGCGCCGGATTACCGATGACGGTCTGGTCGAGGTCCCTGATCTGGATCTCCACCCGGCCTTTCGCATCCGCCAACGGGCCAAGATTGCCGAGATGGCAATCGCCGCAAATCCAGACATCGGGGCCCGCGGGGATGTCGCCGGCCCGGCGGTCGAGCCATTCATAGAATTGCGTCGTGCTGCCCCGCACATAGGCATGGGCGGAGCGCGCCATCTTGAGGCGGCGAGTCTGGTTCAGGCGTTCAGCGCGCTGGCTGGGTGTGACCATCTGCTTTCCACAACCGGTGACTGACAAACGTTGAGCAACCGTCCCGGGGTCCGACCGGTTCCAGGCGGCGCGCGGTCAAGCGGCGATCAGACGCAGCGACTTGGGTCCGCGCAGGGTGAAGTTGTCTTTCCAGGTCACGGCAGGGTCGGCCAGCCGCAGGCTCGGATAGCGCCTGAGCAAAGCCGGCAGGGCGATCTCCATTTCCAGGCGGGCGAGCGGCGCTCCCAGGCAGAAATGGATGCCATAGCCGAAGGCGATGTGCTTGGACGCGTCAGGCCGTCTGATGTCGAACCGCTCGGGCTGGGCGAAGACCGCGGGATCGTGGTTGGCGGCGAGGTGATAGAGGAAGACGCGGTCGCCGGGCCGGATCGTCCGCCCGTCCCAGTCGAAACCGGTCTTGGCCACGCGCAGGCTGATGAACAGCGCCCCGTCATAGCGCAGGATCTCCTCGATCGCGTTCCGCACCAGATCGGCGTCGTTCAGGTTGGCGCTGAGATCGGCCAGCTGCGCCGGGTTGAGCAGCAAGGTGCGCAAGCCGTTGGCCAGCAGGTTGGTGGTCGTTTCGTGCCCGGCGAACAGCAGCAGGATCAGGTTGCCGATCAGCTCATCCGCATCGAGACGGGACTGGCCGTCATGCGCCGCGATCAGCGCATCGACCACCGAATTGCCGGGCCTGCGGCGCCGCTCGGCAACGAAGCCGGCTAGATAGCCGCCCATCTCGCTGACCGCGGCGGCCGCCTCGGCATAGATGTCCTTTCCCGTGCTGGTCGAGGTCGCCAGCCCATCCGACCAGCGCTTCAGGTCGTCGACCACCCGTTCCGGCACGCCGATCAGCTCGGCAATCACGGCGGCGGGCAGCGGATAGGCGAAGGACGGGATCAGGTCGAATTCCCCGCTCGCCGGCATGTCGGCGAGCAAGCCATCGACCAGGGCCGCGATGCGCGGCCGCAGCGCCTCGATCGCGGTCGGCGTCAGGCCCTTGTTCACCAGGCCGCGCAGCCGCGTATGGTCCGGCGGATCGCGCATCACCATCCAGGGGTCGAGATAGCGGCGGTAATCGGCGAAGACGGCGCGGAAATCCTCGGGAAAGGCCTCCGGCTCCGGCATTGCCCGCATGGTCGACAGGCGCGGATCGTTGAGACCGGCCCGCACATCCTCCCAGCGGGTGACGAGCCAGGCACGGTAGCGCTCGGCCCAATGAATCGGATCGCGCGCCTGCAAGGCCCTGAGATCGGGCAGCGGATCCGCCAGGCGCGGCACCGTGCCGGGATCGAACCCGTCAGGCATCCCCTTCTCCTCCGATATCGGCCTACGCCGCGCACATGTTCGCCCCGCGGCGGCGCGGCGGCAAGTGGGTCAGGTCCGGAACCGAGCCCTAATCGAAATGCCGCCCGCCATCGACGACCATGACCTGGCCGTTCATCCATTCGGCATCCGCTGATACGAGATAGGCGACCGCGGCGGCGATGTCCGACGGCTTGCCCAGGCGCGGGCTGCGCCCGTCGGCGAGATGCATGGCGATCAGCTCATCGCTCATATGGGCCTGCGCGGTTTCCGACAGGACGAGGCCGGGCGACACGGCGTTGGCCCGGATGCCCTCTTTGCCCCAGCGCGAGGCGACGTGGCGCATCAGGGCATGGAGCCCGTTCTTGGCGGCGGCGTAAGAGACGCGGGTCGGCTCGCCGATGAAGGCGGCGCCCGAGGTGGTGTAGACGATCGCGCCGCCGCCGCGCCTCAGCAGCGCCGGCAGGGCATGGCGGGTGCACAGAACATGGCCGCGCAGATCGACCGCGATCGTGCGGTCGAAGATGTCCATCGAGACGGCGAGCACGTCGAGGTCCTGGCCGATGATCGACAGGTCGGCGGCATTGATATGGATGGCGTCGAGCCCGCCATGGCGGTCGACGGTGGCCGCGACCATCGCCGCGACCGAGGCATCGTCGGCGATGTCGCAACGGATCGCCGCCGCATTGCCGCCGGCCGCTTCGATTCGGGCGGCGGTCGCATCGGCTTCGGCCATGTTGATGTCGCCGACCATGACCGCGGCGCCTTCCGACGCCAGCCGCTCGCAGGTGGCGGCCCCGATCCCGGTCGCCCCGCCGGCCACGATCACGATCTTCCCCTCAAGCCGCCGCATGGCCCCTCACCCGCAGTCGTTATGCGTCTTTGTATTCCTTTCCGTCATTCCCGCGAAGGCGGGAATCCAGGAAGTGCACCGCCAAGGCGCAAAGGCGCAAAGGAAGACGCCAAGGCAAAACCAAAATCGGATTTACTTGGCGCCCTTGGCGGTTCTTGGCGCCTTGGCGTTGAATTCATATGCGGCTCTGGATTCCCGCCTTCGCGGGAATGACGATTTGAGAAATCAGGACGTCGGTCCACCGTCATAAACGATCTGCACCCGGCGGTTCTGGGGCTCGCGCACGCCGTCGGCGGTCGGGACCAGAAGGTCGCGTTTGCCCTTGGCGACGATCTGAATTTCCGACGACGCGATGCCGTCCTTCTCCAGCTGGGCCGCGACCGATTCAGCGCGGCGTCGGCTGAGACGCATGTTGTAGGCGTCCGAGCCGACCGTATCGGTGTGACCCGTCACCGTCAGCTGGGTGACCTTGGCCGGACCGGCATTGGCGGCGGCCTGGTTCACGACCTGCACCGCCTGGGCCGTCAGGTCGGACTTGTTGAAGTCGAAGAACACCAGATAGCTGTGCGGCGCGGGCGCCGGGGCCTGGACCGGCGGCGGCACATAGGCAGCCGGAGCCGCCTCGGGGCCGCTTTCGGGCGTGAGATCGAACCTGATGTCCACGCCGAAGGTCCGCGCCGGCTCGTAAATGACCGAATCGACCGGACCGAGGCCGACGAACTGGGTGATCTCGCGGTCATCCAGCAGGTTTCTGCACCACAGCGCCACTTCGGCTTTCGTCGAACCGAGATCGATGTCGGCGAGCGCCACCCGCGTGTTGACCAGCCAGACGAAGGGACTGGTGGCGGCGGCGATGATCGCGGGGTCGGCGGCGGTTGAGCCGACGCCCGCAATGGTGTTCGAGGTCATCAATGTCTGGCTGCGGAAATTCGCGTCGATCCGCGCCATCAGATGACTGCTCCACCACAGCTCGTCGCTGGTGTACTCGGCGCCGAGCGTGCCGGTGAAGTTCGGACGCTGCTGCGGCTTGAAGCCGGGTGGGCCGGACAGCAGCTGAAGGTTCGCGGGAATCGTCGCCTGTTCGAATTTGAAATTGGTGTAGCCGACATTCGCCGTGAAGGTCAGATTCCGGGTCGCGGCAATCGCATTCTCCAGCTCGAAGCCGAGCGCATGCGCGTCGCCCTGGTTCACGATGGCCTGCGCGAACTGAGCCGTGGCGGGATCCCCCGTCAACGAGCCGGACGTATCGTACTGGAGATTGGAGTAGCGCGCATCGAAGAGGGCGAGGTTGCTGCGCAGCCGGTGATCGAACTGTTCGGTCTTGACGCCCAATTCCCAGGACCGCGCCTTCTCAGGCTTGTAGGTCAGGGTCGACAGCGTGCCGCCCGAAACGAAGCCGGTCGAGAATTTCGCATAGAGCAGCGTGTCCGGCTCCAGCTTGTAGTTGAGGCCGCCCAGGTAAGTGATCTGGCTGTGCTTGTAATAAATCGGCGAAATGCCGGGGGTCAGCTGCTGATCGGGAAGGGATTCGTGGCCGTCCTTCTGGTCCTGCGTCCAGCGGATGCCGGCGACGACGTCGAGCTGATCGGTCACATGGAATTCGGGCTGCGCATAGACCGCATTGGAGAAGGTCTGCACGACCGCGCCCCGATATCCCGGATTGGCCGGTATGACGAAGGGCGTGCCGTTGAGCGGGGTGTTCTGGCCGGTGACCACCTGTGTGATCGTGGTGTTGTAGCCGCCGGAGAATCCGCCCGTCGTGATGTGATCGTAGAAATGCAGGAAGCCGGCCGTCAGCGTCATCCAGTCGGTGTTGACGTTGACCTGGAACTCGTCGCTCCATTGCCATTCCCGGTTGTAGTCGTCGTTGCCCAGGAAGACGAACGGGGCGCCGGTCACGAACGAGGCCAGATTGTGATTGCTGCCAGGACCCAATGGAATAAAGCCGGGCGGCAATGTCACGCCGGGGGCGAGTTCGACGGGCACATTGACCAGGCCGCCCAGACCGTCGAGCTGGAACGTCGTGT
>DATBAZ010000353.1:0-3703 GCA_036271255.1 Alphaproteobacteria bacterium
GCTCGACATCGATGTGCCGGATTCGGAGTTCCCGATCGCCAAATGCATCAACGATTATTCCGGCATCTCGCTGGCCGTGCAGAACAATCGCGCCCGCGGCGAGAACCTGCTCTTCACCAGCTTCACGCCGATCGACGAGGACCGGGTGGAGATGACGGTCAACGCCTATGTCAAGGAATCCGGCTCCAGCGAGCTCGACAGCGCCTTCGGCCTCCACTTCATCGAACGCTTCAAATACGAGGTGGCGCAGGATCTCGCGATCCTGGAGCACAAGAAGCACCTGGAGAAACCGCTGCTCTGTTCGGGCGACGGCGATATCCTGCGCTGGCGCCGCTATACGCAGCGGTTTTATTCGTAAGGCTGAGCGGAAAGCGCCCTTTCAGACATCCTTCAGGAACGTCTCAAGAGCCGCATTGTAGAGCTCGGTCTGCTCGAAGAACGGCGAATGCCCAGCACCCGGAATGGTGACGAATTTGGCGCCGCCGACGGCAGCTGCGGTCTCTTCCATCATGCCGGGCAGCGTGAGCTGATCCTGGTCGCCGACGATGAAAAGGGACGGGACCGGAAAGGCCGAATAGTCGACCGCCGCCATATCGCGCATCCGCCGATAGGGTTCATAGACCCGGTCGTCTGCCGGGCGCGCCGGCAATTCGCTGATCCGCATCCGGCAGATCGCCTGGTAGAGCCCGTGCATCTCCTGTTCGCGTTCTGCATAGCCGGGGGCGAAGAGGTTCTCCATCACGTCGAAACCGTCGGATATTTTGTCCATCATCTGGACGGCCCAACGCGACAGCGCGGCGGTCTGGAAGCCGAAGGGTGTGTCGCTCATCACCAGCGCACGCACCCGCTCGGGCCGGCTCTGGCTGATCCCCGACACGGCCATGCCGCCCATCGAATGGCCGACAAGAACCGCCCGGCCGATGTCCAGATGATCCAATAGGGCCAGCAGGTCGTTCGCGGCGCTATGCACGGCATCGACGGCCTGCTCCGACGTGTCCGACAGGCCATATCCCCGCGCGTCATAGGTCAGGCAGCGATAGCGGTCCTTGAACGCCGCGACCTGTTTCCACCAGCACAGATGGTTTCCGTCGCCACCATGGGCGAAGACAAGCCAATCCCCGTCGCCCTCGATCTCGTAATACAGCTTGCAACCATCTATCGGGACGCGCGCCATGCCATTCCCCATTCACAGCCAACGGGATTACTGACACCGGGCCGCGGGCCCGGCAACCTGAAAGGCCCCAGGGCGGACCCCCAGGGCGGACCCCCAGGGTGGACGCCCATGGGGGCCTCCGGCTATAAGGCGCGCGATCTTTCGATCCTGTCCCCGAACACGCAAGAGAAACCCATGTCCGTCGAACGCACCTTTTCGATCATCAAGCCCGACGCCACGCGTCGTAACCTGACCGGCGCGGTCAATGCCAAGCTCGAGGCGGCGGGGCTGCGGATCGTCGCGCAGAAGCGCGTGCATCTGACCGAGGCGCAGGCCAAGGCGTTCTACGCCGTCCACAAGGAGCGGCCGTTCTATGGCGAGCTGGTGTCCTTCATGATCTCCGGCCCGGTCGTCGTCCAGGTGCTGGAAGGCGCCAATGCCGTGGCCCGCAACCGCGAAGTGATGGGCGCCACCAACCCGGCCAATGCCGAGGCCGGCACGATCCGCAAGGAGTTTGCCGAGTCCATCGAGGCGAACTCGGTTCATGGTTCGGACAGTTTGGAAAATGCGAAGAACGAGATCGCGTTCTTCTTCTCTGAGAGCGAGATCGTCGGCTAACCAGCCGGCGTCTCACGCATCGCGAATGTTGCCGGGACCTTACAGGGTCCCGGTGACGAAGCCGATGAACAGCAGCACGATTATGACGCCGATGATGCCGCGCGTGATCAGGTGCGTGTAGCCGACATACATCTGCTGGTGGGACTTGATGTCCGCGAACTCTTCGTTGCTTGTCGCCGGGCTGCTCATTGTCTTTTCCTCGTAAAACGGTAACGGTCTTTTAGACACGATGGCCCACGGCCATCAAGTCGATTGTCCCGGTTTCGGGCGAATTGCGACGCTTTACCCGGCGGGATTCAGCAGGGCCGCGGCTGCGAAATCGCCGTTCCTGACGCGCACGATCTCATCGACGACCTCGATCCGCCCTTCGGCGATCAGCCTGACCGCCAGCGGGTATGATTTGTGCTCGGCCTCCAGGATGCGGGCGGCGAGCCCGTCCTCGTCATCACCGTCATGCACCGGAACCGCGGCCTGCAGGATGATCGGGCCGGCATCCATCTCGGGCCGGACGAAATGGACGGTGCAGCCCGAGAAGCGCACACCGGCCTTCAGCGCCTGGGCATGCGAATCGAGCCCCTTGAACGAGGGCAGCAGCGACGGGTGGATATTGATCAGCCGGTCATGCCAGCCCTGCGAGAATCCAGGCGTCAGCAGCCTCATGAAGCCCGCCAGGCATACCAACCCGACCCCGGCATCGCGGAGTGCCTGGTCCAAGGCCGCGTCGAACGCCTCGCGGCTGGCGAATTCCTTGTGCGGGATAACCTGCGTCGCGATGCCGGCCGCCTCGGCGCGGGCCAGCCCGCCGGCATCTGCCTTATTGGAGATAACCAGCGCGATCTCAGCCGGATAGGACGAGGCCGCTGCCGCGTCGATCAGCGCCTGCAGGTTGCTGCCGCGCCCGGAGATCAGGACGCCGAGCTTCAGCTTGGCCATGCTGTATCCACGTTGGCGATCTCGACCCGGTGCTCGCCGGCCGCCTTCCCCACGCTGCCGATCGGGCGGGCGCCGGTACCGTCCAGCAGCTTGAGCGCCTCGTCGCGCCGGTCGGCGCTGACGACGGCGACCATGCCGATGCCGCAATTGAAGGTGCGGGCCATTTCCGCCGCCGGCAGGCCGCCGACCTTGGCCATCCAGCGGAAGACCGGCAGCAGCGGCCAGGCATCGGCGTCCAGCTTCACGCCCAGCCCGGCGGGCAGCACGCGCGGGATATTCTCGGTCAGGCCGCCGCCGGTGATGTGGGCGAATCCCTTGACTGCGCCGGCCCGGACCAGCTTCAGCGCCGGCTGGACATAGATCACCGTCGGCGCCAGCAGCGCCTCGCCGAGGGTCTTGGACGGATCGAATGGGGCAGGCGCATCCCAGGCGACGCCGGACTGTTCGACCAGCTTGCGAACCAGCGAATAACCGTTGGAATGCACGCCGGAGGAGGGCAGGCCGATGACGACGTCGCCTTCGACGATATTCAGCCCGTCCAGCGCATGGCCGCGCTCGACCGCGCCGACGGCGAAGCCGGCCAGGTCATAGTCGCCGTCGGCATACATGCCGGGCATCTCCGCCGTCTCGCCGCCGATCAGCGCGCATCCGGCGATCTTGCAGCCCTCGGCGATGCCGGCGACGACGCGGGTCGCGGTGCCGACTTCCAGCTTGCCGGTGGCGAAATAGTCCAGGAAGAACAGGGGCTCGGCGCCCTGGACGATCAGGTCGTTGACGCTCATGGCGACCAGGTCGATGCCGATCGTGTCGTGCAGACCGGTGGCGATGGCGATCTTCAGCTTGGTGCCGACGCCGTCGGTGGTGGCGACGAGGATCGGATCCTTGAAACCGGCGGCCTTGGGATCGAACAGCGCGCCGAAGCCGCCCAGCGAAGCAGTGGTGCCGGCGCGGGCCGTGGCCTTGGCCAGCGGGCCGATCACCTTGACCAGCGCATTGCCG
>DATBAZ010000354.1:0-15549 GCA_036271255.1 Alphaproteobacteria bacterium
CCGGACCAGACCGAGCTGCTGTCAGAGATTGCCGTCGGCCCGGCAATCCCACCCAAGCGCAGGAGGTCCCATGTGCTGGCGGTCGGCGCGAGCCTTCTCGTCCTGGCCGGCCTCGGCTGGGTCGGCGAGGATTACTGGACCGTCGGCCGTTTCGAGGTTTCGACCGATGACGCGTATGTGAAGGCCGACAGCACGACTGTGGCTCCAAAGGTCTCGGGTTATCTCGATGCGGTGAATGTCGAAGACAATCAGCCTGTCATGGCCGGGCGGATCCTCGCCCATATCGACGACCGCGATTTCAAGGCGGCGGTCGACCAGGCCCGTGCCAATGTGTCGGCGGCTGAGGCGAATGTGGCCCGCCAGAAGGCCGCGCTGGAGACCCAGCAGTCGATCATCGAGGCGGCACGGGCCGCCGTTGAAGTCGATGCCGCCAACCAGACCTTCGCCCACCAGGACGACCGGCGATATGCCATCCTGGCAGCCGACGGCTATGGCAGCGCGCAGAATTCGCAGCAGGCCTCCTCGCGCGTCGCCGCGCTGAAGGCGAGCATCGCGCGCGACAACGCGGCGCTGACCACTTCGATCAAGCAGGTCGATCAGATCAAGGCCGATCTGGCGCAGGCCGAGGCGGCGCTGACCCGCGACCAGGCCAATCTGCGGCAGGCGGAGCTCAACCTGTCCTATACCACCATCGTCGCCGCGGTGGACGGCACGGTCGGCAACCGCACCTTGCGCGTGGGCCAGTATGTCCAGAGCGGCACCCAGCTGATGACGATCGTGCCGCTGCAGGCTGCCTATCTGGTCGCCAACTTCAAGGAGACCCAGCTGACGCATGTCCGTGCCGGCCAGCCGGTGGAGATCGAGGTCGACATGTTCCCGGGGGTGAAGGCCCACGGCCATGTCGACAGCCTCGCCCCGGCCAGCGGCCAGGAATTCGCCCTGTTGCCGCCCGACAATGCCACGGGCAACTTCACGAAGATCGTCCAGCGCATTCCGGTGAAGATCATCCTGGATCCCGGCAGCCCGCTCGCCGGCGAGCTGCGCCCCGGCATGTCGGTCGGTCCCACCATCATGACAAAGCCCGCGCCGCACACCGTGACGGCCAGCGCCGCGCAGTCGAACCCCAGCTAAACCCGAGCGCCATCTTAACGGAGTGACGGCCATGTCGACCTCTGTTCAATCCGCCCCATCCAACGCGTCCACCGGGGCGGATCTCAAAGCCTGGATCGCCGTTTCGGCCAGCATGATCGGCGCTTTCATGTCGATCCTGAACATCCAGATCACCAATGCCTCGCTGCTCGATATCGAGGGCGGCATCGGCACCGGCGTCGATAACGGCGCCTGGATCTCCACGTCCTATCTGATCGGCGAGATCATCGTCATCCCGCTGACCGACTATATGAGCCGCGTGTTCTCGTTCAAACGCTACATCATCGTGAATACACTGCTGTTCGCCCTGTTCTCGATCGCCTGTTCCTTCACCCACGACCTGGGCTCGATGATCGTGATGCGGGGCCTCCAGGGCTTCTTTGGCGGCACGCTGATCCCCATGGCGTTCACCCTGGTGCTGACCAAGCTGCCCAAGCAGCAGCAGCCGATCGGCCTTGCCATGTTCGCCGTCGCGGTCACCTTCGCGCCGGCGATCGGGCCGACCATCGGCGGCTACCTGACCGAGAATTACGGCTGGCAGAAGATATTCTTCGTCAACGCGCCGCCCAGCCTGCTGATGATCGCCGCCTTGTTCTTCACGCTGGAAAACCAGCCGATGCAGCTCAAGCTGCTGAAGGAGGGCGACTGGCTGGGCATCGTCACCATGGCGATCGGCCTTGCCTCGCTGCAGACGGTGCTGGAGGAGGGCAACAAGGACGACTGGTTCGGCTCGCCCTTCATCGTCGACCTCTCGATCGTCGCCGCGGTCTTCATCGTGGCCTGCGTCGTCATCGAGCTGAACGTCAAGAATCCGGTGATGCGCCTGCGCCTGTTCAGTCAACGCAATTTCGCCGCCGGCGTCGTCGGCCAGATCTTCGTCGGCTTCGCCCTGTTCGGCTCGGTCTATGTCCTGCCGCAATATCTAGGCCAGGTGCAGCGCTATAACGCCGAGCAGATCGGCAACGTGCTGGCCTGGACCGGCCTGCCGCAGCTGATCCTGATCCCGCTGGTTCCGATCGTCATGAAGCGTTTCGACGTGCGCTATGTCGCTGCGATCGGCATCGCGCTGTTCGCGATCAGCTGCTTCATGAACACGACCCTGTCGCTGGACGTCGCGGGCGACCAGTTCCTGATCCCCAACGTCGTCCGCGCCATCGGTCAGGCCTTCGTGATCACCCCGATCTCGGCGATCACCACCGGCGGCATCGCGCCTAAGGATGCGGGCGCCGCGTCGGGCCTGTCCAACATGCTGCGCAATCTGGGCGGCGCGATCGGTACGGCCACCCTGGCGACGATCATCACCAAGCGCGAGCAGTACCACTCCAACATCATCGGCCAGGCGGTGAACCTGAACCGGGAGGAGGTGCGCGACCGGATCGCCGGCCTGACCAGCTACCTGCTTCAGCACGGCCTGTCGGATGCGGCCGCGGCGCGACACGAGGCGATCGTCGCAATCGGCAACGTCGTGAAGCGGCAGGCCCTGATCATGGGCTTCAGCGACGCTTTCGCCGCGATCGGCATCATGCTGACCCTGGCGGTGATCGCCGTTCTCTTCGCCCGCAAGGTCTCACCGGCCGCCGGCGCGGGCGCCCACTAGGCAGCCGTTCAGGAACAGCTCGGCGCAGGTGCGGGCGCGGGCGGTGACCTCTGCCGCGTCGGGCAGCGAGCGCTGGCCGAGCAGGACCGCCCGCTGCGGGTCCATCGCGATCATGCCGCGCAGCATCCCCGATGTCGCGGCGGGATCGTCGATCTCGATCACGCCCAGGTCGCGCTGCCTGCGCAGCCAGTCCTCCAATATCCGGCCGGCCGGCCCGATGGCATTCTCGAAGAAGAAGGCGGCGAGGTCGGGGAAGCGGTCGCGTTCCGTCACTGCGAGCCGGTACATGGTGGTGCCATCGGGGCTGAGAATGAGGCCGGCGGAGATTGTAAGGAGCCTGGTCAGGGCTTCGATAGGGGCGAGCGCATCCAGACTGCCGACGTCGAGCGCATCGACGAACTTCCCCATCCTGTCCAGGACGATGTTGCGGAAAAGATCGGCCTTGGTCGGCACCAGCCGGTACATCGTCTTGGTGGAGACGCCGGCGCGCTGCGCTACCGAGGCCATGCTGACATCGCTGAAGCTGCGGGTCATGAACTCCCCGCGCGCCGCGTCGGCGATGACGCGCAGCGTTTCATCGTCCGGCCGCGCCTGCGGCCGGCCGCGCGGGCGACGCGGAGCAGTCCCCTTTTCCTGCATGCCAAATCCCGGGTCGAGCGAATTCCCGGAGATTATAAAACGCCGGTTTTCCCAACAGAAGAGGCGACGTCAGAAATTGACATAGGCCCGGAAGCCGAAGACGGTCGCATCCTGGATGTTGGTCTGGGCGTTGGGCCGGATGATGTACTGGAAGTCCGGCATGAAGCTGACGCCGTCGGCGAACTGGAACTTGTAATCCGCCTCCAGCAGGATCTCGTGGGTCTGGACGCCGGTGGCGCCGCCGAACAGCGGCAGGCCATTCTGCTGCTGGATGTTCTCGACCTTGGCGACGCGGTCGCTGGCGGTGACGTAGGAGAACAGCATCTGGAAGCTGTCCTGCGGCCGCGCCTCCCAGAAGCCCTTGTCGATCATGCCGACGATATACTGGTCGGCATAGACCGTGTTGTTCGGGTCATTCAGGATGTAGCCCGCCAGCGCGATGAGGCCGCTGTCGCCGCCCTCCCCATTGCGGATCAGCATCTGGTCGGCCAGCGCCCACAGCTGGGTATTGCCGGTGTGCCTGCCTGAGCGGTAGCCGGGCAGCCCGGCGTCGGCCAGGGCGTTTGTGAAATCCTTATAGGTGTCGGACGTGTCGTAGCCGAAGCCCAGCTTGTAATGGCCGGGCAGCTTGTCCGCGCCGAATGCGGGCTCCCAGGCGATTTCAACCGGCAGGTAGACGCCGCTGTCCTGCGACGAGTCGAATTTGAAGCCGCTGCGGAAGTTGGCATACGAGTACATGCCCTGGTTCACCTCGTACACGCCGGCCTCGACATACATCTCCGGGATCGGGCGGCCGCGTACGCGCAGGCCCCAGGCCGCGTCCGGATAGGCGCTGTGGCCGATATCGCCGCCGGGCAAGGCCTTCGGATCGCCGCACAGGCCATTGTTCATGAAGTAGCAATAGAGCGGGGAGGAGGCGAAATCGTTTTCCACGTTCATGCGGCCGAGCTCGATATCCAGCCGCTTGTCCATCAGCGTTTCCTCGGCATAGGCCGAGACCAGATGCAGGACGACGTCGCCGCCCGAGCCGTAGATCTCCTGCACCGGCAGCAGGTTGTCGCCGAAGGCCCGGCTGATGCTGCTGCCCGACCGGTTGACGATGATGACATGGGTCGAGAAGCCGTTGACGTTCGCCAGCCTCTCCCAGTTGACGTCGAGGTTGAAGCCGACCTGGTTGGCGAAGCTGGAGGTCCGCTGCGTGCCGCCTGAGACATTGCCGGCGAATTCGGTCACCGCGTCGATCTTCAGCCCGATGCCCTGGCTGATCAGGTCGTTCTGCCAGCCGCCCCAGTCGCCGAACAGATGGTCCGATGGCGCCGCGTCGATCGCCTGGGTCGGCGGCAGGGTCGCCGGATCGATCGGCTGGCCGGCGAAGGCCGCGGGCGCGCCGAGCGCAATCAGCGCGGCGAAGGCGAGGCCGGAATGTCTGGTCATGACGATATGCTCCTTGGACTGAACTTCTCAGACGGCGCTGGCTGCGGCGGACGTGTCCATGTCGGCTTCGATCTGCTCGAGCGTGCGGCCCTTGGTTTCGGGCACGTAGGCGGCGATGAAGGCGAGCGCTGCGATGCTCAGGACGCCGTAGGTGAAGAAGGCGCCCGAGCTGCCGACCGCGGCCACGATGTTCAGGAAGGTGACCGACACGATCAGGTTGAAGCCCCAGTTGGCGATGGTTGCCAGGCTCATCGCCCGGCCGCGCAGCGCCAGCGGGAAGATCTCGGCGATCAGCAGCCAGAACACCGGTCCCAGCCCGATGGCGAAGAAGCCGACGAAGGCGGCAACCGACAGGACCGCGATCCAGGCTAGGCTGCCCGAGGTGCCGGCAAGGAAGGCGCCGGCCAGGACGAACAGGGTCACGGACATCCCGGCGAGGCTCCAATAGAGCAGAACACGCCGGCCCAGCCGGTCGATCAGGCGGATCGAGACGATGGTCATGATGACATTGACCAGCCCGACACCGGCCGTCGCCAGCACCGAGGTCGCGGCCGACGGCAGGCCGGCGCTCTCGAAGATGGTCGGGGCGAAATAGATGACGGTGTTGATGCCGGTGATCTGCTGGAACATCGCCAGCCCGACCCCGATGATCAGCGGCCGGCGCAGGCGCGGGGAAAACAGCTCCGACGCGCCGGCCAGCTGACGGCCTTCCTCGGCGATATCGGTACGCAGGACGCCGAATTCCTCGGTCACGTCGCCGCCGCGCAATTGCTCCAGGACGCGTTTGGCGTCGTCGAGCCGCTGATGGCCGGCGAGCCAGCGCGGGCTTTCCGGCAGGATCATCATGCCGACGGCCAGGATGATCCCGGGCAGCGCGCCCAGCGCAAGCATCCAGCGCCACCCGTCCAGCGCCTCGGCGAAGGCATAGCCGATGATGTAGGACACCAGGATGCCGAGCGTGATGCAGAGCTGGTTGAGCGACACGATCGCACCGCGCACGTTCGCCGGGGAGATCTCGGCCAGATAGAGCGGCGTCAGCATCGAGGCCACGCCGATGGCGAGCCCGATGAGGAAGCGGGCGACGAGAAGGACCTCCACCGTGTCGGCGACGGCGGCGAGCAACGCGCCGACGATGAAGAGCAGGGCCGCGCCGAGGATGACCATGCGCCGGCCGAACCGGTCCGACATCGACCCGGCGAAGGCCGCCCCCAGGGCGGCGCCGGCGAGCGCGATGCCCACGACGATCCCCTGCATGCTGGCGGACAGCTTCATCTGATCGCGGATGAAGAGCAGCGCGCCGGAAATCACGCCGGTGTCGTAGCCGAACAACAGCCCACCGAGCGCGGCGATCGCGGCAATGAAGCGAAACGACATGATGTTCTCCCCCGGCGTGTGTCCTTCGAGGACATGAAGTCCAGCGTATAGGCGGATAGTACTGCCGCCGCCGGCGCGATTATTGGCTGCATCAATCGGGGATTGGACAAACCTACCGGTTTACGAGGCGGGCTTCGCGTCCTCGGACTGCGCGATGGGCTGGGCCGATCGCCGCCGGCTCCACGCATCCACCGTTCCACGCACGACGACATAGAAGACCGGGGTGAAGACCAGGCCGAAGAAGGTGACGCCCAGCATGCCGAAGAAGACGGCGGTGCCGATCGCCTGCCGCATCTCCGCCCCGGCGCCGGCCGACACCATCAGCGGCACGACCCCCAGGATGAAGGCGAAGGAGGTCATCAGGATGGGCCGCAGCCGCAGTCGGCAGGCCGCGATGACGGCTTCCATCCGCCCCATGCCCTCCATTTCCTGCTGACGCGCGAACTCCACGATCAGGATGGCGTTCTTGCTGGCCAGCCCGACCAGCACGATGAAGCCGATCTGGGTCAGGATATTGTCGTCCATGCCGAGCAGCGCGATGCCGCCCATGGCCGAGAACAGGCACATCGGCACGATCAGGATGATCGCGAAGGGCAGGGTCCAGCTCTCATACTGGGCGGACAGCACCAGGAAGACGAACAGCACGCTCAAGGGGAAGATCAGCACGGCCGTGTTGCCGGCGTTCTTCTCCTGGTACGACAGGTCTGTCCACTCATAGGTGAGCCCGTCCGGCAGCTTGGCGTCGGCCAGCTTCTCCATCGCCGCGATCGCCTGGCCCGAGCTGAAGCCCGGCAAGGTGTCGCCGTTGATCTCCGCCGCCGGGTAGAGGTCATAGCGGGGATAGCGGTCGGTGCCGATCGTCTCGTGGTAATTCACGACCGAGCCCAGCTGCACCATGTCGCCGTCCTGGTTGCGGGTGCGCAGGCGGGAGATGGTGTCGCGGTCGAGCCGGAACGGGCCGTCGGCCTGCGCCGTCACCCGGAAGGTGCGGGACAGCAGGTTGAAATCGTTGACGTAGGATGAGCCCAGATAGACCTGCAGGGCCTCGAACACATTGTTCACCGGCACGCGCAGCATTTGGGCCTTGGTGCGGTCGACATCGACGAAGAGCTGGGGAACGTTGGCGTAGAACGGGGTATAGACGGAGGTCAGCCCGGTGGTCTGGTTGGCCTCGGCGGCGATCTCACGCGTCGCCTGGGCGAGCAGCGCGGTGCCCCGTCCGGCGCGGTCCTCGATCCGCATCGAGAAGCCCCCGGCCGTGCCGATGCCGCGGATCGGCGGCGGCGGCAGCACCAGCACGAACGCGCCCTGCACTTGGCTCACGCGTTTGCGCAGGTCGGCGATGATGCGGTTGGCGGTGAGGCCCTTGGGGATACGCGTCTCGAACGGCTCGAACCCGGCAAAGATCGCGCCGGCGTTGGACGCGACCGTCCGGGTGGCGCCGGAGAAGCCGGCGAAATCGACGCCGCGATCGATGCCCGGCGTGCCTCGCGCGATCGCGTCCACCTGCTTGACGATGGCGTCGGTGCGGGCGAGGGATGCGCCGCTGGGCAGCTGGATCGAGATGATCACATAGCCCTGGTCCAGCAGCGGCACGAACCCGGTCGGCACCCGCACGAACATCACCGCGGTCGCCGCGATCAGCACGACATAGATCGCCAGCATGCGCCGCGGAATGTGCGTCACCCGCGCCACCACCACGCCATAGCGCACCGCGACCCACTCAAAGCCGGCATTGAACATGGCGAAGAAGATGTCGAGCGCCCGTTCGATGCGGGCGCGGATGCCCCGCCCCTGAACCGCGTGCGCCTGCTCTTCCGCGCCGTGCGACTTCAGCACCAGCGAGGCCACCGCCGGGCTCAATGTCAGCGAGTTGAAGGCCGAGATCACCGTGGCGACGGCGATCGTGAGCGCGAACTGGCGGTAGAACTCGCCGGAGATGCCGGGGATGAAGGCGGTCGGCACGAACACTGCCGACAGCACCAGCGCGATCGAGACGACGGCGCCGCCGACCTCGTCCATCGTCCGCCTTGCGGCGGTCTTGGGATCGTCGCCCTCGCCCAGATGGCGCTCGATATTCTCCACCACCACGATGGCATCGTCGACGACGATGCCCACCGCCAGCACCAGCCCGAACAGGGTCAGGTTGTTGATCGAGAAATCCAGCGCCTTCATCACCGCGAAGGTGCCGACCAGCGATACCGGGATCGACAGGATCGGGATCAGCACCGCCCGCCAGCGCTGCAGGAAGATCAGCACCACGATCACCACCAGCGCCACCGCCTCATAGATCGTGCGGATCAGCTCCTTGATCGAGGCGGCGATGAACTCGGTCGGGTTGTAGGCGATGCGGTATTCGATCCCCTTGGGGAATTTCTTCTTCATCTCCTCCATCGCCGCGATGACGCGCTTGGACGTCGCCAGCGCGTTGGTCCCCGGCTGCTGGCTGATCAGCATGGCGACCGCGGTCTTGCCGGAGAGATAGGAGTTGGAGGTGTAGTCCTCGGCCCCCAGCTCAACCCGGCCGACATCGGCGACCCGCACCACCCGCCCGTCGCCGCCCGACTTGACGATGATCTTGGAGAACTCATCGGGCTGGATGAGGCGGCCCTGGAGGGTGAGCGCGGGCTGGAAGGCGCGGTTGGTCGGCACCGGCGGCTGGGCGAGCTGGCCGCCGGCGACCTGGACGTTCTGGCCGCGCACCGCGGTGACGATGTCGCCGGCGGTGAGGTTGAGGTCGGCGGCCCGGTCGGGGTCGAGCCACAGGCGCATGGAATAGTCGCGGGCGCCGAACATCTGCACGTCGCCCACGCCCGGCAGGCGCAGCAGCGTGTCGCGCACCTGAACCAGCGCATAGTTGCTGATATAGAGCTGGTCGTAGCTGTCGTCGGGCGACAGCAGATGGATGACCATCAAGAGGTCGGGCGAGTTCTTCTTGGTGGTCACGCCGATCTGGCGCACCTCCTCGGGCAGCCGGGGCTCAGCCACCGCAACCCGGTTCTCGACCAGCACCTGCGCCTTGTCCAGATCGGTGCCCAGCTTGAAGGTGACGGTCAGCTGCATGCCGCCGTCGCCGGTCGACTGCGAGTACATGTAGAGCATGTCCTCGACGCCGTTGACCTCCTGCTCGATCGGCGTGGCGACGGTTTCCGCCACGGTGCGCGCGTCGGCGCCGGGATAGGTCGTCTGCACCACGACGGTGGGGGGCGCCACCTCGGGATACTGCGCCGCTGGCAGGGTGGCATAGGCGATGGCGCCGACAAGCAGGATGAAGATCGACAGCACCATCGCGAAGACGGGCCGGTTGATGGCGAGATGGCCGATGCCCATGGTCAGTGCGCCTCAGCCTGTTTCGGCTGCGCTTGCGGTGGCGGCTGGGGCGTCACCGGCTGGCCGACGCGGACGCGCTGCAGGCCGTTGACGATGATCCGGTCGCTGACCGCGACGCCCGAGCGCACGACCCTTAAGCCGTCGATGACCGGTCCCAGCACCACCTCCCGGGCGGTCGCGACATTGCCGTCGCCCACCACATAGACGAAGCGCCGCGCCTGGTCGGTGCCGATGGCGTCGTCGGGCAGCAGCAGGGCGTCATGCTCCGGTTCGCCGATCAGCTGGATCCGGCCGAACATGCCGGGGGTGAAGACCAGGTCGGCATTGTCGAACACCGCCCGGCCGCGGATCGTGCCGGTGCCGAAATCGATCTGGTTGTCGACGAAATCCATATGGCCCTGATGCGGGAAATCCTTCTCGTCGTTCAGCGCCAGGCGCACCGGATTGGCCACGTCGCGTGAGCTGCGGCGCTGACCCGACAGGTTGAGCCGCGTATATTTGAGATAGGCGTTCTGGTCGGCGTCGAAATAGAAATAGATCGGGTCCAGCGACACGATGGTGGTGAGCAATGTGGAGTTGGATTCGCCGCCGCTGACCAGGTTGCCCAGGCTGACCAGATGCCGGCTGATCCGGCCGGTCACGGGTGAGGTGACATGGGTGAATTCGAGGTCGAGCTGCGCCCGCCTCAGCTCCGCCTGGGCCGCCTGGACCGCGCCGCCGGCCGCCCGCTGCTCCTGCACCGCCTTGTCCAGCGCCTCGACCGAGCCGTTCTGCGACTTGGCCAGCGCCGCCGCGCGCACCTGCTCGCGATTGGCGAGGTCCAGCCGGGCCTGCGTCTGGGTCAGCGCCGCCGCGTCCGAATCGGCGGTCGCCTGATAGGGCCTGGGATCGATGACGAACAGCAGGTCGCCTTTCTTGACGATCTGCCCGTCGGTGAAATGAATGCTGTCCAGATAGCCGTTCACCCGGGCGCGGATCTCGACATACTCGGTCGCCTGGAAGCGGCCGGTATAATCGTCCCACTCGGCGATGCGCCGCGCGGTCGGGTTGGCGACGGTGACGGGCGGGCCGCCGGCCTGCGCCGCCGGCTTCTTCTCATCGCACCCGGTCAAGGCGACGATGCACAGGGCGGCGTACAGGAACGCGCAACATACAGCCGTCCGACGCCAATCCATGGAACCCCCTCCTGATGCCGGCCGCTCTCATTGCGCGAGCGTTAGACGACGGGGACTATTGCCTGTGCAAACCGCTTTTTCTTGTCGTTTTCCCGCGTGTTATGCCGCTTATTCCGATATTGCCACCGCGTCTGGTTTCGAAATCCTGGAGACCTGCCAATGCCCAAGATCGACATCGCCGCCGTGCCGGAAGTGAAAGGCATCGGCTATCCGCCGCCCTTCGCCGCGCTGTCGGCGGACCGCATCCGGCAGCGGCTGGGCAATGCCGGCGGGCTGGCCGATTTCGGGGTCAACCTCATGCGCCTGCCGCCCGGCAACTGGTCCAGCCAGCGGCATTGGCATTCGCAGGAGGATGAGTTCGTCTATGTGCTGGCAGGCGAGCTGACCCTGATCGAGGATGCCGGCGAAACGCTGCTCCGCGCCGGCGACTGCGCCGCCTTCCCCAAGAATTCCTGCAACGGCCACCACATGATCAATCGTGCAGCCACGACGGCGATCTATCTGGAGGTGGGCTCCCGCTCGCGCACCGATGTCGCCACCTGCTCCGACATCGACATGATGAGCCCGGCGGCGGACGGGCGCTTCCTGCACAAGGACGGGACGCCGTATTGAGGGGGGGGGACGCTCATAAGCCTCTCGCCCGCAACGCGGGAGAGGGGCTTTAAGAATCAGGGGTTTATTTAACGTCCGCGGGCTTCGCAGGTTCGTCCGAGCTGGTCGGATGGTCCGTCGTGATCGGGATCATGTGGAGGAACGAGGTGTCGTCCTCGACCTGGTCGGTGCCGGGAAGCTTGGTTTCGTCCCAGCCGCCGCCGATGGACTGGATCAGCGTGATCGAGGCGGTGAGGCGCTGCTGGGTGATGCTGAGCGCGGTCTGCTCGTCTGACAGCGCGGTCGCCTGGGCGGTGATGACGCTGCTGTAGGGCACGGTGCCCGCCTTGTACTGGTTGAGCGTCAGGCGCGCCGCCTCCTGGGCGGATTTCACCACCTCCAGCTCGACCTTGGCCTGGTCCTGCAGGATGCGCAGCGTCGACAGCTCGTCCTCGACCTGCTGGAAGCCGGACAGCACGGTCTGGCGATAGGTGGCGACCGCCTCGTCATAGGCCGCGCGGGCCTGCTCGACCTGGGCCGAGCGGCTGCCGAAATCGAGCAGGGTCTCGGCGACGCTGCCGCCGACCGACCACACCGAGGTGGGGGAGGCGAACAAAGCGGCGGCCTGGGTCGCCTGGCTGCCATAGGAGCCGGTCAGCGTGATGTCGGGGAAATAGGCGGCGATGGCGACACCGATCTGGGCGTTGGCCGCGGCCATGCGGCGCTCGGCCCCGGCGATGTCGGGGCGGCGCTCCAGCAGGGCCGAGGCCAGGCCCACCGGCACCACCGGCACCGCGTCGGGCAGCTTGCCAGGGCCGATCGCGAAATCGCCCGGCGGCTTGCCGACAGCCACGGCGATGGCGTGCTCCAAGGTCGCGCGCAGCACCCCGGCATTGATCGCCTGGGCCTGGGCGTCGAGATACTGGGTCTGCGCCGATAGCACGTCGGCCTTGGCGGCGACGCCGGCATTGTACTGGTTCTGGGTGATCTCCAGCGAGCGCTTGAAGTCGACCGCAGTGGTCTCCAGCAGCACCTTCAGCTGCTCCTGGTAGCGGAGCTGGACATAGTCGGTTGCGAGCGTCGCCTGGGCCGAGAGCCGGGCCGAGGCGAGGTCGGCGGCGCTGGCCTGGGCGGTGGCGACGTCGCCCTCCACGGTGCGCCGGATGCGGCCCCAGACGTCGAGGTCCCAGCTGCCCTGCAGCGAGGTGGAGAACGAGTTGACCGCGGTGCCGCCGCGATTGAAGCCCGCGGTTGTGGCCCCGCCGCTGGTGGCCGCCGCGCCGGCGCGTGACGCGCCGGGCCCGACATAGGAGCGTTCGGCCGAGGCGTTGCCGGCCAGCACCGGGAAGAAGCTGGCCCGGGCCTGGTCGACCACGGCGCGGGACTGGCGATAGGCCGCCTCGGACTCCTTCAGCGTCTGGTTGGAGATGTCGATCTGCTTCTCCAGATCGTCCAGCCGCGGATCCTTGTAGATCGTCCACCACGAGCCGCGATCGACTGCGTCGGCCGGCGTCGCGGGCTTCCACCCGGCCAGTTCCTTGAACTGCGTGGCCGTCGGCGCGTCGGGCTTCTGGTAGTCCGGGCCGACCGAGCAGGCCGAGGCCGTCAGGAGGAGGCTCGTCACCATCCACTTCACCACATCATTCCCGCGAAGGCGGGAATCCAGAAGGTCTGCGCGCCGAAGCCAGTTATGTCGCCGCGGACGCGGCTCTAGATCTGGATTCCTGCCTTCGCGGGAATGACGAAGAAATAAGAAGCCCATCCTTACGCCTCCGCCGGCCGGGGACGGAGTGGCGTCATGGTCTTGCGGCCGGATTTTCTTTTGCGCCATTGGCGGAACCGTTCGAGGTAAAGATAGACCACCGGGGTGGTGTAGAGGGTCAGCATCTGGCTGACCACCAGCCCGCCGACGATGGAGATGCCGAGCGGCCGGCGCATCTCGGTGCCGTCGCCCGATGCGATCGCCAGCGGCAGGGCGCCGAAGATGGCGGCCAGCGTGGTCATCATGATCGGGCGGAAGCGGAGCGCGCAGGCCTTCAGGATCGCGGCGCGCGGTTCCAGCCCCTCGGCGCGCTCGGCCTCCAGCGCGAAATCCACCATCATGATGGCGTTCTTCTTGACGATGCCGATCAGCAGCAGGATGCCGATGAAGGCGATGAGGGTCAGCTCGTTGCCCGTGATCATCAGCGCCAGCAGGGCGCCGATCCCGGCCGAGGGCAGGGTCGACAGGATGGTGATCGGGTGGATGTAGCTCTCATACAGCACGCCCAGCACGATATAGACCGCCAGCAGGGCGGCCACGAGCATCAGCGGCAGCTGACCTTGATACTGGCGGAAATTCTTGGCCGTGCCGGCATATTCGCCGTGGATCGTGGCGGGCATGCCGATCCGCTTCATCGCGCTGTCGATCGCCTCGGTCCCGGCCGACATCGGCTCGCCCGCCGGCAGGTTGAAGGAGATGGTGGTGGCGGCGAAGCTGCCCTGGTGGTTGACCTGGGTCGGCGTCTGGCCGTTGCCGAAATGGGCGAAGGCGGCCAGCGGCACCATCGCCTCGCGCGCGGTCGACACCGCGGCGCCGGTGGAGGCGCCGCCCTTGGCGGTGTTGGCCAGCGCATTGGCCTGGGCGTTGCGGGCGGTATCGTTGGCGACCGACGACGCCGTTGGCGCGGCGGCCGAGGTCAGGACCGTGGTGCCGGCGACCGCATTGGTCGAGGCCGTGCCCGAGACGCCGCCGCCGGTGGTCGAGACATAGATGTCCTTCAATATCTCGGGGTTCTGCCAGTATTCCGGCGCCACCTCCATGACGACATGGTACTGGTTCAGCGGGTTGTAGATGGTCGAGACCAGGCGCTGGCCGAACGCGTCATAGAGGGTGGCGTCGATCTGGCTGGAGGTGAGGCCGAGGCGATAAGCCGAATCACGGTCGACCACCACTTCGGTCTCCAGCCCGCCCGGCTGCTGGTCGGAATCGACGTCGGTCACTTCCTTCACGTTCTGCAGTTCGCGGCGCAGCTTGTCCGACCAGGTCTTCAGCTCGGTGAGGTCGTCGCCGGTCAACGTGTACTGGTATTGCGAGCTGGAGGATCGCCCGCCGGTCATGATGTCCTGCACCGCCTGCAGGAAGGTCTGGGTGCCTTTCACTTCGAAGAATTTCGGCCTCAGCCGCGCGATGATGTCGTCGACCGATTTCTTGCGCTCGCTGAGCGGCTTCAGGGTGACGTTGAAGGTGGCGGTGGTGGTGCCCGATGGGCCGAAGCCGCCATTGCCGCCGCTGTTGATGTTGGAGACCACGCTCTCCACCGCCGGGTCGTCCTGGATGATCTTCTCGATCTGGATCATCTTCTGCTTCATCGACTGGAACGAGGTCGACTGGTCGGAGCGGGCGACGCCGCGCATCTGGCCGGTGTCCTGCTGCGGGAAGAAGCCCTTCGGGATGACGATGAACAGGACGACGTTGAGGATCACCGTCACGAGCAGGATCCCCATCATCACCAGGCCGTGCCCGACGGCCCAGTCCAGCGTGCTTTCGTAACCCGCCTTCATCCGCGCGAACGAGGCCTCGGTGAAGCGGAAGAACCGGGAGGTGGGCTTGGTCTGGCCGTGCTCGGACAGGAACCGGGCGCACATCATCGGCGTGGTGGTCAGCGAGATGACCAGCGAGATCAGGATCGCCACCGTCAGCGTGACGGTGAATTCGTGGAACAGCCGGCCGAGCAATCCGCCCACCAGCAGCAGCGGCGCGAACACCGCGACCAGGGACAGGCTCATCGACAGCACGGTGAAGCCGACCTCGCTGGCGCCGACGAAAGCCGCCTTCACCCGCGGCATCCCGGCCTCGATATGGCGGGTCGTGTTCTCCATCACCACGATGGCGTCGTCGACGACGAAGCCGGTGGCGATGGTCAGCGACATCAGCGAGAAATTGTCCAGGCTGAAGCCGAACAGATACATCGCGCCGAACGGGCCGATCAGCGACACCGGCACCGCGACCGCCGGAATCAGGGTCGATCTGATGTCGCGCAGGAAGACGAACACCACCAGGATCACCAGGATCACCGCGCCGACCAGCGTTTTCTCGACCTGTTTCAGCGAGGCGCGGATGGTGACCGAGCGGTCGTGCGCGACGTGGAGGTCGATGGTCGAGGGGATCGATTGCTTGATCTCCGGGATCAGCCCGATCACCCGGTCCACCGTCTCGATGATATTGGCGCCGGGCTGCTGGGTGACGATGACGGAGATGGCGGGCTTGCCGTTATAGAG
>DATBAZ010000355.1:0-2731 GCA_036271255.1 Alphaproteobacteria bacterium
CTCGACGACTACGAGCCCTCCAACGACCATATCCATTCGGAAGCCCGCATCGATGCGTGTGTTCCTATAGACAAGAGGAACCAACACTTGGCGTTCGACCGCAAGATTACGGCTTCTGAGTTCTGTTGTCAGACACTGCTCGTAAGCAGATTCCAGAAGCCCCGGCCCTAACGTCGTATGAACCGCGAAAGCGGAATCGACGATCTGCTTGGCTATACGGTCATGTTCTGGAGTAGGTTCGATCATCTTGGCGTCTCTTAACTTGGCGTCTTGGCGACTTGGCGGTTAACCGACATCGCGGCCATCATCCGAATTAATCTTTCACAATGCTATCGAAGCTAGGCGGTATTTCCACGCAATAATCCTTCGACCTTCTCGCCAGCGCGTGTAGTCTCCATCTCAGGCGACGGAAGAGCGCCGATCTGGGGAGGAGCCGCCATGCGTAGCCTGTTGCCCGTCCTTTTTGCTTCGGCGGTGTTCGCCGGGCCGGCCGTTGCGGCCGATATTCCGATCGTTGCCGACGATATCGGCGGCGTGGTCGCCAGCGCCAAGGGGCCCGAGGCCGGGGTCTGGGTGATCGCCGAGACGACCGACCTGCCGACCAAATTCGTCAAGATCGTCGTCACCAACGACCAGGGCCAGTATGTGGTGCCCGACCTGCCCAAGGCGAAATACAGACTATGGGTGCGCGGCTATGGGCTCGTGGATTCCCGGCCGGTCGAGAATACGCCAGGCCACCGGCAGGACCTGACAGCGACGGTGGCGCCCGACGCCAAGGCTGCGGCGGAAGTCTATCCCGCAAATTACTGGTGGGCGCTCATCCGCCCGCCGGCGGCGAGCGAGTTCCCCGGCACAGGGCTCAGCGGCAACGGCATCTCGTCCAAGCTCAAGACCCAGCAGGATTACCTGTCGGTGATGAAGGAGGACTGCCACCCCTGCCACCAGCTGGGCGACAAGTCGACCCGCGAGCTGATCAATAATTCCGTCGAGGGGTGGGCCCAGCGCATCATGAT
Source organism: Alphaproteobacteria bacterium (assembly GCA_036271255.1). Classification (GTDB taxonomy): domain Bacteria; phylum Pseudomonadota; class Alphaproteobacteria; order BOG-932; family Roseiterribacteraceae; genus BOG-932. The sequence continues at coordinate 1,014 of DATBAZ010000355.1, forward strand.
GGCGCGCGAGCCGGGCGATGCGGCGGTCGGCGGGCGGGGTAAGGAATTCTCGGCCAACATGCAGAACGCGATGGCCAAGCTGGGCCGCGACCGGGCGCTCAATATGTTCGCCGACTGGAGCAAGCGGATCGCCGCCGGCGAGGTGCCGCCGGAGCCGCCGCCGCGCCCGCAGGGCGTCGAGCGCAATGTCGTCATCTCCGAATGGGACTGGGCTAACGGCCATTTCGTCCATGACGTTGCCGTGTCGGACAAGCGCGATCCGAACGTAGACGCGAACGGCCTCGTCTATGGTGAGGACAATATCTCCCACAACATGGTCTTCCTCGACCCCAAGACGGCGAAGATCCGGGAGACCCACGTGCCGGATGACGACAAGGGCGTGCCCTTCGCCATCCACACGCCGACCGAGGACGCCAAAGGCCGCGTCTGGATCGCGATCACCGAGTTCGGGGAGGGCGAGGACCCGGCCTTCTGCAGCGACGGCAAGATCGACAAGTTCGCCGCCTACTATCCCAATGGCCGCAAGCTGGGCCGCCATGTGGCGCTCTACGACCCGAAGACCAAGCAGACGACGATGATCCCGGTCTGCTGGGGCAATCTCCACCTGAAGTTCACCGGCGACAAGGACGACACGCTGTGGTTCAGCGGCGACGCCAATGTCATGGGCTGGATCAAGACCAAGGTGTGGGACGAGACCCATGACGCGGCCAAGTCCCAGGGCTGGTGCCCGATGGTGCTGGACACCAACGGCGACGGCAAGATCACGCCCGACAGCGCCGAATGGAACCAGCCGGTGAACCCGCTGACGGTGACCGGGGAGACCGGCCAGCAATCCAAGGAGGACGCCAAGAAGGCGCCGCCGCCCGAGCCGGGAAATGACCCGAAGAAGGACACGCGGATCAACGGCTTCCTCTATGGGATGAGCGTGCAGCCCAACAGCAATATTAGCTGGTACGCCAAGTTCACGCCCTATGTGCCGAGCGGCCTGATCCGCCTCGACCCGGGCGCCAACCCGCCCGAGACCTGCCGGACGGAATATTATGAGCCACCGAAACTGCCCGACGGCACCTATGCCGCCTACAACGCCCGCGCTGTCGATGTCGATTCACACGGCGTCGCCTGGGTCGATTTCGGCAGCGGCGACCTCGGCAAGTTCGACCGCAGCAAGTGCAAGGTGCTGAACGGCCCGACCGCCACTGGCCAGCACTGCCCCGAGGGCTGGACGATCTACCGTTCGCCCGGTCCGAACATCACCGGCACCAAGTCGGGCGCCGACTGGCACTACCTGATGTATGTCGACCAGTTCGACGTGCTGGGCCTGGGCCGCGATATCCCGATCACCCCCGGCACCATGTCGGACTCGCTGTTGGCGCTGATGCCCCAGACCGGCAAATGGGTGACGATGCGCGTGCCCTACCCGATGGGCTTCTACAGCCGCGGCATGGATGAGCGCGTCGACGCCCCCAAGGCCGGCTGGAAGGGACGAGGCTTGTGGACCGACTATGCCGAGGTCCCGCTCTGGCACATCGAGGGCGGCGAGGGGACCATCGGTAAGGCGGTGAAATTCCAGCTGAGGCCGGATCCGCTGGCGGATTGAAGCGGCAGCTAACACCGCTTCATGTTCTCGTCATGGCCGGGCTTGACCCGGCCATCCACGGGGTATGTCCGGGCGCTAGCTGACGAAGAATAGCGCGAACGGATGGGCGTGGATGGCCGGG
>DATBAZ010000356.1:0-16264 GCA_036271255.1 Alphaproteobacteria bacterium
TCGTCGTGACGGCACGACGCAAGGAAGAGAAGCTGCAGACCGTGCCGGTGGCGGTCACCGCCCTGACACCGGCGGAAATCCAGAACAAGGGCATCGAATCGTCGTCGGATCTGCAACACTACGTGCCGTCGCTGATGAGCAGCCAGCAGTCACGCGACGAGCAGGTCTTCTATCTGCGCGGCCAAGGCCCGAATGGCGGCTCGGGCGGCTCGCCCGGCGTCATCGCCTATTTCTCCGAAGTTCCCTTCACCGGATCGGGGCCTGGCATCTATTTCGACCTGGGTAATCTGCAGGTTCTGCGCGGGCCGCAAGGCACCCTGTTCGGCCAGAACACGACAGGCGGCGCCGTCCTGTTCGAGCCGATGCATCCGACCAACAATTTCGAAGGCTACGTTCAGCTGACACTCGGCGACTACAACCGGCAGGGTGTCGAAGCCGCGGTCAATGTCCCGATCATCGAGGACAAGTTGCTGGTCCGCGTCGCCGGCTCCAGGGAAACCCGTGACGGCTACACGAGAGACCTCACGACCCATCAGGATCTGGACAACCGGGATTACTGGTCCGGCCGCATCGGCGTGACATGGCGGCCAACCGACGATTTCGAGAATTACCTCGTTTACGACAGCCTGTATTCCCACACGAACGGCACCGGCCTCACTCTGCAGACGGTCAATACCGGCCCCGATCTGAACTTGGATCCGACCGGGAACTTTCTGCAGGGATCGTTCGCGCGCACGTTCACCGTTCCTGTGGTCGAGGCCGCCTTGGCCAGGGCGCAGGCACTGGGCCCCAGGACAGTGGAAACCGACATCAATGGGCTGGATAAAACCTATAGCTGGGGCATAACCGACATCGCCCGCTACGATGTCTCCGACAATTTCACGATCAAGAACATTTTCGGTTACCGCGAGATCAAGAACCTGCTGCGCAGCGATTTCGACGGCACGCCGCTGCTGCAGGGCGGCTACGATACTCCGGATGGATGGGAAGTGAACAACGCCCAGTACTCGGATGAAATTCAGTTCCAGGGCAAGTCGCTCGACGACAAGCTGAGTTGGATCGGCGGCGCATTTTACGAGTTCCTGCACCCAGCCGGCTATACCGTCGCCAGGGTGCCGTCGACCACGGCTCTCGCCCCGGGGCTGGCCGTTCCCCTCGCGGTTTTCGGCAACGCCTACGGTCAGAACGCGCTCGGACCGGAAGGGGAAACGACGCGGACGGAGGCGCTGTTCCTGCAGGGCACCTACGATTTCTCCGGCATTTCACCGGATTTGGAGGGGCTCAAATTCACCGCCGGCGCCCGCTATACCTGGGATTACCGCAGCAACAGCAACTTCTCGACGATCGTCATCGATCTGAGCAAGCTCGGCGCGGGCAATCTTGTGCTGCCCTGCGGGCCGGCCAGCGGCCTTGCCTGCACCTATGCCAACCATACATTCCAGGCGCCGACCTGGACTGCGGACCTGGATTATCAGATCACGCCTGAAGCGCTGGTCTATGCGAAGGGAAGCCGCGGCTTCAAGGCCGGCGGATTCAACGGCGCGGGCGGCACCCTGTTCCCGAACAAGTACGAATCCGAATATGTCACGGATGTCGAGGTCGGCCTGAAAGCCGACTGGGATATCATGGGGGTCAAGACCAGAACGAACGTCGACGGCTTCCACGACGATTACCGCAATGCCCAGCGTGCTGTCGGCGTGCAGTTCGACCTGGTTCCCGGAAACCCGTCGACCAACACTTCGACGACGGTCATCGCCGACGGCAACGCCGTGGTTCAGGGGATCGAATTCGAAGGCACCGTCATCCCATTCAACGGCCTCGAAATGACGGCCAGCTGGTCCTATGTCGACGCCCACTACACCAAGTTCTTCATCCCGACCGTCGGCGACCGCACGAACCTGCCTTATCCGTTCGTGCCGAAGAACAAGTTCGGCTTCACGGCGGACTATACCCTGCCCTTCGTGCCTGAGGACATGGGCAACGTCCATGTGATCGCGGACTACACCCATACCGGCCGCATCCAGTACTCGACGGACTCCAGGGAGCCGGATGGGGACGAGCCCGGATACGGGCTGCTCAATCTTCGCGTCAACTGGAATAACGTTGCCGGGCAGCCGTTCGACGCCTCGTTCTTCATGACGAACGCCACGGACAATCTGTACTCGATCGGCAAGTTCGGCATCTACACGACGGAGGGCTTCGTCAGCCAGCTCTACGGCGAGCCGCAGATGTGGGGCTTTCAGCTGCGCTACCGCTTCGGCGGCCCAGCGGAAGAGCCGGCGACGCCGGCCGCGCCCTACACGCCGCCGCCTGCAGCCGCAGTGGCTCCGACGCCGAAGAGCTACCTGGTGTTCTTCGACTTCAACAAGTCCGACCTCACCAGCCAGGCGACCCAGATCGTCGACCAGGCCGCCTCCAACGCCGGCCCGGCGCACGTAACCCGGCTGACCGTAACCGGCCACACCGACACGGTCGGCTCGGACGCTTACAATATGCGTCTCAGCCGCCGCCGTGCGGAGTCGGTCGCGGCACGGCTCGAGAAGGACGGCATTGCGTCGTCGGAGATCGAGATCGTGGCCAAGGGCAAGCGCGACCTTCTGGTCCCGACAGCCGACGGCGTGCGCGAGCCGCAGAACCGGCGCGTGCAGATCGTCTATGACAACGGGGCGGGCGCGTAAAAACGGTCAAGGGCCTGCATCGACGCGTAAAATTCGCATCGATGCAGGCTCAGCCGCTTTACAAGCGGTGGCGCGGCCTTTAGGAGGAGCGCCATGCACGGCTTCGCCATGAAAACGACGACGACCACGACCAAGACCACCTCCGGTGGTGCTTGTACGGTGTCGTTCGGCTGAAACCAGGCTAGATCGAACCAAACAGGCCCCGCCGGCAACGGAAGGGGCCTTTTTCATGGGTCCCGCTCTGTCGCCGGCATCATTCGGAGTGGATCATGAGCGCGCGTTACCAATCCCTGTCCCAGCCCCGCGTCGCGGTCGTCGGCGCCACCGGCGCGGTCGGCATCGAGCTGATCCGCTGCCTGGAGCAGCGGAACTTCCCCCTGTCGTCGCTGCGCCTGCTGGCGTCGAAGCGCTCGGCCGGCCGCACCCTGCCCTTTCGCGGCCAGGAAATCGCGGTCGAGGAGCTGAACGACGCCAATATCCGCGACATCGACCTGGCCTTGTTCTCGGCCGGCAGCGGCCCCTCCAAGCAGTTCGGCCCGCTGACCGTCGCGCGCGGCGGCGTGGTGGTCGACAACTCCTCAGCCTTCCGCATGGACGACGACGTGCCGCTGGTAGTGCCGGAGATCAATCCGGACGCGCTGGAAGGCCATAAGGGCATCATCGCCAACCCGAACTGCGCCGCGATCATCTCGATCACCCCGCTCTGGCCGCTGCACCGGCGCAACCCGATCCGCCGCCTGATCATCTCCACCTACCAGGCCGCCTCCGGCGCCGGGGCGGCGGCGATGGAGGAACTGCGGCTCTCCACCCAGGCCTATCTCGCAGGCGAAACCTACCAGCACACCGTGCTGCCCCACCCGTATGCTTTCAACCTGTTCAGCCACAACACCGCGATCGACCCGGCGACCGGCTATAACGGCGAGGAATCCAAGGTGATCGCCGAGAGCCGCAAGATCTTCGGCGCACCCGACCTGCCCATCTCCGCCACCTGCGTGCGCGTGCCGGTGCTGCGTGCCCACTCGGTCTCGATCACCGCGGAGTTCACCGATGCGATCACGCCCGACACCGCCCGACGCCTGATCGCCGACGCCCCAGGCGTTCGCCTGGTCGACGATGCGGTGGGCAACTACTTCCCGATGCCGATTGACGCCTCGGGCCAGGACGACATCCTGGTCGGCCGCATCCGCCAGGACCTGAGCGACCCCTCGGGCCGATCCCTCAACCTGTTCGTCGCCGGCGATCAGCTGCTGAAGGGCGCGGCGCTGAACGCGGTGCAGATCGCGGAATTGCTGCTGAAGTAGGAGTTTGGGGGAAGCGGAGACTAAGCCCGCTTCTCCCAGCCCCGCTCGCCCTGCTGCCAATAGGTGATGGCGTGGCCAGCGGCCTTGTATTCGGTCCAGCGCTGGCGGGCGGCGGCGACGGCGGTTTCGTCGTGGCCGTCGAACATTTCGCAGGCGAGCGTATAGGGCGCGACATCGGCGGTGGCGCCGTCGACCAGCACCAGCATGTCGGCTGAGTTGGGATTCTCCTCGTCGGCGGTCAGCCAGATCGGCTGCTCGGGCGCTGAGGAATGCGCGGCCATGCCCGAGGCATGGGCCATGAAGCTTTCGGGCTTATAGGTCCACAGCAGCGCGTCCAGCGCCTTCACCCGCTCCGGCGAACCGGCCTGAACCAGGATGCGGTGGCCGCGCTCCCGAGCTTTTTCCAGCAAAGCCGGCAGCGCCTCTTCCAGGCGCTGCCGCAGCAGGTGATAGAAGCGAACCTCGGCCAAGCGGCTTAATGCCCTCAGTGCTCGAACACGTCGGCGACGAAGCGATCGAGCAGGCGCACGCCGAAGGCCGTGGCGCCCTTCGGTATGGTCGGCTGATCCTTCTTCGACCAGGCAACACCGGCGATATCGAGATGGGCCCAGCGCGTGTCCTTGACGAAGCGCTTGACGAAATGCGCGCCGATGGCGCTGCCGGCGCCGCGCCCGTCCGAGATGTTCTTCATGTCGGCGGCGTCGGTGTCGATCTGCTTGTCATAGGCGTCGCTGAGCGGCAGGCGCCACAGCTTCTCCCCCGTCTCCTTCCCCGCCGCCAGCAGCTGGTCGGCCAGGGCATCGTCGTTGGAGAACAGGCCGGCAAACTCGCTGCCCAGCGCGATGATGATCGCACCGGTCAGCGTGGCGAGGTCGACCACGGCCTGCGGCTTGAACCGATCGATTGTGTAATAGATGGCGTCGGCCAGCGCGAGCCGTCCCTCGGCATCGGTGTTCAGCACCTCGATCGTCTGGCCCGACATCGACTTCACGATATCGCCGGGGCGTTGCGCCTTGCCGTCGGGCATGTTCTCGACCAGGGCGACGACACCCACGGCATTGACCTTGGCCTTGCGGCCCGCGAGCGCGGCGATGAGACCGGTCACGGCGCCGGCGCCGGCCATGTCCCACTTCATGTCTTCCATGCCCGCGCCGGGCTTCAACGAGATGCCGCCCGTGTCGAAGGTGACGCCCTTGCCGACGAAGGCGACCGGCTTCTTGTTCTTCACCTTGGGCGCGCCGTTATAGCTCATGACGACGAGCTGGGTTTCGCGTTCGCTGCCCTGGCCGACACCGAGCAGCGCGCCCATGCCGAGCTTTGCCAGCTTCGATTCGCCCAATATCTCGACCGTCACGCCGAGCGGGGTCAGCCGCTCGCGAATCCGTTCGGCGAAGCTCTCCGGATAGACGATATTGGCCGGCTCAGACACCAGGTCGCGGGTGAGGAACACCGCGTCGGCAACCGCCTTGGCCCGGCCGAAGCCCGAGCGCGCGGCGTTCGGATGCAGGGTGGCGACGGTGAGCTCCGAGAGCTTCGGCGCCTGCCCCGGCTTATGAATCGTGCGATACTTGTCGAACTTGTACGAGCGCAACAGCGCGCCCAGCGCGATATCGGTGGCAACATTGAAGCCGGAGGGTGCGTCCTGGGGCGTATCGGGGATGACCGTTGCCGAGGTCGCCTTGGCGCTCGTCAGCTGCGCATAGATCTTGCCGCCCAGCACCTCAGCGGATGTGGGCTTCACCTGTTCCAGCTTGCCCATGCCGACCAGCAGGACGCGGTCGAACCAGGCGGGCGCCTGGATCATCAGCATATCGTCGCTCTTGCCCGTGAACTCGGCCGCCGCCATCGCGCGGGCGAGCTGTCCGCCTGCCGCTTTGTCGACAGTCTGGCCGAGCTGGCCCAGGCCACGATCCTCGAAAATGACGAGGACGATCGTGCCGCTGCCGGGCAAAGCCGGTTTGACGAAGTTGATCTCCATAGCTGGGACCCTTCTAGAGATGATTTTATCGGCGCGAATGGGGCCGTTGTGCCCTGATTCTTATCGCGGCGACAGAACGCTATCGTGAAAAATTTGTCAAAGCCAATGACGAAACGGTACACTGCGCTCATCCCTTCGCACCACTGAATCGCATGAACGCCGGACTTATCTCCCGCTACCTGTTTCGCAACCTGGCGGTCTCCACTCTGATCGCGACGGTCATCGTCAGCCTTGTGGCCTGGCTGATCGAGTCGCTGAAGTTTTTTGAGCTGGCGGTGAACGGCGGCGCGCCACTGGGCCTGTTCCTGTATCTCGTGCTGTTGGCGATGCCGCCGATCGTGGCCGTGGTGCTGCCGATCATCTTCTTCACGGTGATTCTGTTCGTCTATAACAAGCTGACCGCGGAGAGCGAGCTCATCGTGCTGCGCGCGCTGGGCCTCAGCCAATGGCGGCTGGCAATGCCGGCGATCGCGCTGGGCGGGATCGTGGCGGGTATCGTCTTCCTGCTGAACGCCTACATCGCGCCGCTGGCCAATGAAAAACTGAAGACGCTGCAGGACATCACCCGCACGCAGTTCGCCGGGGCGCCGATCAACGCCGGCGTGTTCAACCCGATCGGCGACAAGATGACCATCTATGTCCGCGCCCGTGAGCCGAACGGCGACCTGTCGGGCATCCTGATCTACCAGGAACAATCGGACGGGCGGCCGACGACCACCGTGGCGAAGCGCGGCGTCGTGGTCGACGGCGAGCACGGACCTGAGATCGTCGTCTACAACGTCAGCCGCCAGTCGGTCGATCCCCAGACCGGCCGCCCACGCACCACCGAGTTCGAGCGCGGCACGGTCGACCTGCAGCAGGTCGCGGACCAGTTGACCGCCCGCTGGAAGGAACCGAGCGAACGCACCCTGCCGGAACTGATGGCAGGGGAAACCAGCAACGAGGACAAGGGTTTCGGCAACGCCTTCCGCGCCGAAGTTCACAATCGCATATCGAGCCCGCTCTATTCGCTGGCGCTGACCCTGGTCGGGCTGTTCACCCTGCTGGGCGGCCATTTCGACCGGCGCGGCCAGTCCCAGCGGATCATCTGGGGCGGAATTGCCGTGCTGCTGATCCAGGGCGCCTCGATCGGGCTGGCCAATTTCGCGCGCAACCATTTCGCCGCCATTCCGCTGCTCTATTTCGCAGCCGTGGCCCCGGCGCTCATGCTGGTGGTGCTGTTCGCGCGCGCCAACGACGGCTTCCAGCCTTGGCGCGGATGGCTACGCCGTACCCTGCCGCCCTGGGCAGCCTTCTGGCAGACAGCATGAACTCGCTCACATTGCTGCGGTATCTCGGCCGCCAATACATGATCAGCTTCCTGATCTTCATCAGCGTGCTGCTGATGGTGATCTATCTGATCGACACGTTGGAGCTGATCCGCCGCGCCGCCAGCCACCCGGAAGTAACCTTCGCGCAGATCGCCAAGATGTCGTTCTTCCAGTTGCCCGAGGTCGGGCAGCAGCTGTTCCAGTTCGCGGTGCTGTTCGGCGGATTGTTCACGTTCTGGCGGCTGACCCGGACCAGCGAGCTGGTGGTGTTGCGCGCCGTCGGTGTGTCGGCCTGGGAGTTCCTGATGCCGGCGATCCTGGTCGCCATCGCCATCGGCGTCATCAAAGTGACGGTGATCAATCCGATCGGCTCGGCCTTCAGTACCAAGTTCGAGCAGATGGACAACACGCTGCTGCGCGGCAAGGCGAGCACCATCGATCTGTCGGCCGGCGGGCTGTGGCTAAGAGAGAACGGGCCGGATGGGTACACCATCATCCATGCCCGCAATGTCGACTCCTCCACCTGGAAGCTGAAGGACGTCGCCATCTATTTCCTGACGAACACCGACGAGCTGACGGGCCGACTGGACGCGCCCGAGGCGGCGTTGGTCAATGCGACCTGGGTGGTCGATGGCGGAACGCTGAATCGCCCCAGCAAGCCGGACGAGCCGCCGAGCTTCGTGCCCGAGACGATCGTGCATACTGAGATGACGCCCACCAAGATCCAGGAGATCTTCGCCTCGCCGAAAAGCCATTCCTTCTGGACGATCCAGCATTACATCCAGACGATGGAGACCACCGGCATATCGGCGATCCGGCTGAGGCTCCAATATCTCGAGCTGTTGGCGGATCCCTTTCTCTATGGCGGGCTCGTGCTGATCGCCGCGGCGGCGGCGCTGCGCCAGACGCGGCGCGGCGGCACCCTGTTCGTCATCGCCACCGGCATCGTCGCCGCATTTTCGCTATTTTTCCTTGGCAACGTCGTTCGGGCCCTGGGTGAATCGGAAACCATCCCGATCATGCTGGCCGCCTGGACGCCCGCGGGCCTCAGCCTGCTTGGCGGGATCGGCGCATTGCTTTACTTGGAAGACGGCTGATGCTCATGAGAGCGCTTTTATCGAATCGAGACCCATGACGGATTTTCGCCTGCCCCTGCTTCGTACCGCCGCCTGCGCCATGCTGGCCGGTCTGCTGGCCCTGCCGGCCGTTTCTGTGCGCGCCGCCGATCCGGAGGAGAAGATCGTCGCCGTGGTCAACGACGAGGCGATCTCGGAGGCTGACCTCAACAACCGCATGAAGCTCATCATGCTGGCCAGCAACTATCCCGACTCGCCGGAAGTGCGCGCCAAGCTGCAGCCACAGGTGTTGCGCGTGCTGATCGACGATCAGCTGCGTATCCAGGAGGCGAAGCGGCTGAAGCTGACCGTCGAGAAGGAAGAGGTCGACAACGAGCTCAAGGCCGCCGCCGAGCAGAATCACGAAACCCTTCAGCAGCTGAAGGAAGTGCTGGGCAAGCAGGGCGTCCCCTTCTCTACAATGGAGAAGCAGATGCTGGCCCAGGTGTCGTGGCGTAAGGTCGTCCAGAAGGAAATCCGCCGCCGCGTGGAGATCACCGATGATGAGATCGACGCCGCCTATTCCAAGATGATGTCGGCGGTCGACAAGAAGCAGTATCTCGTCGCCGAAATCTTCCTGACCGTCGACGCCCCGTCCGACGACGACCGGGTCAAGACCTTCGCCAACAATATCGAGGACCAGCTTCAGCACGGCGCCAATTTCGCCGAGCTGGCGCGGCAGTTCAGCCAGGCCGCCGGCGCCGCCCAGGGTGGCGATCTGGGCACGGTACAGGACGGCGAGCTGCCCGATCCGATCGACCAGCAATTGAAGAAGTTGGAGCCGGGGACGGTCAGCCAGCCGATCCGCACCCAGAACGGCTATCACATCATCCTGCTGCGCGCGAAAGGCGATGCGCTGGAGGGCGACCAGTCCCTGGCCGAGGTCCATCTGAAGAACGTCCTGGTGCCGTTCACCAAGCAGCCGACCAAGGAAGATTTGCCGCGGCTGGTCGAGGAAGCACGGCAGATCGGCGCCGGCCTGCCCAACTGCGCCGCCGTCGACGCCAAAGGACACCGCGACGGGCTGGGCGGCGATCTCGAGCCCGCGGGCCAGTTGGTCAAGGTCGGCGCGCTGCCGCGCGGCATTGGCCAGGTCGTCGCCTCGTTGCAGGTCAACCAGATGAGCCAGCCCGTGCCGACGAACGACGGCATGATGATGTTCATGGTCTGCGCCCGGAAGGACCCGCCCAAGCGGGCTCCGCCGACCAAGGAGCAGGTCGGCAACCAGCTCTATATCGACCGCCTGGACATGCAGCAGCAGCGTTATCTGAGCGACCTCCGCTCCTCCGGCTACGTCGACATCCGGGTCTAAGGCTTCGCCCATGGCGAAGCCTTTGCCTCTTTGCCTGACCATGGGCGAGCCCGCCGGAATCGGCGGGGAGATCGCGATCAAGGCCTGGGCCGCGCGTACCCGCGAGGCGGTCGCGCCATTCTTCCTGATCGACGACCCGGACCGTATCCGGGCGCTCGCGGCCCGGATCGGTGTCGATGTCGCCGTGGCGGCGATCGCCGCGCCCGCCGAAGCCGACTTCGCCGCCGCCCTGCCCGTCCTAGCGCTGGAGAAACCCGTCAGCGCTACCCCCGGACGGCTGGACACCGCCAACGCGCCGGCGGTGATCGAGAGCATCACCCGCGCCCACGCGCTGATTATGGCCGGCCAAGCCTCGGCCATGGTCACCAACCCGATCCAGAAGAGCACGCTGTACGAAGCCGGCTTCGCCTATCCCGGCCATACTGAATTCCTCGCCGCGCTGGCCGGTAGCAAGACCCCGCCGGTGATGATGCTGGCGGTCGACGGGCTGCGCGTGGTGCCGGTGACTGTGCATCAGTCGCTGCGCAGCGCGCTCGATGCGCTCAGCACCGATGCCATCGTCACCAAGGCGCGGATCGCCGCGCGGGAGCTGCGGGACCGCTTCGGCATCGCCCGGCCGCGCCTGGCCGTCGCCGGGGTCAATCCGCATGCCGGCGAGGACGGCACGCTGGGCCGGGAGGAGATCGAAATCGTCATTCCGGCGATCGAGCGGCTCAGGGCCGAAGGCTGGCATGTCGAGGGGCCGAAATCGCCCGACACGATGTTCCACCCGGGCGCGCGGGCGACCTATGACGTCGCCATCTGCCATTATCACGACCAGGCGCTGATCCCGCTGAAGACGCTGGACTACGACCACGGGGTGAATGTCACGCTGGGCCTGAACTTCATCCGCACCTCGCCCGACCACGGCACCGCTCTGGACATCGCCGGAAGCGGAACGGCCAAACCCGACAGCCTGATCGCCGCACTGGGTCTCGCAGCCAAGCTCGCCGGGAATGTCTGACAAGATCGCGGCGCTGCCGCCGCTGCGCGAGGTCATCAAGGCCTGGCAGCTGGATGCCGACAAGCGGCTGGGCCAGCATTTCCTGCTCGACCTCAACCTGACCGCCAAGATCGTCCGCATCGCGGGCGACCTCACCGGCATCACCGCGATCGAAATCGGCCCCGGCCCAGGCGGCCTGACCCGCCCTCTGGCCGAAAGCGCGGCCGCCCGGGTGATCGCCGTCGAACGCGACCCGCGTTGTGTCGCTGCCCTGCAAGCGGTGGTCGAGGCAAGCGACGGGCGCCTCACCGTGATCCATGGCGACGCACTGGAGATCGACCCGGTGGCGCTGGCCCCTAGCCCCAGGGCGATCGTCGCCAACCTGCCCTACAACGTGGCGACGCCGCTGCTGATAGGCTGGCTGAAGCAGGCGGGCGAATTCGCCAGCATGACCCTGATGTTCCAGCGTGAGGTCGCGCTGCGCCTGGTCGCGTCACCGCGCTCCAAGGATTACGGCCGCCTTTCGGTCATGACCCAATGGCTGACCGAAGCCACCTTGGTCTTCGACCTGCCCGCCGCCGCCTTCACGCCGCCGCCCAAGGTCGTGTCCTCGGTCGTCCGCCTGGTGCCCCGCGCGATGGGGCCGGACGAGCCGAGGTTCTCCGCCATGGAACGCGTGGTCGCCGCGGCCTTCGCACAGCGCCGTAAGATGCTCCGCGCCGGCCTGCGCAGCTTTACGCCCGACCCTATCGCCTTGCTGGAAGCGGCCGGGATCGATCCGACCGCACGCGCGGAGGAGCTGAGCATCGATGAATTTCGCAAACTTGCACTGACTTGGGGAAAAGGCGAGCGTTGAGATAATCCAGATCGGAATTCCGAGTTTTTCTTTCCAGTACATCGTTAATCCGATAAAGCTTAGCGAAATTTAGGGAGATTCCGCTTTGTTTTCATGCAAGCTCCTGGTTTCATTGTTCATCGCGGGGCTCCTCACGGCATCCGTGGCCTCGGCCGCGACAATCAAGACCCTCCATGAGTTCACGGGTCCATTCGGCGATGGAACTCCAGGTGGTGGCCTTACGGCCGACGGAACCGGCATGCTCTACGGAGTGTCCGACGGCGCGGATTCCGGCACGATTTTCAGCGTCGACCCTTCCACTGGAAAATTCACGACTGTCCACAAGTTCACGGAAGCAGAGGGCGTCATGCCAGTCGGACCTCTGGTGCCCGACGGTGCGGGAGGCTTTTACGGCATCACCTACGGCTACAGCGACTACAGCTGCGGACCCGTGCCCCAATCCATCTACAGGTTCGATGTCGCGAAAAGGACCGTCACCGTCCTCTATCCCACAGAAGGCAGTGGAGGCGGCGGCTTCAGCACCGCACCGGTCCTCATCAAGGGGGCACTCTACGGCAAGTACGAGGGGTCGGGACGTTCCAGCGATATCTACAGGTTCGACCTTGCAACCAGAACACTGAAAATCATCGGCTCGCCCGATAGTAGAAAGAGTCGCCCAAACCTCATCACTTGCAGCTTAAATCCTGGTTTTACATTCGATCCTAGCCTGGTGGCTGGTAGAGACGGCCGCGTCTATGGAGCAACGATCGACGGCAGGCTGCTCCGGATCGATCCGGCAACGAACAGGATTGTCGGCCTCCATGCCCTGAGCGCCAAAGACGGCGGCAGCCTGTCAGGGCCGCTCACCGCCGCAACCGATGGAACGCTCTACGGGACCACGGCCCAGGGCGGCTTACCTGCCTTTTACACGGGACCATGCAGCAGCGACTGCAATGCGATATTCAAATTCGAACCAGCCATACCGCGCTTCACTATCCTTCATCGCTTCACCAACGCGGATAGCGTCTCGTCTCCTGAAGGAACAACCGCGCTGAGCCCGAACGGCAAATTCCTCTATGGCACGACCATATCGGGAGGGCCGAACGAAAGCGGCGCCCTTTACCGCCTCAATGTCGAGACGAAGGAATATGCGGTTCTGCATGTTTTCACAGGCGGCAGGGACGGTGCAATCGGCCGTTTCGGCACGCCGGGACTGAAGTTCGCGCGCGGCAGCCTGTTCGGCATCACCATTAACGGCGGCAAGGGTTACGGAACGGTTTTTCAGGTCATTCCCTAACCCGCTGACCGGCGTCCCGCCGTCGCCCTCGAAAAGCCCTGCAACACCCGGCAGGCCCGTGCTAGTCCTCCGGTTCTGGTCCCACAAAAGAGGACGCCGGGGAAGTGAGCCTATCCGACGATCTGTTGTCGGCGCTGATGCGCGAGCCGCTGGTGGCCCTGCCGCCGGCGCTCCGATCCGCGCAACAGGAGCGATTGCTGGCCGAGGCGCGGGCCATGGAGGCGCACGGCCTGGATGCCTACTGGGCCTGGGTCGCCGAGCGGTTCCGCTGGTCGCGGCGCTGGGATGCGGTGCGCGAAGGTGGGTTCGGCGATCTGCGTTATTTCCCGGCCGGCACGATCAATGTCGCCGACAACTGCGTCGACCGGCATGCCGAGAATGTAGAGACCGCCAACCGCACCGCCGTCATCTGGGAAGGCGAAGACGGCACCGTCCGCACCCTGACCTATACCGGGCTGCGCGATGCGGTGGCGCGGCTGGCCAACGGGCTGAAGTCGCTCGGCATCGGCAAGGGCGATGTGGTGGCGATCTACCTCCCCAACCTGCCCGAGGCCTTCGTCGCCATTCATGCCTGCAACCGGATCGGCGCGATCTATACGGTGCTGTTTGCCGGCTTCTCGCCCGATGCGGTGGCGCTGAGGCTTCAGACCGCCCATGCCAAGCTGGTCATCACCGCCGACGGGAGCCTGAGACGCGGCAAGGTGGTGCCACTGCTCGCCAATCTGCGGCGGGCGCGCCAGACGGTGAGCGATGTGCAGCACGTCATCGTCGTCGACCGCACAGGCAATCGCCCGGCTCTCGGCGATGGCGAGGTCGCGTACGAAGCCCTGGTCGCGGCGCAATCGCCCGATTGCCCGTGCGAGCCTTTAGAGGCAAACGACCCCTCGTTCCTGATCTTCACCAGCGGCACCGAAGCCAAGCCCAAGGGGCTGGTGCACAGTGTCGCCGGGTTCCTGCTGGGCACCTGGGCGAATGTGCAGTGGCAGATCAATCCGGAAGAGGGCGATGTCTATTGGTGCGCCGCCGATGTCGGCTGGTTGACCTTCCCGATCCATGCCGTGGTCGGCGGGCCGGCGCACGGCATGACCGTGCTGTGCTATGAGGGCGCGCTGGATACGCCGACACATGAGCGTTTCTACCAGATCGCCGCACGCCATAACGTCACCAAGCTGCTCGCCGCGCCAACCCTTGCCCGCATGCTGCGCGGCGCCGGCGATGCGCTGGCCGAGGCGCACAGCTTGCCTGGGCTCAAGCTGGTGAGCCTTCAAGGCGAGCCGCTGGACATCGAAACCTTTCGCTGGGCTGCCCGCCATATCGGACGCGGCCTGCCGGTGATCAACGCCTATGGGCAGAGCGAGACCGGCTCGACCTGGACCTATCCGATCGCCGGGGTGGGCGACATCAAGGCCGGGTCGTGCGGCCAAACGGTGCCCGGACATGCGTACGAGATTCTGGATGATGACGGGCAGCCGGCCGCGCCGGGAACGCCGGGAAACCTTGTCCTGACCCATCCTTTCCCCACCCTGGCGCGAACGGTCTGGGACGACCATCCGCGCTATATGCAGGGTTATTTCAGCCGCTTCCCCGGTCACTATCAGACGTCCGACCGGGCGATCCGCGACCCGGACGGGCATCTGTGGGTGGTCGGCCGCACCGACGACGTGATCAATGTCGCCGCCCACCGGATCAGCACGATGGAAATCGAATCGGCGGTGAACGCCCAGGCCGGGGTGGCCGAGGCGGCGGTGATCGGCGTGGACGATGCGGTAAAGGGCACAGTCCCCGTCGCCTTCATCACCCTGATGCAAGGCGCCGACCGAGCCCAGGTCGAACACACCGTCACGGCGGCGGTCGATCACGCCATCGGCGGCATCGCCCGCCTGCACAAGGTGTATATCACCCGCGCGATCCCCAAGACCCGCGCCGGCAAGATCATGCGCCGCCTGCTTCGCGAAGCGGTTCAGTCAGGACGGATCACGAGCGACACGACGGGATTGGAAGACCCGGATTCATTGGCGGCGATATTGGATTCGGTGCGGAAGGGCTAAACTTCGTCCTGCAGACCACGCACGAATTCGACCAGATGCGTAATACGCTCCTGGCGTTGCCGTTCGGCGACGAGAATCGTTCGGACTTTGGCTATGCTTTCGTCGAGGTCGCGGTTGACGACGATATAGTCGTATTCGCGGAAATGACTGAGTTCGCTGGCCGCTTTCGACATTCGGCCAGCGATCACCTGGGGGCTGTCTGCCGCGCGGGTGGTCAGTCGTTGGCGCAGCGCATCAGCCGAGGGCGGCAGAATGAAAACGGTCACCAGATGCTGTTTGATTTTGCCGGTAAGCTCCTGAGTACCCTGCCAGTCGATATCGAACAGCACATCGCGGCCGGCGTCTATCCGCGCCTCGACCTGGGCGCGCGGCGAGCCGTAGGAATTGCCGAACACGGTCGCATGCTCCAGCAGCGCATCGGCCGTGACCAGACGATCGAACTCGGCCTGGTCGATGAAATGATAGTCCTTGCCGTCGACCTCGCCGGGGCGTTGCGGCCGGGTCGTGACCGACACCGACATCTCCAACTCCGGCTCCTTCGCCAGCAGGCCGCGGGCGATGCTGGTTTTGCCGGCGCCCGACGGTGACGACAGCACCAGAGCAAGGCCGCGGCGGCCGAGGCCTTCGACGCTCAATTCTGTCCTCCCTGTCCCGCGTGCTCGATCTGCCTGAGCTTGGTGACGTTGCGGTTATGGTCATCCAACGTCTCGGCGAAGGCGTGCTTGCCGGTGCCGTCGGCCACGAAATAGAGCGCGTTGGTCGAATCGGGATGCAGCACGGCCTTCACCGACGTGCGGCTCGGGCAGGCGATCGGCGTGGGCGGCAGGCCTTCGTACATGTAGGAGTTATAGGGCGAGTCGGTCGCCAGGTCGGCATGGCTGAGCGGCCGGCCGAGCGGCGCCTTGCCCTGGGTCAGCGCATAGATGACGGTCGGGTCGGCTTGAAGCTTCATGCCCCGGTTGAGCCGGTTGAGGAACACCGCCGCGACCTTCGGCCGTTCGTCGGGCAGCTTGCTTTCCTTCTCGACGATCGAGGCCAGGGTCAGCGCCGCCGCCGGCGACGGCAGGGCGCTGCCGTTGGAGCGCCCGTTCCAGACATCGGCCAGGAACTTGTCCATCGCTTTACGCATGCGCGCGACCATCTCTGCGCGCCCGTCGCCCAGCGAGAAATTATACGTGTCGGGCATCAGGCTGCCCTCGGGCGGCAGTTCGCCGACCGTGCCGGAGAGCGCCGGCTCGGCATCGATGATACTGACGATCTCGGCGACGCTGAGCCCTTCGGGGGCTGTCAGTCTATGCACGATGGTGCGGCCGTCGCGCATCTGGCGCAGCACTTCATGCAGGGTCTGACCGGGCAGGAAGGCGTATTCGCCGGCATGGATCGGTTTGCCGGTGTCGAGGGCGAGCAC
>DATBAZ010000357.1:0-3162 GCA_036271255.1 Alphaproteobacteria bacterium
AAGCGAGGGTGGCCGCGTGATCCTCAGGGCATTTCTACCAGCGGTGGATGCCGCGACTCAGTGGCGAACCGATGTCGCAGCGAACGAACGTCGCCGACAATTCGGGAATTTCGACGCGACTCCCTCGCTCGATGGCCGTCAGGTCGTAAAACCTGCCCCTAGATTCAGGGACGTCCCATCCGTCTCCGCCAGCGATATGCTCCTGCATCCGCAGCTTCAGGCCATGTTGCGAAGCGGTCACAAAGGGCTCCACCCTACGCACATAGTCGAACTCGATTTTGCGAGGCGTACTGATACTTCCAAGAACCCAATAATGAACGGGGCCGAGTAGCTCGAACTGAAGCCAACGCGGAGACTTTTGGCGTTTGTCCGGCGGCACGTTTCCCTGGCAGAAATCGGCGTCCGAGACACCGGGGATGGCCTCCGCCAGCCCCAGCGATCCGCTGACCGGCGGTGTCAGCGGCGAGAGTGCGCTCATCGGCAACGCCCCGGTCACCCTCCCGTCGGGCGAACCGCAACGATAAGCGGTTGCTGCCTCCTTGTTCTCGGATAGAAATTCGATGCGATCCGGCGGCAGCATGCGCAGGCGATAGAGCGGCATTGTCTTGCCGTCTCGACTGCGCGCCTGAACGGCCAGGACATCGCCGTCGCGATCGATCTTGGAAATCTCGATCGCCGTGAAGAGGTCGTAGTGTTCGAAGATGAGGGCACGACCACTCGATTTGCGAAACTCGAATTCGATCTCGGTTCCCTTGTACCAATGCGCGGTGCAGGCACCTTGGTCGGGCTTCTGATCAATCCATGCGCCCTCCAGATAGGCCGCGATTTCAGGGTCGGAGGTAGCGGCAACAGCGGGGAGTACGGTGAGCATCAGCGATGCGGCCGCCAATATCGATGCAAAGAGGCTTGCCATAACGTCCTACCCGCGAAATCAGAACAGCAGTTTTCGCGGTCAAAATGACATTAAAAAGGCGGCAATCGGTCATCCCGATTTCAACATCAGCAGCCCCGGCGCCAGCAGGTAGAAGCCCACGCCGATGACGATCAGATAGCCAAGCAGGAAGAAGGTCCAGGCCATGTTGTGGCGAATGACCTCGCCTTCGTTGCGCACGAAACGACTTGTCGATACGCCGACGCTGGCGGTCTGCGGGGCGACCGGCTTGCCGATCTCGGCGCCGACCGAGTTCAGGGTCGGCAGCAGCAGGGGCGGAAAGCCGAGCAGCTTGCCGACCAGGACCTGGAAATGGCCGAACATGGCATTGGTCGAGGTGTTGCTGCCCGACAGCGCCACGCCGATCCAGCCCAGGATCGGGGCGACGATGACGAAGGCCGGGCCGATCCTGGCGAAGGCATTGGCGAGCGAGCCGGCCATGCCGGAAAAGTTGAAGACGTTGGCCAGGCCGAAGATGAAGACGCCGACCAGCAGCGCGCCCCACATCTGGCCGAAGGTCTTGCGGAATATCTCGCCGAACTGCTGCGGCTTCACCCTCAGCAGCAGCGCAACGATCGCCCATGAGGCCAGGATCGCGGTGCCGCCGGACCACGGCGTGAACTTGAAGCTGACCGCCACCGGATGGCCCTCGATCGCATCCTGGGCCGAGACGCCGGCCTGCCACCAGACGGTCTTCGGCAACTCGGACCATGGGCCGGTCCAGGCGACCACGACCACGATCAGGACGATAAAGGGCAGCCAGGCGCCGAAGACCTGGGCCGGCGGCAGCTTCACCGCCTGGCCTTCAGCCGCGGCCCAGCCGCCCGCGACAGGCTGGCCGCCATAGCCAAGCGGCTCGCGCGGCCGCCAGAAGCGCAGCAGGATCAGGAGCGCGGCAAAGGCGGCGATCGAGCCCGACACGTCGGGCAGGTAAGGGCCCAGGAAGTTGGAGACCGGAAACTGCCCGGCGATATAGCCCGCCGAACCGACGATCGCGAGCGGCCACCCACCCTTCAGCCCGCGCCGGCCGGAAACGAGATAGATCAGGATCCAGGGCGGCAGCAGCGCCAAGACGGCGACGATCTTGCCGATCGAGGCTGACAGCTCCATCAGCGACAGGCCGGTAACCGTCGCCAGCGCGACGATGGGCACACCCAGCGCGCCATAGGAGACCGGGGCATTGTTGGCGATGGCGGCGACGCGGATGGCGTCGAGGTCCGGGATGCCGAGCGCGATCAGGATCGGCGCGATCACCGCCCAGGGGTAACCGAAGCCGACCAGCCCCTCCAGCAGTGCGCCGAACGCCCAGGCGAACAGCATCGTCTGCACCCGCACGTCGATCGTGCCGATGGAGATCAGCCACAGGCGGAAGCGTTCGAACGTGCCGGTGACGACCAGCGTGTTGAACAGCACCACACCCCACAGCGTGATCCAGTCGACGGACCACGCACCGCCCAGCGCGCCGTAGAAAAACGCCTCTCCGCCCGCGCCCGCCGGCATGCCCCAGACCGCGGCGCCGAGCATGAAGGTGACGGCCGCGCCGATCAGGACGGCGAGCCAGGCGGTCATCCGAAAGACGGCCAGCAGCACCAGCAGCAGCGCGACAGGGATAAGGGCGACCAGGAAGGTCAGTGGAACGTTGCCGAGCGGATCGAGTGACTGTGTGAACATCGCTTCCCCATCCACTTTTGACGGTGGATTATGCTGCGCTATTCCGCCGGCGCAATCGCCAAATCATTTACTTTCCAGCCGCATTCGCCCCTGCTAGCGTGCGACGAAGATTTCGCAGAATAAGGGAGGACATCATGGATGAGTTCGCCATCACCCGCCGCAATGCCATCGTCGCCGGCGCGCTGGGCGCCGTGGCCGCCGCCACGCTGGGCAAGACCGCCGTCGCCGCCGAAGAGAAGAGCGATACCAAGGCCAACGAAAAGGTGGTGAAGGATTTCATCGCCGCCTGGAACGACCCAGACAAGGCCGTCACCTACCTGGCTGATAACTGCTCGGTTCGCATGGAAGAGGACAAGCCGGCAATCACCGGGCCGGCCAACGTCGGCGCGGCGTTCAAGGGCTTCATGGGCCACGGCGAAAAGCTGGACGTGAATATCCTGAAGACCTTTTCGGAAGGGCCGCTGGTCACCAACAAGCGTATCGACACGCTGACCACAGCCGACAAAAAGTCCCAGGCCTTCCCGGTGGTCGGCGTCTTCATCGTGAAGAAGGGCAAGATC
>DATBAZ010000358.1:0-1668 GCA_036271255.1 Alphaproteobacteria bacterium
CTCGACGGAGGTTGCAATGACGCTGCTTGCCAAGATCGATCACGCGATCGACACCGTGTCCGCTGCCTGGGCGTCACCCGAACGGCAGGCCTGCCTGTGGTCGCTGGTCGGCCTGCGCCGCAATATGTTTCCACGCGCCGAGCCTTATGTACCGACAATCGCGGAGGCGCTGTGATGGTTGGCGAATTCAACTTTGCGGGGGTGTTCGTACCCTCGCTGCTGGTCTGGGTGATTGTCGCGATCGGCATCAGCATGTTCATCCGGCGCATACTTGTGATGGTCGGTTTCTATCGGCTGGTCTGGCATCGCGGCCTGTTCGACCTGGCGCTGCTCGCCATCCTGTCGGGGGCGGTCACCGCGCTGGCCGACCGGCTCGATCAATTCGGCTTCCAGGTACACTAAGGCATGAAGAAAATCCTCCTCGATTTCAGCCGTCTCCTGGTCACCGCCGTCGTGGTGATCGTGGCTTTGGTCGCGCTCCGGTTCATGTGGGTGCGCTATCAGGTCGACCCATGGACCCGCGACGGCCGCATCCGCGCCGACACGGTGCAGGTCGCGCCTGATGTTTCGGGCCTCATCACCGACGTGTTGATCCACGACAACCAGATGGTGCGCCGGGGCGATCCGCTGTTCGTTATCGACAAGCCGCGCTTCGAATTGGCGCTGCGTCAGGCGGATGCCCTGATCGCCGCACAGCAGGCGCAGGTCGATGAGGCGGTGCTGGAGGACACGCGCAACCGCAAGCTTGGTAACCTGGTCTCGACCGAACTCCTGCAGCAAGGCGGGACAAAGTTGGCTCAGGCCCAGGCGGCGCTGCAACAGGCGACCGTGGCGCGCGACATCGCCAGGCTGAACCTGGATCGGACCACGGTGTTCGCTCCGGTTAACGGCGTCTTGGCCAATGTCGAGTTGCGCCCCGGCGATTATGCCTCTGCCGGGCGCCCGGTCTTCGCCCTGGTGGACAGCGATAGCCTGCATATCGACGGCTATTTCGAGGAAACCAAGCTGCCGCGTATCCGGATCGGCGATCCGGTTTCGGTCCAGATCATGGGCGAAAAGCGGATGCTGTCCGGCCATGTGCAGAGCATAGCGGGCGGTATCGAGGACCGCGAGCGCGGGCCGAGCGGCAATTTGCTACCCAATATCAGCCCGACCTTCAGTTGGGTTCGTCTGGCGCAGCGCGTGCCGGTCCGTGTGATGCTTGACAACCCGCCCCCGGACATCCGCCTGATCGCGGGCCGGACGGTGACGGTCACGGTGCTGGAGGATCAACGCAAGAACACGGCAGGCGCACGGCAATGAGGCTGCGCCTGGCGCTTGCCGCCGCTCTACTGTTGACCGGCTGTCATCCGGTCGGGCCCGATTACAAGGTGCCCGACGAGGCTTTGGTCAACGCACCGACCGCAGCCGGCGCCTTCGTGGGCTCAGTAGAGAAATCGGTCAACACCGCCGAACCACCCGACAAATGGTGGATGCTCTACCGCGATGAGCGGCTGAACGGCCTCGTCGATCAGGCCCTGACGGCGAACACCGAACTGAAGGTCGCGGGCGCCAACATCGCCCGGGCCCAGGCGGCGTTGGCCGGCGCAGAGGATGCCACGATCCCCTCCACCAAGATCGAAGGCGGGGCCGAATGGACACAATTGTCGGGTGAGCAATATCTGCTGG
>DATBAZ010000359.1:0-2335 GCA_036271255.1 Alphaproteobacteria bacterium
CCTAAGCGCGTCCGGTGTCATATCGGATGCGCTGGATGGCGGCTGGGTGGGCGCGGTCGATATCTGGGTCGTCTCCAAAGCAAGGGCAGTCATACGAGCGTTCGCTTCCTTAAAGGTAGATGCGGCAAAGCGGCTGCGCAATGAGTCAGGACCGAAGTCCCGCGCCGCCTGGCGAAGTTGGGTGGAGGACAGAGGCTCCAGCCGTGACGGGAAAAAGATCCAGGCCGGCGGGGCCGCCGTCACCAGATCGCGGGAATGTGCCTGGTCGCGCCGGGCGCGACCATAGGCCGAGGCCGCGTGTCCGGCCAGGGCCCGCATGCCGTAAAGCGGCCGATCGAACACGGCGATCGGGTATTTCTCGAAGATTCCGCGCCAGTTCTGCCAGCGATGGATCTGGCCGAGATTATCCGCCCCCATCAGCCAGACGAAGCGGGTCTTGGGATAATAGCGGCTGAGCGCGCTCAGCGTGTCGTAGGTGTAGCGGGTGCCCAGCCGCTTTTCCAGGTCGGTGACCAGGATGCGGGGGTGGCGCGCCTGCAGCCGGGCCATGGCGAAGCGGCGGCTGAAACCCACCATGTCGCGGCGCGATTTCAGCGGGTTCTGCGGACTGACCAGCCACCACACCTCGTCCAGCCCAAGGCGGGAAAGCGCCACCAGGCTGATAAGCCGGTGCCCTTCATGGGCGGGGTTGAACGACCCGCCCAACAGGCCGATACGGCGCCCGGCCCAGCTGGGCCCGGTAAAACGTCCAGGCAGCGATCTCATGCCCCTGACTCTATACGAATGGGGGGATCAGGGCCGGACCTGCCCGCGGCCACGCACCTTGTATTTGTAGCTGGTCAGCTGTTCGACGCCGACCGGGCCACGCGCGTGCATCTTCCCGGTGGAGATACCGATCTCGGCCCCCATGCCGAACTCGCCGCCATCGGCGAACTGGGTCGAGGCGTTGACCAGCACGATGCCGCTGTCGATCTCATTGAGGAAACGCTCGGCGGTCGCCTCATTCTCGGTCAGGATGCTGTCGGTATGGTGCGAACCGTAGTGATTGATGTGGGCGATCGCGCCCTCCACCCCATCGACGACGCGGGCGGAAATGATCGGCTCAAGATATTCGGTGACCCAGTCCGCCTCGGTGGCCGCGACGGCGCGCATGTCGGCGGCGCGCACGGCGGCATCGCCGCGAACCTCGCAGCCGGCCTCGATCAGGTCGGCCAGGATCGGCTTCAGCGCTGTGTCGGCGATGGCGCGGTCGACCAGCAGGGTCTCGGCCGCGCCGCAGACCGAGACGCGCCGCATCTTGGCATTGAGCACGACCTTGCGCGCCGTCTCCAGATCGGCGTCGCGATCGACATAGACATGGCAGAGCCCTTCCAGATGGGCGAAGACCGGCATCCTTGCCTCGTTCATCACCCGCTCGACCAGTGAACGGCCGCCGCGCGGCACAATCACGTCGATCACCCCGGCCATGCGCAGCATGGCGCCCACCGCCTCACGGTCGGTGGTCGGCACGATCTGGATGGCGTCGGCCGGCAGGCCGGCGGCCTCGGCCCCTTCGACCAGACAGGCATGGATGGCGCGAGAGGAATGCGTGCTTTCCGACCCGCCGCGCAGAATCGCGGCATTGCCGGCCTTGAGGCACAGCGCGCCGGCATCGGCGGTGACGTTGGGGCGGGATTCGTAGATGACGCCGATGACGCCCAGCGGCACCCGCACCCGCTCGATATCCAGCCCGTTGGGCCGGGTCCAGCGCGCCAGTGAGGTGCCGACCGGATCGGGCAGCGCCGCCACCTCCTCAAGTCCCCTGGCGATGCCCTCGACCCGCTTGGTGTCCAGCGCCAGCCGGTCGATCATCGAGTCCGACAAATTGCCCTTCACCGAATCGATATCGCGCCGGTTGGCGGCAAGGATGGCGTCACACTCCCGCCGGATCGCGGCGGCGGCGGCCACCAGCGCCAAGTTCTTCGCCTCGGTCGAAGCGAGCGCCATCCGACCGGCGGCGACGCGCGCACTCTGGCCGATCGCAGCCATTACGGACTCGATGCTTCCGCCGCTTTTGAGGTCGGTATGGGATAAGGCAACCATGGGCTGGGATTTAGGCTCTGCCGGGGTTGGCTGGCAAGGGGCTGGCTGGCAAACGTGGCATGTGTGACAATGTAGTGGAATGTAGTTGAGTTCGAGAAGTGGCGATGAAAACCCAGCCATTGAGCATCAGGATAGAGCCTGAGTTAAACGAGCAGGTCACCGCGATCGCGCGGGTGCTGGATCGTCCGAAATCCTGGATCATCGAGCAAGCTCTCAGGGATTACGTCGAAATTCAGCAATGGCAACTCGCGGC
>DATBAZ010000360.1:0-3970 GCA_036271255.1 Alphaproteobacteria bacterium
TCATCGGCACCGGCCCGGTGGCCGGCTTCGCCTTCCCATTGGGCGGCGAGATCTGCCGTCTCTATGAAGGCGCCGCCAAGGACAAGGCACCCAAGGACGGGGCACACTGCACGGTCGCCGCGACCGACGGCTCGGTCGAGAATATCAACCGGCTGAAGAGCGGTGAGATTTCCCTCGCCATCGTCCAATCCGACCTGGCGGCCGACGCGGTCACCGCCAGCGGCCCCTTCGCCGGCGGCATGCCCTTCACCGACCTCAAGAGCATCGTCGGCTTCTACCCGCAGGTTCTCACCGTGCTGGTGAAGGCCGACGGCGCCGTGAAGAGCACCGACGACCTCAAGGGCAAGCGTGTTGCGGTCGGCGCGCCGGGCGCGCCGGAGCCGATGTTCGCGGAATTCCTGGAGGGTTTGGGCTGGAGCAAGGCCGATCTCGGCGGCATCGTCGAGATGCCGCGGGGCGAGCAGATCCAGGCGCTGTGCGACGGCAAGGTCGCGGCCATCGCCGTGACCGCGCCCCACCCCAACGGCTTCGTGCGCGAGGTGCTGGAGGCTTGCCACGCGACCGTACTCGACCTCGGACCGGCAGTAGATGCCGCCGTCGGCACACACCCGGCCTACAGCGCCGCCAAGCTCGACCTCGGCCGCTACGCCGGCCAGACCGGCGCGGTGCAGAGCTTCGGCCCGCGCGCGGTGCTGGTAAGCACGGTAAAACTGGATGACGCCACGGTCGAACGGCTGCTCTCCGGGATCACCAAGCACCTCGACGACCTGAAGAAGGCGCACCCGGCCTTCGCCACGCTGGATATGGCCACCGTCGCCTCCCCCAACGGCCTGGGCGCCGACCGCCATCCGGCCGCCGCCAAATACATCGCCGACAAGAAGATCGGCGACGTGCCGGGCGGGGATTAGGTACCCGTTTCCGGAACGGCGGAAAGGCTGGAAAACGGGCCGAACAAATTCACGTGACACGGGTTGAAGCATCAGATGCCCCTTCGCCCGAGGAAGTGGATGATGACCCGCCGCCAGGAGTATGTCCTCTTCTGCCAATTCGCCATCGGCGCGACGCTTGCCGTCGCCGTGGCGATGCTGTCCGCGTGCACTGCGCCGCCACCGAATTCTGTCGTCACCACCACGACCACCACCGTCGACCAGACCAGGGTCGCCACACTCCGGCCGCCGCCGGTGCGCGAGGAAGTCGTGCCCGCCGCGCCCAGCGAGCGTGTCGCCTGGAATCCCGGCCGCTGGGCCTGGAACGGCACCGGCTATATCTGGGTCGCCGGCCACTGGGTCGACCGGCCTTATGCCAATGCGATGTGGCGACCCGGCCATTGGCTCGATCACGGCGATGGCTGGGTCTGGGATGAAGGCCACTGGCGGGCCTGAACGTCGCTTTCCGTTACCGAAGAAGTTGGTCGATAAGGCTTCGCGTGGCCGTTTCGATGAACTGATCCGACTCCCCGTTCGTCAGGATGACGACAGCTGCTTTGGCGGCTGGCGCGAGCACGATTGCGGCACGGAAGCCCGGATTCGCGCCATTATGATAGATCAAGTGCGTATCGCCCATTTCGGCGGTGAACCAGCCGAGCGCATAATGCAGGTTTTCGGCATGCGCTGCCGGACTCCAATCCTCACCGACGGCGATCTCAGGGCGATGCAGCTCTTCCATCATTTCCGTGGAGAGGAGTCGATGCCCGGAGACCGCGCCGTCACCGAGCTGCAGCAAGGCGTAATGCGCCATTTCATCGAGGCTTGCGTCGATGCCGCCCCCGGGGCCCAAGGGCTCCAAATATCGAAGACGTCCCCAAGGCACCGGAACTTCGCCCAGGACAGCATTATGCCGATAAGGCTGGGCGCGGTCGGAGGCCTGCTCCAGCCCCGAGGGCCCGAATGAAGCGGTGACCATCCCAAGCGGCGCGAACATCTGCGCGCGCGTGTAGGCCTCCCAGGACTGCCCCGTGATCCGTTCGAGCACATAGGCGGCGAGCACGATGCATCGGCTGCAATACTGAAACCGCGCGCCGGGTTGTGCGGTGAACGGCATGCGGCCGAACTCACCCACGATCCCCTCTCGTGACTGAGGTACCTCGGACGGCCATTTCTCGTCCGCGGGAAGACCACTGGAATGCGACAGCAGCTGCCGCAGCGTCACGGCCTGGCCGGCTTTCGGATCGCTGAAACGCAAATCGGGGATGTATCGGACCACTGGAGCATCCAGCTCGACCCGGTGCTGTTCGGCCAGCTGAGCGATAGCGATGGCGGTGAACGATTTGGAGATCGAGCCGATGTTGAAAAGCGTTGCTGTGGTGACAGGGGCATGGGCCGCCAGGTCCCGAACACCGTAGCCCCGCTCGAGCACGATAGTGCCGTCCTTGATCAAGGCCAGGGCCGCGCCCGGAACGTTGTCGGCGGACATAAGGCGCAGCATCACATCGTCGGCGGCCGAGAAATCCGCCGCTGACGCCGGGCGCGCAGCCGCAAGGGCAATGCACAGGGCGCCCGCCCCTATAAGCCTATTCAGCACGCGGCAGATACACGCTGACGGTCGTGCCCTTCCCGGGTTCACTCTCGATACGGACGCCGCCGCCGAGCTGCTGGGTCAGCCCCAGCACCTGGCTGAGGCCCATCCCGGAGCCCTTGCCGACCTCTTTGGTCGTGAAGAACGGCTCGAACACCCGCGCCAGCACCTCGGGCGGAATGCCGGTGCCGGTATCCGTCACCGACAGCTCGACATAATCGCCCGGCGGGGGCTCTTCCGCCCGCGCCGGCGTACCCAGCGTGACGTTTCCGGTGGCGATCGTGAGAGCGCCGGTGTCCGGCATGGCATCGCGCGCATTGATCGCAAGATTGAGCACGATCAGCTCAAGCTGGGTCGCGTCGGCGAAGCCCTTCCACAGATCCTCGGCGAGCCTGACCTCGATGGCGACGGCGCCGCCGAGCGTGCTGCGCAGCATCTCTGCCAGCCCGCGCACCAGCGCATTGATGTCGACCGCCGCCCGCTCGAGCCGCTGCCGGCGCGAGAAGGCCAGCAGCTGGCTCGTCAGCTTGGCCCCGCGCTCGGACGCGGCCAGGGCCTGGTCCAGGAATTTCACCGCCTTGGGATCGGTCGAGCGGACCTTCGCCAGATCGATATTGCCGATCACCGCCTGAAGCAGGTTGTTGAAATCATGGGCGATGCCGCCCGACAGCTGGCCCACCGCCTCCATCCGCTGGACCCGCGCCAGCTGGTCCTCGGCCCGGCGGCGCTCATCGATCTCACTGGACAGTCGCGCGTTCGCCTCCTCCAGATCGCGCGTCCGCTCGGCGACGCGCTCCTCCAAGGTCGCTGTGAAGCCGCGGATCGATGCAGCGGCCTGGCCCATCGCCCCGGCGACCATATCGGCCTCTGCCAGGCCGGTTTCGACTTTCGCCGGCAATTCTCCCCGGCCCATCCCGGCGGCGAGATCGACCAGCCCGTCGATCGGGCGGGCGA
This sequence comes from Alphaproteobacteria bacterium, assembly GCA_036271255.1. Lineage (GTDB taxonomy): Bacteria > Pseudomonadota > Alphaproteobacteria > BOG-932 > Roseiterribacteraceae > BOG-932. The sequence goes on from DATBAZ010000360.1 coordinate 3,469, forward strand.
TGCCGCTGGCGATACGCCGCGCCATCAGAATACTGAAGCCGATCAAAGCAATGCCCATGGCGACAGCCAGATAGAGCGATTGGCGCGCCGCCGTGCCGAAGGCCTCACGCGGAACCGCGACGGCGAAAGTCCAGCCGGATTTGGGCGAGCGGCTGTAGGCCAGCAGCGTTCGCAGCCCCTCGACCGACTCGCTTTCGAAAAGGCCCTCAGGCGCCGGCTGCACCAAACGCGCTTTAAAGGCGGGCAAGATTTCCCGTCCGGTCGTCTCATCGCCTTTGTAGGAGCGGCGGACTACCATTCCGCCACGGTCGACGATGATGCCGATCCAGTTTCCGGGAAGGCGTTGCTCGGCGAATATCTGGTCGAAGATCGACGGTTGAATCACGATCGCCAGGTCGTAGGCGACCGCCCCGTCACGCGACACGGGAATATCGATCCCGAAGACCGGCTTGCCGATGCCCGAGCCCGGGATCAGATTCGACACGCGCGGGCCACCGGCGAC
>DATBAZ010000361.1:0-4570 GCA_036271255.1 Alphaproteobacteria bacterium
TGGCTGCCGGCACCCCGGTCATGACAAGCCGCGGCGGCGCGACCGGGGTGGTTGCGGGCGACGCGGCGCTGCTGGTCGACCCTCTGAACGTTACAGAGATGGCGGCGGCGATTGCATCGCTGGAAAAGGACTACCCCCTCTGGCTGTCATTCGCCGACCGCGGCATGTGCCGGGCACGGGACTTCTCTGTCGAGCGTTACACCGAGCGCCTCGCCGCGCTGTACGCTACTCTCAATCTGCCACCGCCCGCCTGATCGCTGGACAGGACTCGGGCAGGCGCGCTCTAGTCGCGCCAAGGCGGCACCTCAAGGCCGCGTCATTGAAGGGGAGTGTTATCGTATGCAGCACCGCGATCTTTATCCCGCCCTCATCACCCTGCTTGCCCTGCTGGTCTATGTCTGGAACTTCATGGGCGCAGGCCAGGCCCGCGGCAAACACGAGATCAAGGCGCCGGCCACCACCGGTCATCCGGAATTCGAGCGCAAGCTGCGCATCCAGCAGAACATGCTGGAGCAGCTGATCGTCTTCCTGCCGGCGCTGTGGATATTCTGCCTCACCGTGCAGCCGTTGATCGGCGCCATACTGGGCCTGATCTTCGTGATCGGCCGCATCATCTATTCCACTGCCTATGCCGCCGACCCGGCTAAACGCAGCCTTGGCTTCGGGCTCGGCGCGTTGCCGACGATCATTCTGCTGCTGGGCGCACTGGCGGGCGTGATTCGTGATTTCCTGATCGATGCCTGACGGAACGGGCTAAGATCTTCTAAGTGAAGGCATAAATATAAGCACAGAATTGTTACGGAACACCGCAATGCAGCATGGGTTAACCAAACCGCTGCCGTTCGGCCAACCGCGCGATCCCTCTGATTGACGCGCGGACCGGCGCCAGTCGCGTCGGAAACGTCGGAGGGTTTGGTCTTGCGAATGCTGTCGGTGCTGATCGGGCTTGTCCTAGCCTTCGCCGCTATCGCGCCGGCATGGGCCGAGGAAGGCGCGGCCTCACGATCGGTCGTCGTCGACCGGATCGACGAGAATCAGCGCGTCACGCTGGCCGGCAATACGCGAGCCCGGCTGCGCGATCTTCCGGGAGTCAAGACGCCGGATACAACGCGGCTCGAGCACATCCACATGCAGCTGCGGTCCACGCCGGAGCGCGAGCAGGCGGCGGAGACCTATATCGAGCAGCTGACCGAGCCAAACTCGGCCAATTATCACAAATGGCTGACGGCGGATGAATTTGGCAGCCGGTTCGGCGCCGCGGAGGCCGATATCGCGAAGGTGACGGCATGGCTGAAGTCGAAGGGCTTTGCCGTCAATCACGTTTATCCGAACCGGCTGATGATCGATTTCTCGGGCAATGCCGGACAGGTCCTTCGTGCTTTCAACGCGGAGATCGACAAGGTGGTCGTCAACGGCGCGAATATCTTGACCAATACCCACGATCCGCAGGTTCCCGCTGCCCTGGCCCCGGTCGTCGACGGGATCGTCTCGCTGAACAATTTCAGGCCGCACGCAACTCGGTCGCCGCGTCCCGCCGTCACCGCACCCTGCTCGACGCCTTGTCAGGCCGTGGGCCCCGGCGACATGGCGACGATCTACGGACTGAGCCGCCTGTTCCAGGCCCATCTGGACGGGCGGGGCCAGACGATCGCCGTCGTGGAGCCGAGCAACCTCTACAGTGTCAGCGATTGGAACACCTTCCGCAGGGTTTTCCGCCTCACCTCCCACACCACGGGACGGCTGACGACAAGCCATCCCGCTGCCGCGGGCGGCGCTGCCTGCGATGATCCTGGCGTGCAGGCGGGTGACGATGCCGAGGCGGCGCTGGACGCAGAGTGGGCGACCGCCGCTGCTCCGGGGGCCATAATCCGCGTGGCCTCCTGTGCAAGCACGTCGGCAACCAGCGGCGTCTTCATCGCCCTCCAGCATCTCGTCAATGCCAAGGCGCCGCCGCAGCTGATCAGCGTTAGCTGGGCGGTCTGCGAGGCCGAAAACGGCGCTGCGATGAACGCCGCATTCAATCGGGTCTATCAGCAGGCGGCCGCTCAGGGCATTTCCGTTTTCGTCGCCAGCGGCGATTCCGGCGCCTCGGGATGCGCGCCGGGCCCGGGGTCGACCTCTTCCGGCATCGGCGTCAACGGCATGGGCGATTCCCGCTATGCCGTGTCCGTCGGCGGAACCGACTTCAGCGATACCTACAGCGGGACGACGAGTCGCTATTGGAAGGCAAATGCCGGCGCGCCCTGGTCGACCGCGAAGTCCTACATTCCGGAAATCCCGTGGAACGACAATTGCGCAAGCGTGCTCGTCGCGCAGTTCTATGGCGGCACGTCCACCACCTATGGCGCAGACAGCTTCTGCAACGCGGGCGCATCCGGCAGCTTCCAGACTCTCTCCGCCGGCGGCGGTGGTCCCAGCCGCTGCTATTCCGGCACGCCGTCGGTGAGCGGACAGGTCAGCGGCACCTGCAAAGGCTTTCCGAAGCCGAACTACCAGAAAGGTTTCCCCGGCATGCCGGCGGACGGCGTGCGGGACACACCGGACGTATCGCTCTTTGCGGCTGACGGCGTCGCCTGGGGACACGCCTATGCCACCTGCTTCACCGATCAGAGTTCCGGCGGTGGCCCCTGTACAGGCAACCCGCAAGGCTGGGCCGGCAATTCCGGCGGTACCTCCTATGGCGCGCCGATCATGGCGGGAATCCATGCAATCCTGAACCAGCACAAGGGCCAGCGTCAGGGGAATCCCCTGCCGGTCTATTATTCCCTGGCAAAGCGCCAGTACGGCAAGGCGGGCAACCCGAACTGCTATGCCGACAAGGGCAATACGATCGGCACGAACTGCATCTTCCACGATATCGTGAGGGGCGATGTGGATGTCTATTGCGACGGCACGGTCAGTTGCCTGAAGCCGTCCGGCACCTATGGCGTGCTGTCTCTTTCCGACTCGGCGTACCTCCCCGCATATAAGGCGCAGGCAGGCTACGATCTCGCCACCGGCATCGGGTCCGTCAATGCCTATAATCTGGTGGCGAACTGGCCATGAGCCGAGCGGCCGGTGGCGCTAAAGAAACGCGCCGCCCGACACTTCGATGCGCTGGGCGTTGACCCAGCGATTGTCGTCCGACAGCAGGGCGGCGATCATCGGGCCGATATCGTCGGGCACGCCGTGCCGGCCGAGCGCGGTGACGGAAGCCATGAATTTCTCCGCCTCAGGGTTGTTCGCGCCGCCGCCGCCGAAATCGGTTGCGATCGAGCCCGGCGCCACGGTGTTCACCGCGATGCCGCGCGGGCCCAGCTCCTTCGCCAGATAGCGGGTCAGCACCTCGATCGCGCCCTTGATGGAGGCATAGGCCGACAGGCCGGGGATGATGAAGCGGGTGAGGCCGGTCGAGATATTCACGATCCGTCCGCCGTCGGCGATCATCGGCACCAGCTTCTGCGTCAGGAAGAACACGCCCTTCAGATGGATGTTCACCAGCGCGTCGAAATCCGCCTCGGTCACTTCGGCGAAGGGCGCCATGCTGCCGATGCCGGCATTGTTGACCAGGAAGTCGAAGCGGTCGCGCCGCCAATTCTCGAACAGCGCGTTGCTGAGGGCGCCGGCGAAATCGCCGAACGCGGCGACCGCGCCGGTGTCGAGCTGCAGCGCCGCCACCTTGCGGCCGAGGCCGGCGATCTCCTCCATCGCGGTGAGCGCTGCCGCGCGGTCGGCGCGATAGGTCAGCACGATATCGACCCCGCGCCGGGCCAGGCTGATCGCGGTATTGCGGCCCAGGCCCCGGCTGCCGCCGGTGATGAGCGCGATTTTCGGCTGGTTCGTCACGTGAGGTCTCCGTGCCGCGATCTGGCGGTCAGGTTTCGGTCTGGAAGGAGGCTTGGGCGGCTCTGACGTCGTCGGCATGAGCTTCGGCCCACTTATACAGGGCGGATATCGGCTCGTGGAGTGTGCGGCCAAGCGGCGTGATCGCATATTCGACGCCCAATAACCGTCCAGGCATGACACGCCGTTCCAGCAGGCCGCTGCGCTCGAGCTTGCGCAGCTGCTGGCTTAGGATTTTCTGCGAAATGCCGCCGACGCGCCGTTTCAACTCATTGAAGCGAATGGGTGTCATATCGGGGTAATAGGCGCAGAAGATCCGGATGGCCCATTTGTCGGCCAATTGATTCAGGACCATGTCGATCGCCCAGAGCTCATCTTCGGTGTCTGCCGTCATCGGTTGCCCCTACGTAACCAAGTCACAAATCGGTTCCTATTTGACACTTGGTTTCTATTACATACTATTTATCTCATCAACGAATTCGGAGGGCGGCAATGGGCGAGCGGTCGATCGATGAGCTGGAGCGGCGGTTGGCCGTGATCGAAGCGAAGGCCGAGATCGAACATGTGATGAAAAGCTATTGCCGAAGCGCGGACCGCAGAAGGCCGGACGACTTTCGCGACAATTTCCATCCCGACAGCACGCATAATCACATTCCATACTTCAAAGGGCTGTCCAGTGAGTTCGCCATGGGGCTCGCGGCACATCTCGACGCCCTGTTCACCTCGCATTTCCTTACCAATATCGAGA
>DATBAZ010000362.1:0-12989 GCA_036271255.1 Alphaproteobacteria bacterium
TTCTCCTGCGATCCGCAGGCCTGCCCGGCCAAGCCGGTGATGCAGGACCAGCCCCATGACCTCGGCGGCAACCGCGTGCTGTCGGGCAATATCTCAGTCCCGGTCATCACCATGGAGACCACCGGCGAACTCACCGTCCCGCTTTCCGCCGGTCAGGACTACGCGAACCGGGTCGAGCGGGCAGGGCGCTCGAAGCTATTGGTTCAGCGCGTCTATCGCGAGATCGACCATTGCGGCTTCAACGCCGACGAGGCGGGGGAGGCGTTCGACGATCTGGTCGAATGGGTCGACACCGGCGCGAAGCCGGCCGGCGACGACATCCGCGATGCGAAGGCGGTGGCCGCGCCCGACTTCGGCTGCAAATTCACCCGTGGCGGACACAAGGCCGATCCGGATTACGCCAGACTGTGCCGGAAGTGAGTTACTATATACGCTGATGGTCTATTAGAGCCTGCGCGCCCTTAGCGCATAAGACCCCTTCCGCTGGCGTAGTACCTGCCGGTTGCATTTTCTGGCACTACGGCATGGCCGGGTCGAAAGTCCCGGTAATTCCGTGAGGCCGCTCCTAGTCATACTGAGCTGCATAGCAACTGACGGGATTTCTGGGCGGTCACTGGCGAAAGCCGGTGATCGCCCTTTTTCCATGCCACGGATCGAATGGCGTCATCTGAGAAATGGCGGAGAGAGAGGGATTCGAACCCTCGGTAGGTCTTTACAAACCTACGGCGGTTTAGCAAACCGCTGCCTTCAGCCACTCGGCCATCTCTCCGTTGAAATCGTGCAAGCGCGGTTTCAAACAGGGGCGCAGACTTAGAGCCTTTGCGGCGATGAATCAAGCGGATGCCGAGCCTGATTTTTGCAGCTCGGCCAGCACCCGCGCGAGATTCTTGCCAACGCGTTCGTACACCTCCGCCCAGTCGAACAATCCGAACCGGTCGAATTCCGGAATCCAGGATTTGCCGACCGGTATCATCGAACTGCAAACGAGTTGCGACGGGTCGGGCAGCGCATCGAGGCGCCAGGAGAACAGCGCGATGCGCTTGGCCGGCAGATAGTCGTGCACGCCGAGGGCGGTGAGTTCATCGGCATCCGCCACCAGACTGGTTTCCTCCCGCAATTCTCGAATGGCCGCGTCGATGAAAGCCTCTCCCGGCTCGGCCACACCCTTAGGGATGTCCCAACGGGGAGAACGGGCCGCGTGGCCGAGCAAGACTTTGGGTCCGTCGCTGACGACGATGCCGCAGGTAACTTTGCCGGTTAAGGTTGCGTTCATGAGGGCCGTTGGCTGGCACGTCCGAGGACATGGTTAAAACAGATATCTGGGCTAGAATCCTGTCCCATGAAGAAATTCGCTGCCGCCATCCTCGTCCTCCTGCTTGCCGCCTATGCGGCCTATCCCTACCTCGCCCTCTATCGCCTCGGCGAGGCGTTGCGAGCACGGGATCCGGATGCGGTCGAGGCCAAGGTCGATTGGCCGAAACTGCGGCAGGGCATCAAGGATGATATCAACGCGGCGCTGATCGCGCAGGTGCAGCCGCAGGAGGGCGATGATTTTGCCGCATTCGGCATTGCGCTGGCCGGCAAGCTGGCAAGTCCGGTGATCGATACGGGAGTGACGCCGGCCGGGCTGGCGGCGGCGGCCTCAGCCGACAGGCCGACGCTCGCAGCCCTGGTTACCCAGGTCTATGTCTCGCGCTCATCCGGCCGGGCACTGCCACATCTTGCCGGCTCGTCCTTCAGCGGATTCACTGCTTTCGAAGCGACGGTGATGCCGGATGGCATGGCCGATGAGAGGCGGGCTGTCCAGCTTCGGTTCGAGCTCGAAGGTGGCTACTGGATGCTGATGCGGATTCACCTGCCGTTACACTAAGGAACGTGAAGCCGTTCGCGCCGTGTTTCTGCTGCATGGCGAGCAGGGGAAAAAGCGGGGCGGTCCGTATCGGCATTTCGGGGTGGACCTACGCGCCGTGGCGCGGCGTCTTCTATCCGAAAAAGCTGCCGCAGAAGCGGGAGCTAGCCCATGCCGCCGGCATTTTTCCGTCGATCGAGATCAACGGCACCTTCTACGGGCTGCAGCGGCCCGAGGCGTTCGAACGATGGCGGGACGAGACGCCCGACGGCTTCGTCTTCGCGATCAAGGGCTCACGCTACATCACCCATATGCTGAAGCTGAAGGATGTCGAGACGCCGCTGGCGAACTTCTTTGCCTCGGGTGTGCTGCGGCTGGGACCAAAACTCGGGCCGATCCTGTGGCAGTTCCCGCCGCGGATGAAATTCGATGCCGGGCGTTTCCGGTCGTTCCTGGAATTGCTGCCGAAGAGTACCGGCGATGGCGCTGAGCTGGCGAAGCGCCACGATAAAAGGCTGGCCGGCCGCGCCTGGCTAACCTGCGATGTCGACCGGCCGCTGCGCCATGCGCTGGAGATACGCGACGATTCGTTCCGCGACCCCGTCTTCATCGCATTGCTGCGCGAATACGGTGCCGCGCTGGTCTGTGCCGACACCGTCGAATGGCCGCTACTGATGGACCTGACGACCGACTTCGTCTATTGCCGGCTGCATGGCTCCGAACAGCTCTATGTCAGCGGCTACGACGATGCGGCGCTGGATCGCTGGGCCGCGCGCATCCGGGCGTGGGTCAGCGGCGATGAGCCGGACGACGCCGAACGGGCCGCCGGGCCGACCAAACCGCTGAATACAGGCCGTGACGTCTATGTCTATTTCGACAATGACGCCAAGGTTAGAGCGCCGGCGGATGCACAGAGCCTCGCAAAACGACTGGTTGTTCGTAAATAGATATGGCCCGCACCAAGGTGATCGGGCACAATGCGGCATGGACCAATGGAAAGAACTGCTTGCCTATTGGCATGCGCGGCACGTCGAAGGCCGCCCGCCCAGCCGTCAGGATATTGATCCGGCTGTCGATCTTCCCCTCATGGCGGCAAATCTGCTGATCGCCGATGTGGTTGCGGAAGGCTATCGCTATCGCCTGGTGGGCAGCGCGGTGGTCGAGCGGCATAAGCAGGAAATGACCGGCAAGCTGGCCGGCAGCAGCCATTTCCTGGAGCGCGTCAGGCCGCAATTGCTGCAGAGCTTCGACGCCGTGCGCGACGATCGCAAGCCCAGGCTGCTTAAGACGGGGTCGAGCGAGGCCCGTGACTATGCGACGGCTGCGACGCTCGTCCTGCCGCTCGTCGCGGCGTCCGGCGAGACCGACAAATTGCTGATCGGTGTTTTCTTCGACCGGCGGTACGAGGCGGTCGATCAGATCGACTTCATGGATGTGAGTCAGCCCGCGATTTGACGGATCGGGTGACCGACTAATAACGTTGCGACAACAGAAAGCCCATAAGAAGGGTGTGCAATACGAAACGGCAGGTTGACGGGTAAAGATCGATGGTTGCTGCAAGCCAGGGCGGTTCAGGTCCGGTCGGCGATCCGCTCAAGGAACCTTGGCGGCAGCTTTATCGCTATTGGCGGTCGAAACACGTCGACGGCCATCCGCCGGCACGCGCCGACATCGACCCGATCACCGAGATTCCCCGCTTGGTCGCCAATCTGATGATCATCGATTCGGTGGGCGACGATTTCGTCTATCGCTTCGTCGGAACAGACGCCGTCAATCAGACCGGCGAGGATATGACCGGACGCTCGGTCGGGCTCAGCCGCAAATATGCGTCGAGCAGGGCCATCTGGCTGGGGGCACTTGAGGCGGTCAGGACCAGCCGTCAGCCGCGGCTGATCATCTATCGCTTCGGTGCCCAGTCGATGACTGCGCGGCAAGCCGTGCTGCTTCTGCCGCTCCATGCCGAGCCCGGGACCGTGTTCAAGATACTGGGCGGCGCGTTCCAGGACGGCGACTTTCCGCCCGGGCAGGCGATCGAGGGGGTCACCGTCCAGGAGCTTCTAGGCTAGGCCGGACCGTAGGCGCGCACGAATATTGCCGCAGCTCGGCGCGCTTGCGTCCGAATCTGCTCTTGGGTTGGGTTCGGCACGACGTTCAGCACGCGTTTCCAATGCAAGCTGCCATGGACCAGGCTCAGGAATTCCTCCGCCGCGGTCTCGCAATCATCGACCGCGAGCTGTCCGTCGGCCTGGGCGCGGGTGAGATATTCGGCAACCCTTTCCACGCCCTTGCGCGGGCCGCTCTCATAGAAATGCCGGCCGATCCCCGGGTTGCGCTGCGCCTCGGAGACAATCAGGGAATAGAACGTCGCGGCCTCGACCGAGACGATGGCGGTCAGCACCCGCTCCGCCAATCCAGCCAGCACCTCGACCGGATTGTCGCCCGCCAGGGGCGGCGCGAAGGCCGCGCCGACCTTGCAGTCGCATTGATGCTGAACGTGGGCGGCGAACAGCTCTTCCTTGCTCTTGAAATAGTTGTAGAGGGTCCCCTTGGAACCGCCCAGCCGAGAGGCAATATGGGACATCGACGCCGCGGCATAGCCCTCGGCCGAGAATACTTCCTGGGCGATGCCCAGGATTGCTTCCCGCCGGGTTCCCCGTGCGTATCTCGCTCGCTTTTCGTTCATTAATTGTGCTAACACTATATCGGTGAGGTTGACGGCCTCGCTGAGATCATAGTAGGTGTACCGTACAGTACGGTCAAGTTTCTGCGGCCTATAAAAATCAATGCTTTCCATTCCTGTCAGTCTTGAGCGCCGCGTCAGGCGGGCTGCTCTGCCGTGCGGTACGGCGCTCAGCCTTGTTCTGGGGCTGGCAAGCTGCGCCGTCGGGCCGGACTTCAAATCGCCCGAAGCGCCGAAGACGGACCGCTATACCGTCGAGCCGCTGAAGCCCGACACCAGCGCCGCCAATATCCATGGCGGCGAGACTCAGCGGTTCGTCGCCGAGCTCGACATTCCCGGGCAATGGTGGTCGCTCTATCGGTCCGACGCTTTGAGCGCGCTGATTACCAAGGCGATCGCGAACAGCCCGACGCTCGATGCCGCGAAGGCGGCGCTGCGCGAAGCGCATGAGAATGCCGCGGCGGCGCGGGGCGCATTCTTCCCGACCCTTACCGGTCAGGTCAGCGCGACGCGGGAGAAGATAACGGGGGCCGAGTTCGGCGCGCCCCAGTCGGGAACGTCGATCTTCAGCGTCGGCACCGGGCAGCTCAATGTCTCCTATCCGCTCGACGTCTTCGGGGGCATCCGCCGTCAGGCGGAGGCGGCCGAGGCGAACGAGGATTACGAGCGCTATGAGCTTGCGGCCGCCTATATCACGCTGACCTCGAACGTGGTGACCGCCGCCGTGCAGGAGGCGTCGCTGAGGGCGCAGATCGCGGCGACCCAGCAGATCGTCGATATCGAGGCCGACGAGCTCAAGGTTCTGCGCCAGCAGCTTTCGCTGGGCGGCGTCGCCGGCGGGGCGGTTCTGGCGCAGGAGGCAACGTTGGCCCAGGCGCGGACAACCCTGCCGCCGCTGCAGAAGCAGCTCGACCAGACGCGCAATCAGCTGGCGGCGTTGGCCGGCCAGCTGCCGAGTGAGGATATCGGTGCAACCTTCGATCTGGCGCAGCTGACCCTGCCGCAGGATCTGCCGGTGACGCTGCCGTCCAAGCTCGTCGAGCAGCGGCCGGACATCCGCGCCGCCGATGCGCAGCTGCATCAGGCGAGCGCCCAGGTCGGCGTGGCGCTGGCCAACGAGTTTCCGCAGATCAACATCACCGGCAGCCTCGGCAATGTCGGCTCGCCAGCCGGCAATTTTCTGAGCCCGGGCGTGGGCATCTGGAGCGTCGGCGGCAGTGTCGCCCAGACGATCTTCGACGGTGCCGCCCTCCTGCATAAGGAGCGGGCGGCGGTGGCGGCGTTCGACCAGTCGGCGGCGCAATACAAGTCGACCGTGATCGGCGCGTTCCAGGATGTCGCCAATGCGATCCGGGCGCTGCAGGCGGATGCCGATACGCTGGCCGCAGCGACTGCGGCCGAGGTCGCCGCCAACAAGAGCCTCGCCTTGAGCAAGGAACAGTATCAGGTCGGCGCCATCACCTACACCACGCTGCTCAATGCCGAGCAGCTGGCGCAGCAGGCCGCGGTGACTCGGGCGCAGGCCCAGGCATCGCGCTATGCCGACACGGCGGCCCTGTTCCAGGCGCTGGGTGGTGGCTGGTGGAATGCCGGGGAAGGCGTGTTCGAAACCAAGAAGCCGGAAGTATCGCCCGCCAGTGGGACGGCAGATACCGCGAGTCAGTGAAGGACAGGGCCATGTTGGCAAGACGTATGATCATCATGCTGATCGCGGTGGCGCTGGTATTCGGCGGCGTGATCGGGTTCGTCGCTTTCGGCCACTACATGCGCGACAAGTTCATGGCGTCCATGGGCTATCCGCCGCAGTCGGTTTCGACCGTGGTGGCCGGCACCCAGGACTGGCAGCCGCAGCTCGAAGGCGTCGGCTCGCTCCGCGCGGTCAACGGCGCCGATTTGAGCTCCCAGGTTGCCGGCACTGTGTCGGGTCTGCATTTCGAATCCGGCGCGGATGTGAAGGCCGGCACCCTGCTGGTCGAACTCCAATCGGCCGATGATATCGGCAAGCTGCAGTCGCTGAAGGCTACGGCGGCGCTGGCCCAGATCACGCTCGATCGCGACCAGAAGCAGATCAAGGTCCAGGGTGTCTCGCAGCAGCAGGTCGACGCCGACCAGCAGAACCTCAAGAACGCCCAGGCGCTGGTCGCGCAGCAGCAGGCGACCTTGGACTACAAGAATATCCGTGCGCCGTTCGACGGAAGGCTGGGCATCCGGCAGGTCGATCTCGGCCAGTATCTGGCCGCCGGCACCGTGATGGTGACGATCCAGTCGCTGGATCCGATCTTCGTCGACTTCAATCTGCCGCAGCAGTCGATTTCGCAGCTGAAGGTCGGGCAGAAGGTGAAGGCCAAGGTCGACAGTTTCCCGGGCAAGATGTTCCCGGGTGAGATCACCGCGATCAACCCCAAGATCGACGCCAATACCCGCAACGTCCAGATCCGCGCGACCTTGCAGAATCCCGACCGCGTTCTGCTGCCCGGCATGTATGCGACCGTGGATATCGATGTCAGCGCGGCCGAGCAGCACGTGACGCTGCCCGCGACCGCCATCACCTATAATTCCTTCGGCAACACGATCTATCTGGTCGACGACCAGGGCAAGGACGAGCAGGGGCATCCCAAGCTCACCGTGCGGCAGGTGTTCGTGAAGACCGGCGCCACACGCGGCGATCAGATCGCGATCCTAGACGGGGTCAAGAACGGCGACACCGTCGTCGTCGCCGGCCAGATGAAGCTGCGCAACGGCGTGTCGGTGGTGGTCGACAACAAGCTGCTGCCGAAGTTCGACGCCCATCCCAATCCGGCCGACCAGTAACGGGGACGGCGTAAATGCATTTCACCGATATCTTCATCCGGCGGCCGGTTCTCGCGACCGTCGTCAGCCTGATGATCCTGGTCGTCGGCCTGCGTTCCGGGGAGTCGCTTTCGGTCCGCCAGTTCCCGTTCACCGAGAACGCTGTGATCACCGTGGCGACGACCTATTACGGCGCCGATCCGGATGTGGTCGCCGGCTTCATTACCACGCCATTGGAAAACGCGATCGCCCAGACCGTGGGCATCGACTACATGACGTCGCAGAGCACCAGCGGTTCCAGCACGATCACGGTCAACCTCGTCCTGAATTACGATTCCGACAAGGCGCTGACCGAGATCAACACCAAGGTCCAGTCGGTGCTGAACCAGCTGCCGCCGGGCACGCAGCAGCCGGTGCTCAGCATCCGCATCGGCCAATCGGTCGATTCGATGTATTTCGGCTTCACCAGCGACGTGATGAAGCTGAACCAGATCACCGACTATCTGACGCGCATCGTCCAGCCCAAGCTGCAGGCGGTTCAGGGCGTGCAGGTCGCCGAGATATTGGGTGCCAAGAATTACGCGCTGCGCGCCTGGCTCGACCCGCAGAAGCTGGCCGCCTACGGCCTGACGGCCAGCCAGGTGTCGCAGGCCATGACCGGCAACGACTACATCTCCGGCGTCGGCAACACCAAGGGCCAGATGGTTCAGGTGAACCTCAATGCCTCGACCAACCTCCACTCGTTGGAGGAATTCCAGAACCTGGTGCTGAAGCAGTCGGGCAGCGCCATGGTGCGGCTCAAGGACGTCGCCCGGGTCGAGCTCGGCAATGACGATTATGAGGTCGGCAACAATCTCTTCGGCCACGATTCCGTGTTCATCGGCATCCAGGTGGCGCCGGCCGCCAATCTGTTGGAGGTGCTGAAGGGTTGCCGCCAGGCCTATGAATCGATCAGGCCGGATTTTCCGCAGGGGCTGAACAGCACCATCGGCTATGACAGCTCGGACTTCGTGAACAGCGCTATCGCTGAGGTCGAACGCACGCTGATCGAGGCGGCGCTGATCGTCACCGTGGTCGTCTTCGCCTTCCTGGGTTCGCTGCGATCGATCCTGATCCCGGCGGTCACGATCCCGCTGTCTCTGGTCGGCACCTTGATCATGATGCTGGCCTTCGGATTTTCGATCAATCTGCTGACGCTGCTGGCCCTGGTGCTGGCGATCGGCCTGGTAGTGGACGACGCCATCATCGTGGTGGAGAACGTCAACCGGCATATCGACGAAGGCATGAAGCCGATCCCGGCGGCGATCCTGGCGGCCCGCGAGCTGGGCGGCCCGATCATCGCCATGACCGTGGTGCTGGCCGCGGTCTATGTGCCGATCGGCTTCCAGGGCGGCTTGACCGGGGCGCTGTTCACCGAGTTCGCCTTCACCTTGGTCGGCGCGGTCACCGTCTCTGCCGTCATCGCGCTGACGCTCTCGCCGATGATGTGCTCGCGCATGCTGAAGCCGCGCGAGGACGGTCAGCACGGCTGGCAGGAGCGGCTGATCGATTTCATCGACGATCGTTTCGACCGCCTGCGCAACGCCTATGAGCGGCTGCTGGGCAGCGCGCTCAAGACCCTGTCGGTCTTCGCCGTCTTCGCCGTCATCGTCTTCGGCAGCCTGGTCGGCCTGTACCTGATGTCCAAGACCGAGTTGGCGCCCAACGAGGACCAGGGCCTGATCGGCAATCTGGCGACGCCGGCCCCGAACGCGACCCTGGATCAGAAGCAGATTTATGCGCGCGAGATGTATGACCGGCTGTCGGCCTATCCGGAGGACTATATCGTCTTCCAGATCGTGTCGCCGGGGCCGTTCGTCACCGGCATGGTCCAGAAGCCGTGGGACCAGCGCAAGCGAACCACCGCCGAGCTTTTGCCGCTGGTGCAGAAGGATATGGCGGGAGTGACCGGCTTCAATGTCGTGTCGTTCGTGCCGCCGCCGCTCCCGGGCAGCAACGGCGCGCTGCCGGTCGCCTTCGTGATCGGCACCGCCCAGCCGTTCGACAAGCTCTACGATGTCTCCCAGAAATTCATCCAGGATGCGCGGCAGAGCGGCATGTTCATCTTCATGGATAACGACCTGAAGATCGACCAGCCGCAATCGACGGTGAAGATCGACCGCGACAAGGCGGCGGCGCTGGGCCTGCAGATGAGCGATATCGGCGCATCCATGGGCTCGCTGCTGGGCGGCGGCTATCTCAATTATTTCAGCCTCGACGGGCGCTCCTATAAGGTCATCCCGCAGGTTCAGCGGCGGTCGCGGCTCAACACCGACCAGCTTCTGGACTATTACATCCCGACCGCAAGCGGTACGCCGGTGCCGCTTTCCACCGTGGCCACGATCACCAACAAGACGATTCCGGAATCGCTCAACCATTTCCAGCAGCTGAACGAGGCGACGATCAGCGGCGTGACGATGCCGGGCGTGGCGCTGGGCGATGCGATCAAGTTCCTGCAGGACCTGGCGAAGAAGGACCTGCCGCAGGGTTATTCGGTCGATTACGGCGGTCAGTCACGCCAGTATATCCAGGAATCCGGCGGCTTCGTGGTCACGCTACTCTTCGCCGTGATCGTCATCTTCCTGTCTCTGGCAGCGCTGTTCGAGAGCTTCCGCGATCCGCTGATCATCCTGATCTCGGTGCCGATGTCGTTGGCCGGCGCGCTGATCTTCATCGCGCTCGGCGTCGGTGGGGCGACGATCAATCTCTATACCCAGGTCGGGCTCGTCACCCTGATCGGGCTGATCAGCAAGCACGGCATCCTGATCGTCGAATTCGCCAACGCCCAGCAGATGGCGGGCAAGTCGAAGCTGGAGGCGATCGAGCTCGCCGCCGGCATCCGGCTGCGCCCCATCCTGATGACCACGGCGGCGATGGTGTTCGGTGTCGTGCCGTTGGTGGTGTCGAGCGGCGCCGGCGCGGTGTCGCGCTTCAATCTGGGCCTGGTGATCGCCAGCGGCCTGTCGATCGGCACGCTGTTCACTCTGTTCGTAGTGCCGGCCTTCTACCTGATGCTGGCCGCCGACCACTCCAAGGCGCGGCTCCTGCAGGAAAAGCAGGAAGCGCTGGAGGGGATACCGCCGGACGAAGACCTGTAAGGCCTTACTGCACCTTCACCAGGGTGAAGCGTTCGTTCGCACCGACGCTCATGGTCAGCTGGTCGGGGGCGACGAATTCGATGCCGATGATCGAGGGGCTGTCGGCATCCGTGCCTTCGGGCACCGGCCGGGGATGGGTGCCGATCACCCAGATCGCGTCCTTGCCCGCCGTGCGGTAATCAGCGTCCAAGGTCATCTCGAAGGTGGATCCGCCCTGGTCGTTCTTGCCGTGCATTGCGAAGGTGCCGGCCTGGAATTCATAGATCATCCGGATCGGCTCCATCTCCTTGACCTGCCATGACCCTATCAGGCGGGCGACATCGGCATGGGGCAGGGTGAGGAGCTTGTCCCGCGCCTCGATCGGATCGGCGAGCGCGCGCGTTGACAGCGCGAGCAGGATGGCGACGGCGACGCGACGGAATTTCATGGAGAGGCTCCTGGGTCGCCGGCCGGTGCAGGGCGATATCGCGACGATAACCTGCGCCTGTGCAACACGATAGGGTTGTTCAGGCTCTTGGCTGAGTTTCGATAGTCTCAAGGATCGCATCGCCCAACGCCTCTGCGAAATGCTCGGGCGAATGCTTCCCGGCCTGCGCTCCGGCGCCCGCTTTGCAGGTTTCATAAAGCCCGCTGGTCTCGACCAGCCTGCGGATCGCCTGGGCGAAATCCCCGGGTGCAGTGCCGCGCGCCAGCACGCCGGTCGCGCCGTCTTCCACCTGTTCCTTCAAGCCCCCGACAGGCGTCGCGACAACCGGCAGGCCGGCTCCGAAGGCAGCCGCGACGACACCAGACTGGCTGGCCTCGAGATAGGGCAGCGCAATGGCGTCGGCCCCGGCGAGAATGCCGCCGATGGCATCCGGCGCGACCCATCCGGTTCGGATCGTCAAGCCTGGCTGGGTCATAAGCTTGGCGGGCGCGTCGATTGCACCGCGTCCGACGACTGTAAGGGAGATGTCCATCTCCTCGGCTTTCAGTCGCGCGAATGCCTCCAGCAGCATGCCGACACCTTTGTAGGGCAGTATCCGGCCAAAGAAGAGCAGCCGGAAAGGTTTGTGCGGCTCTGCCGCCGGCTGGGCGCCAAAACGAAAAATGGGATGATAGAGCCGTGCGATGCGGTTCTCGGGTACGTCCCCGCGCAGGACCAGACGATCGGCGACATGGTTCGAGAAGGTGACGATCCGGTCGCTGCCCTGCATCTCCCGCCGCACCAGCCGGTCCAGCATTGGCCGCCGCTCGCCCGGATGAGGATCGGCGTCATGAACGATCAGCACGGTGCGGATGTCCGCTTGTTTCGCTGCGCGCTGGAATGCCAGCCCCCAGACATGCGGCATGATCGTGATGACCGCGCGGATGTGCCGGGCCTTCAGGTCATGGACGAGCCGGCGGATCGTCCGTGGCAGGACGAGCGTACGGGCGAGGAAGCCGGGCACCCCCCCGAATGTCCGGATCGGCATCAGCCGCGCGGCCGGGAAATCGAGCGGCAATTCGCTGTTGAGCGACGGCGACAGGTAGAGATCGAACCGCGCGTCCCGGGCCATCGCCTCTGCGATCTGGCTCATCAGCGCCGCGCCCGCGCCCAGCCGTCCCCAATAAACCAGGGCGATGGGCGTCTTGCTGCAGTCGGGCGGCGTATCGGCCATGCGGAATCGCGGACTCATATTCGAGGCCCCGAACCAATACATGTGAGCTATCGGCCCGCGCCAGCGCCTTGTCGGTATCCAGCCGTCCGCCTAGAGTGCGTGGCCACTAGGCCAATCGAAGCCATGACGACCGGAGAGGAAAGATGACCGCGCCAATTTACGAGATTCCCGTCCGCAAGATCGACGGTGCAGCCGCCTCGCTGGGCGAGCATGAGGGCAATGTGCTGCTGGTGGTCAATGTCGCCTCGGCCTGCGGCCTGACCCCGCAATATGCGGCGCTCGAGCAGGTCTATGAGAAGTACCGCGGCAAGGGCTTCAAGGTGCTGGGCTTCCCGGCCAACGATTTCGGCGCGCAGGAGCCGGGAAGCAACGACGAAATCCAGGATTTCTGCACCTCCAAATATTCTGTGCAGTTTCCGATGTACGCCAAGATTGCGGTGAAGGGCGAGACCCAGCACCCGCTCTATCACTTCCTGACCACCGCCACGCCGCACACCCATGGCGACAGCGAGAGCGGCCTGCGCAAGACGCTGGCCCAGCACGGGCTTGGGCCGACGAACGACGTCGATGTGGTCTGGAATTTCGAGAAGTTCCTGATCGGCAAGCATGGCGACGTCGTCGCCCGTTTCGCGCCGGATATCACGCCCGACGACCCGCAGGTCACGGGCGCGATCGAGACCGAACTCGCCAAGGCCTGATCCGTCATCGACCGGGGCTGCGGAACTCGCGGGGCGGGATCGGTATTTCTTCTCCATTCGGATCAATGGAGACTGAAAATGGCAACCCGCACTCGCAACACCGTCGACACGGTCAAGGAAGAGGCCCGCTCGCGGTGGGACAAGCTCACCGACGAGGATTTCGACTCCATCAAGACCAACGTGGTCGAGCTGGCA
>DATBAZ010000363.1:0-4352 GCA_036271255.1 Alphaproteobacteria bacterium
TACCGATCAGCAGGATCACCCCGATGACGGCGATGATGCTGAGCTCGGTGCCGGTCAACAGCAGGGCGATGGCCGCCCCGGCCCCGGCCGACGGCAGGGTCGACAGGATCGTGAGCGGGTGGATGTAGCTCTCGTACAGGACGCCCAGCACGATATAGACCGCGACCAGCGCCGCCATGATCAGATAGGGCATGGTCGTCAGCGAGGACTGGAATGCCTGGGCGTTGCCCTGGAAGGAGCGCAGCACCGTGCGCGGCACCTTGGCGTCGACGGCTGCCTTCTGGATCATCTCGACCGCATCGCCGAGCGCCACGCCGGGCGCCAGGTTGAACGACAAGGTCACCGCCGGGAACTGGCCCTGATGGCTGACCGAGAGCGGCGAGATCGACCGCTCGAAATGCGCGATGCTGGAGAGCGGCACCTGCGCCCCGCCGGACGACTTCACATAGATCCGGTCCAGCGCATCCGGGCTTGCCTGGTCCTTCGGATCGGCCTCCAGGATGACGTGATACTGGTTCAGCTGGGTGAAGGTGGTGGCGACCTGGCGCTGGCCGAAGGCGTCGTACAGCGTGTCGTCGATCTGCTGTGGCGTGATGCCGAGGCGCGACGCCGTCTCGCGGTCGACTTTGACCATCAGCTTGGGCCCACCGGGCTGCGCGTCGGTGGCGACGTCCAGCAGCTGCGGCATGGCGGAAAGCTTCTCCAGCATCACGTTCGACCAGTGGGCGAGCTCGTCGCTGTCCGCATCCTGCAAGGTGTACTGGTACTGCGTGCGCGACAGGCGGCCGCCGACGGTGATGTCCTGGCGGGCCTGGAGATGGACCTTGAAGCCTTCCAGGGTCGCCAGCTTGGGCATCAGCCGGTTGATCACTTCGTCTGCGCTGGCGTCGCGCTGGTTGAACGGTTTCAGGCTCGGGAACATGCGGCCGGTATTGGTGGTGCCGCCGCCATTTGCGCCCATCGCCGACGGCACCGTCGCCATCGCCGGATCGGCGCGCATGATCGCCATCGCCTGTTCCTGCTTCTTCAGCATGTCGTCGAAGGAGATGTTCTCCGCCGCCTCGGTCGAGGCATAGAGCAGGCCGTTATCCTGCTGCGGGAAGAAGCCCTTGGGCATCATCGCGAACAGCACCACGGTCAGGCCCAAGGTGGCGAAGAACACGCCCAAGGTCAGCGGCTGATGCCGCAGCACGATCTTGAGCAGCCGCTCATAGCCATGCACCAGCCAGTCGAAGAACCGCTCCAAGGTCATATAAAACTTGCCGTGATGCTCCTCCTGCTGGCCCAGGAAACGGGCGCACATGGTGGGCGTCAGGGTCAGCGAGACGAAGGCCGAGATGACCACGGCCATCGAGATGGTAACGGCGAATTCGTGGAACAGCCGCCCGACGATGCCGCCCATCAGCAGCAGCGGGATGAACACGGCGATCAGCGATACGGTGATGGAAATGATGGTGAAGCCGATCTGGCGCGATCCTTTGACCGCAGCCTCGTACGGCGTGTCGCCCTGCTCGACATAGCGGACGATGTTCTCGATCATCACGATCGCATCGTCGACGACGAAGCCGACCGCGATGGTCAGCGCCATCAGCGAGAGATTGTCCAGGCTGTAACCGAAAAGGAACATCACGCCGAACGTGCCGACCAGCGACAGCGGCACGGCGATGCCCGGAATGACCGTCGCCCACAGCTTGCGCAGGAACAGGAAGATCACCAGCACGACCAGCGTAATGGTGATCAGCATGGTCTTCTCGACGTCCGAAACCGAGGCCCGGATCGTCAGCGTGCGATCCTGCATCACATCGATGTGGATCGATCGCGGGATCGTCAGCCGCAGGCGCGGCAATTCCGCCTTCACCAGGTCGACGGTCTCGATGACGTTCGCGCCGGGCTGGCGGAACACGCCCAGCACGATACCGCGATGCGCGTCGGCCCAGGCGGCGATCTGCGTGTTCTCGACGCTGTCGACCGCGGTGCCGACATCCTCGACATGGACCGGCGCGCCATTGCGGTAGGCGATGACGACCTTCTTATAGTCCACGGCCTTGAAGATCTGGTCGTTGGAATCGATCGTCGCGCCGAGATACGGACCGTTGAAATTGCCCTTGGGCGCGTTGGTGGTGGTGTTGGCCAGCACGCCGCGCACATCCTCCAGCGACAGGCCTTGCGATGCGATCGCCGCCGGATCGATCTGGACACGCACCGCCGGCTTCTGCTCGCCGAAGATGATGACCTGGCCGACGCCCGACAGCTGCGAGATCTGCTGGCCGAGGAAATTGTCGGCATAGTCATCGACCTGGTCGATCGGCAGGGCGTCGGACCAGGCGCCGATGATCAGGATCGGCGAATCCGCGGGATTCGTCTTGCGATAGGTCGGCGGGTTGGGAAGGTTCTTCGGCAACTGTCCGCCGGCGGCGTTGATTGCCGACTGCACGTCCTGGGTCGCCGCGTCGATATTGCGGGAAAGCTCGAACTGCAGGGTCACCGACGTGTTGCCCAGCGTGCTGATCGACGTCATCTGCGACAGACCGGCGATCTGGGCGAACTGCCGCTCAAGCGGGGCGGCGACGGACGACGCCATGGTCGTCGGATCGGCGCCGGGCAGGCTGGCGCCGACCGAGACGGTCGGAAAATCGACATTGGGCAGCGCCGCCAGCGGCAGCTGGCTGAAGCCCATGATCCCGGCCAGCAGGATCGCGGCCATGATCAGCGAGGTCGCGATCGGCCGGTCGATGAAGGTCTTGGAGAAATTCATTGGGCGCCGGTGGCCGTGGGGACCGGCGCGGTATTGCTGCCGGTCTGGACCGGCTTGTCCTGGGCGGACGTGTCGACCTTGCTGCCGGCCTGAAGCCGCATCTGGCCGTCGACGACGACGCGCTCGTCGGCGGCAAGCCCCTTGGTGACCAGCGTATGGCCGCCGTAATCCTGGCCCGGCTCGATCATCCGCATCTCGACGCTGCTGTCCGGCTTGATGACATAGGCGAACACGCCCTTGGGCCCGCGCTGGACCACCCGTGAATCGACCACCAGCCCGTCATGCACAGTGCCGACCTGCAGGCGGGCATTGACGAATTCCCCCGGCCACAACGACCGGTCCGGGTTGGCGAAGCGGGCTTTCAGCCGGATCGTCCCGGTGGTCTGGTCGATCTGGTTGTCGACCAGCTCCAGCACGCCCTGGCCCAGCTCGGTCACGCCGTCGCGGGCGAAGGCGGTGACATTGAGGGGGGTTGCGCCCGCCGCCTGCTCGGCCGCGGCCACGCGCGGCAGCGCATCCTGCGGCAAGGTGAAGATCACCGAGATCGGCTGAAGCTGAGTGATGACGACCAGGCCGGTCGTGTCGGCGGCGTGGACGATGTTGCCCTTGTCGATATGGCGGATGCCGGTGCGCCCGTCGATCGGCGAGGCGATGGTGGTATAGCCGAGCTGCACCCGCGCATTCTCGACCGCGGCCTGGTCGGCCTGGATCTGCGCGTTGGTGGAATCGACCAGGGCCGCCTGGGTGTCGAGCTGCTGGCGCGAGGAGAAACCCTTGCTGGCCGTGTCCTGATAGCGGGCGAGGTCGCGCTTGGCGTTGGTCAAGGTCGCCTGATCCTTGGCGAGCGTGCCCAGCGCGGCGTCAAGCGCCGCCTGGAAGGGCCGGGGATCGATCTGGGCCAGCTTGTCGCCGGTTTTGACGTCCTGACCTTCGCGGAAGTCGACGCTGTCCAGCTGCCCGTCGACGCGGGCCAGTATATTGACGGTGTTATAGGCCTGCACGGTGCCGACGCCGACGACATAGAGCGGCACGTCGCCCACATCGACCTTGCCGGCCACGATCGGGATCGGCTTGTTCAGCGCCTGGGCATCGGCGCTGTCATCCTTGTGGTTGGCGATGCGGTAGCCGACCACTGCCAACAGCAGAGCCGCGCCGGCCCCCACCAGATATTTCTTCTGCAATTTCATAGATGCTCGATTGAACGATTACGTGAGTATACGCGCGAAACACCCCATACCCGCGTTATAGACTATCGCCCCGCTCTATAGACTATCGCGGTGCGAAAGCAGGCGCACGGTACGGCACATCTGGTTGGGATAAACTGCATGGCAACGCCATGCTTGGTAAACCCAGTCAGGCCGCCGTCTGTTTCGGCGCCGGTTTCATGCGGACCGGACGGCGCCCTCGGTCGGTCCTCTCGCCGCGCAGCCACGCGCCGAAGCGGTCGAGATAGAGATAGACCACCGGGGTCGTGAACAGTGTCAGCATCTGGCTCAGGAGGAGGCCGCCCACCATGGTATAGCCCAGCGGCTGACGCAGCTCGGAGCCCGTACCACGACCCAACATGATGGGGAGTGCGGCCAGCAGTGCCGCCATG
>DATBAZ010000364.1:0-7765 GCA_036271255.1 Alphaproteobacteria bacterium
GGCAGAAACCGGCATCGGCTTCATGTTTGCGCCCAACCATCATCCGGGCACCAAGGCGGTCGGCGCCATCCGCAAGGAGCTGGGCTTCCGCACGATCTTCAACCTGGCCGGTCCGCTCTCCAACCCCGCCGGGACCGTGAAGCAGCTGATGGGAGTCTACGATCCGCGCTGGCTGATGCCGGTCGCCGAGGCGCTGCAGCGCCTGGGCACGGTCTCGGCCTGGGTCGTCTATGGCAGCGACGGGCTGGACGAGCTCACCATCACCGGCCCCAGCGAGGTCGCGGTCCTCAGCGCCGACGGCATCGCACGCCGCACCGTGACGCCGGAGGATGCCGGGCTGCGGCGCGCCACGCTGGCCGATATCCAGGGCGGCGATCCCGCCCATAACGCCGCCGCCCTGCTCCGCCTGCTGGACGGCGAGACCGGCGCCTACCGCAATATCGTGCTGCTGAACGCCGCCGCCGCGTTGGTCGTCGCCGGCAAGGCGAACGACCTCGAGGCCGGCGTCTCGCTGGCGGCGGCCGCGATCGATGGCGGCCATGCAGGCGCGTTGCTTGCGGCGCTGCGCCAGGACATGGCAGAGGCAGGTTTGACGTGAAGAGTCTGGCATGAGCAACGTTCTGACCGAAATCCTGGCTGCGAAGGCCGACCATGTCGCCGCCTGCGAACGGCGCGTGCCGCAGGACAAGATCGAGCATCTGGCGACCCAGGCAGCGGCGCCGCGCGGCTTCGCGCAGGCCCTGCGCGAGACTGCGGCCGTCGGCCGGTTCGCGCTGATCGCCGAGATGAAGCGCAAATCGCCCAGCGGCGGTGAGATCAGGCCGGGCTTCGACCCGGCGGAGGTGGCGCAGCTTTACCAGACCGCCGGCGCGACCTGCCTGTCGGTGCTGACCGACACGCCCTATTTCGCGGGGCGCGACGAAGACCTGAGGGCCGCCAGGGCAGCTACGTCCATGCCGGCGCTGCGCAAGGACTTCATGATCGATCCCTATCAGATCGCCGAATCCCGCGCACTCGGCGCCGACTGCGTCCTCCTGATCGTTGCCGCTCTGGATGACGGGCAATTGGCCGAGCTGCTGGCCGAGGCCCGCCGCTGGAAGATGGACGCGCTGATCGAGGTGCATGACGACGAGGAGCTGGACCGGGCGCTGAAGCTGGACGGCGATTTCATCGGCATCAACAACCGCAATCTGAAGACGCTGAAGACCAGCCTCGAAACCTTCGAGCACCTGGCCCCGCGCGTGCCCGCCGGCAAGCTGCTGGTCGCCGAAAGCGGCCTGCGCGACACCGCCGATCTCCGCCGCATGGCCGACGCGCACGCCGGCGCCTTCCTGGTCGGCGAGAGCCTGCTGCGCCAGCCCGACCTGATCGGCGCGACACGGGCGCTGCTGGGTACGGCCTGAGCAACAGGTCGGCAAGGCACACCCTACCCCGCTCGGCACGCAACCGGCATATGCCCTCCAGGAATGGCTCGGCGGCGCGGAACCACCTATATCCTCGAAATGCTTCGTAAAGCGAACTAAGTTGCGCCGCAGCATCCTTCGCGATAATTATATTTCAAAATCAGAAATTACCGTCGATTTTTAGAGAACTTTCATAACGATTCCTATGTTTTAGAAGATCGCCGGTGGAATAGTCCGATTGGACGATTTTCCCTGCGACAATGTTGCATCGCACAATTTTGGAAGCGACTCCCTATATTGGAGGAGTTAGTAACTCATCCCTTGGAGATATCTTATGAAGATTCATCACTTGGCACTGGCCGCCGCCGTGGCGGCTGTTTCCGTTACCGGCGCGGCGAAGGCCGATGCTTACTACGCTTCCGCCGACCTGGCGCGGACGACCTGCGGCGCCGACCCGGTGGTGTGGATCGACCTCGATCGCGGCCGCTATTTCCAGCTCGGCACCGCCGCGGCTGCCAAGGGCGGCAATGGCGTGTTCGCCTGCGAGCGGGACGCTCACGCGAAGTATCGCGAGGGCCATTCCGACCCGGTCGCCGTCGCGAAGCAGTAACGATTTACCAAACGGCGATTTGAACGGCGCTCCATGCATAGGCGGCGCCGGCAAATCTCAAGAATTATAAATCCCGGGGATTTAGCCAGCAGGGGCGCGTCGCGAAAGCGGCGCGCCCTTTGGCTTTTCAGGCGGCAACGCTTAGCACGATCTTGCCGCGCGGGTGCGGGCGGATGCCCTCCAGCATCTCGTGCGCGCCCTTGGCCTCGGCCAAGGCCAGAACCTGGCCGACATTCACGCGCAGCTCACCGGCATCGATCATCTCGGCGATACGGGTCAGGTGCAGGGTCGTGACTTCGACCAGGAAGAACAGAGCCTTGACGCCATGCCGGGCGGCCAACGCCTGGTCCGGTTCCGACACCGCCGAGACCAGCATGCCGCCTGGCTTCAGAACGGCGAAGGACCGCACCTGGGTCTCGCCGCCGACCAGATCGACGACCACATCGATACCCCGGATGTCATCCTCGAAACGCTGCGTCCGGTAATCGATCACCCGGTCGGCGCCCAGGGCCCGGACTGTCTCGATATCGCCGGTTGCGGCAGTGGCGATCACCCTGGCGCCGGATTGCCGGGCGAACTGGACGGCATAGGCGCCGACATTGCCGGCCGCGCCATGGATCAGCACCGTCTGTCCCTGCCCTACCCGCGCCTGCTCGAACAAGGCCTGCCAGGCGGTGACCGCGATCACCGGCACCGAGGCGGCCTCGTCATGGCTGAGGCTCTCGGGCTTGCCGGCGATCATCCCGGCCTTGGCCACAGCGTACTCGGCATAGGCGCCGATGAAGCGCGGATTGGTGACGCCATAGACAGCCTCGCCCTCGGCGAAATCCGTCACCCCCTCGCCCAGCGCGGCCACCGTGCCGGAGAGGTCGGAGCCCAAGGTCAGCGGCAGAGGCTGCGGCAGGGCGCTGTGGCCGGAACGGATCCACCCGTCCCAGGGGCCGACGCCGGCGGCGGCGACCTTGACCAGGATTTCCCCCGCGCCGGGCGGCGGCACGGCAATGTCTTCGAGGGTCATGGCTTCGGCGCCGCCGAAACCGTTCACACGCCAGGCTTTCATGGTGCGGGCCTTGTGCGCTGCCTGCGCCGGGCGGTCGAGAACCAAACTGCTCATGATTGTTTCTTTCGCTCGAATGGTGGTGTCAGTGGCCGCCGCCGGCCGCCAGATGGTCGGCCTTCTTCAGCAGAAGGGTCGCGGCCAGCGCGACCAGCAGGGCGACGCCGAGAAAGAAGAAGGTGTCGCTGAAGGACAGGATGTTGGCCTGCTGCCTCACCCGGCTACCCAGCGAGACGATCGCCTTGGCGGTGGCTGCCGCCTGGTCGGGCACGTCGTGGGTCATGAAATAATGGGTCAGCTGGTCGATGCGGGTCCGGGTCGCCTCGGAGAAGGCGGAGACCGACTGGGTCAGCACGTTGGAATGATACTGCTCCCGCTTGGTCTGGAAGGTCTGGAGCGCGGCGATGCCCATCGCCCCGCCGAGGTTGCGCATCATGTTGAACAGAGCGGAGGCCGAGCCGGCATTCTCATGCTCGATCCCGGCGGTAGCGAGCGCGGTCAGCGGCGTGAAGGCGAGCGCCTGGCCGACCGCGCGGACGATGTTCGGCCACAGCAGCTGGTCGGCGGCATAGTCGGCCGTCATCTCGACATTCATGAAGTTGCTGGCGGCGAACAGGGCGAAGCCCGCGGCGATGATGAGCCGGGCGTCGAACCGCTTCATGAGCCGCGGCACCAGCGGGATCAGCACCAGCTGCGGCAGGCCCGTCCAGGCCAGCACCATGCCGATCTGCTCTGAATTATAGCCCTGAATGCGCGCCAGATAGATCGGCAGGATGAAGACCGAGCCATAGAGCGCGACGCCCATCAGGAAGTTGGCCAGCACGCCGAAGCCGAAGTTCCGGCGAACCAGCAGCCTGAGGTTCAGCAGCGGCTTTTTGGTGGTGAGTTCGATGGCGACGAAGGCGGCCAGCCCAACGGCGGCGGTGACGGCCAGCTTCACGATGAAGGGCGAACCGAACCAGTCGTCCTTGTTGCCCTCCTCCAGCGCCGTCTGCAGACAGGAGAGACCGATCGCCATGGTGGCGATGCCCGCCCAGTCGCCCTCACGCAGCAGGCCGAGCTTCATCGGCGCCCTGTCCAGCGAGAACCACAGCATGGCGACCATGAGGCTGCCCGGCACCAGGTTGACGTAGAAGATGTACTGCCAGCCGTAATTCTCGGTCAGATAGCCGCCGATGGTCGGGCCAATGGCGGGCGCGAAGGTCGCCGAAATGGCGAACAGCGCCAGCCCGATCGGCTGCTTCGCCTTGGGCAGCATGGTGATGATGATGGTGAAGGCCATCGGGATCAGCACGCCGCCGGTGAAGCCCTGGATGGCCCGCAGCACGATCATCTGGCCGAGATTCTCGGCCATGGCGCAGGCCGCCGAGAAGACCAGGAACAGCACCGCGTTGGTCAGCAGGTAGATCCGCATGGAGAAGACCTGGGCCAGCCAGGCCGACAGCGGTATCACCACGATCTCGGCAACCAGATAGGCGGTGGAGATCCACCCGCCATCGTCGATGCCGGCGCCGATCGCGCCCTGGATGTCGGCCAGCGAGGCGTTGACGATCTGGATGTTCAGCACCGCCATGAAGGCGCCCAAGGTCGCGCCGATGACGGCGATCCACATGCGCAGCCCGCCCTCGGCCTGGGCGGGAGTGGCCTTGCCGGCCTGGCCGAAACGATCCGCGGTGATGACGGTCATGGTGTGAGCCCTCTGATCTGGACAGGCAGAAGATGCGCCTTCGGCCTGTCCGCGATAATTCGGCAAATTATGGAAGGATTGTCCGCCTGGGGTTTATAATTGCGCCGCGATCTTGCCCTCGGCCTCGGCAGGCTTGGTGTTCACGGTCGGCTCGACCGACATGCCGGCGCGGAGCAGATTGACGAGGCGGGCATCGTCCAGCACGATCTTGACCGGGATGCGCTGGACGATCTTGGTGAAGTTGCCGGTCGCGTTGTCGGGCGGCAGCAGGGAGAATTCGAGTCCGCTGGCCGGCGACAGGCTGTCGACATGGCCGGTGATCTTCACGCCCGGGAAGCTGTCGACCTTTACCGTCACGGCCTGCCCGTCCCGCATGCGGGTCAGCTGGGTCTCCTTGAAATTGGCGACGATATAGGCGGCGTGGAGCGGCACCACCGCCATCAGCTGGGTGCCGGCATTGACGAAAGCGCCGACCCTGAGCGACCGGGCGCCGACCGTGCCGTCAACCGGGGCGGTGATCGTGGTGTAGGACAGGTTGAGATCGGCCTGGCGCAGTATCGCCTGGGCGCGGTCGCGCTCGGCCACTGCCTTCACCCGCTCGGTCTCCAGCACGCCGATCTTCTTCTGCGCCGCGGTCAGCGCCGCCTGATCGCGCTGCAGTTCCGCCACGGACTGCGAACGTGCCGTCTCGCTCTGCTGCGCCCGCTGCTGCGAGGCGTAACCGTTTTTCGCCAGGTCGTTGTAGCGGACGACGTCGGACCGGTTGAAGTTCAGCGAGGCCTGGGAGGCGCCGATGGCCGCCCGCGCCTCTTCGATAACCGACTGCTGAAGGACGGTCTCGGCGTCGATATTGCCGATCGCCGCTTCGGCGGCATCGACTCCGGCCTTGGCCTGGGCTTGCGCCGCCCGGAAGTCGCGGTCGTCGATATGGGCGAGGACCTGACCGGCCTTCACCGCCTCGTTGTCCTGCACCGCCACGTCGGCGATATAGCCGGAGACCTTGGGGGCGACGGTGGTGTAGTCGGCCTGGACATAGGCGTCGTCGGTCGAAACCATGAAGCGGCCCATCGTCCAGTAGTCGTAGCCGAAATCGCCGGCCAACGCGGTGGCGGCCAGCAGGCCGAGCCCCAACGCGGCGCGCCTGACGATGCGGCGGCGCGGTGACGCGGCCTCAGGAGCGCCGGCTTCCTGGGCGGGTTCCGGAGCGAGTTGAGGGCGAGCGGCTGAAACCATTTTATCCTCCTGTCCGATCGGCTCCCCTGGGGCGCCGTGAATTCGTAATCGGAAGATGCGGTATCCACGCTCTTGCGATAATCCGCGATTAGCAGGAAAGATCATCAAGCAGGATTGGATAATCCCTCACCGGATTGCGGAATCGGAGCAAGGATGGATCGGCTGACCAGCCTCGAGGTCTTCGGGCAGGTGGTGGAGCGCGGCGGCTTCTCGGCAGCCGGGCGGCATCTCAACATGTCGGTCACGATGGTCAGCAACCATATCCAGGCGCTTGAAGACCGCCTGGGCGTGCGCCTGCTGAACCGCACGACGCGGAAGGTCAGCCTGACCGATATCGGCAAGGACTATTATGAACGCTCACGCCAGGTGCTGACGGACCTGGTGGAGGCCGACCAGATCGCCGGCGCCCAGCAGGCAACGCCGCAGGGCCAGCTGCGCATCTATGCCAGCGCGGTGATGGCGCGGTTCCTTAACCCGGTGATGGGGGAGTATCTCGCGCTCTATCCCCAGGTCTCGATCGACCTCGCGGCCGGCGACGCGATGGTCGACCTGATCGAGCAAGGTTACGACCTGGTGATCCGCACGACACCGCTGCAGGATTCCAGCCTGATCGTCCGCCGCCTGGCCAGCTGGCGGCACATATTGTGCTGCGCCCCGTCCTATCTCGAAAAGCGTCCGGCGCCGGCGACGCCCGAAGACCTCGCCGGCCATAATTGCATCCGCTACAGCTTCTACCCGTTCGGCGCGGAGTGGCGGTTCGAGGCGCCGGGCGGCGGCATCGTCTCGGCTCCGGTCAAGGGCAACCTGCTCAGCAACAATGCCGAGACGCTGCGTGCTTTCGCGCTGGAAGGGCGCGGCATCTTCCTGGCCCCGTCCTTCCTGATGGCGGACGAGCTCGCCTGCGGACAGGTGGTGCGGTTGCTGCCTGGCTATCGGCCGGTCGAGTTCGTCATCAACGCCGTCTATGCCAACCGCAGCCACCTGCCGGCCAAGATCCGGATATTCCTCGACATGCTCGCTGAGCGGTTCGCCCAATACAGGAAATGGCTGAACCCGGACGAGGCTTGATTGAGATTTTCTCACAACTGACAAGCGTCATTGCTCGAAGCCTATACGATTAAGGATTGTCATGACCGGGCATGACGAATTGGGCGGTGATGAACGGTCAGCGCGCCATATTGTCGAGATCGACCCCATACAGCGCCGCGTTGCGCTTCATATAAACCGGCCGGTCCTCGACCGGTTCGCCCTCCAACCTCTATCGCCAGGGCGGGTTGGCCTCGGTTTCCAGCCGGGTGCGCTGGCGGTCGATCGCCGCCTCCAGGTCGCCGCCGTCCAGCACCGCATCGGGCCTGCCGCAGACGAACTGCAGCAACTCCGTCGGCCGGCCGCCCAGATTGCGTAGGATGACGCAGAAATTGAGCGCCGCCGATTTGGTCTGACAAGGCTTTTCGCAGGCCTCGTGGTGCGCGCCCGGCGCGGCATAGCGAACGACGAAGGAAATCCCATCGTCGAGATGGCGCGGCGGCCGTTTCTCGCCGGCCTGCCGATAGTTGAACTCAAGCATTTTGGACTCTTGTCGCGTTGACCTCAAAACTCGCCTCCCCCCTTGAGGGGGAGGTCGACGGTGCGAAGCATCGACGGGTGGGGGGTACTGTCGCCGCATGTCGGGTACGGGGGAAAAGGCGGCGCCATACCCCCCACCCGGACCTCCGGTCCGACCTCCCCCTCAAGGGGCTACCGGATTCACACATCGTCGAAGGTGGCGAGAGCGG
>DATBAZ010000365.1:0-11874 GCA_036271255.1 Alphaproteobacteria bacterium
GGACAGTTTCTCATACAGGTTGATGCCGAAGGCGACGTTGTCCCAGATCGTCAGCGGGAAGGGCGTCGGCTTCTGGAAGACCATGCCGACCTTGGCGCGCAGCCGCGTGACGTCATAGCCCGGGGCGAGAATGTTCTCTCCGTCGACGAGCACCTCGCCGGTGGCGCGCTGGCCGGGATAAAGATCGTAGATGCGGTTCAGCACACGCAGCAGGGTGGACTTGCCGCAGCCGGACGGGCCGATGAAGGCGGTGACGCACCTGTCGGCGATCGACAGGTTGATGTCCTTGAGTGCGTGGAAACCGGTCTGGTAATAGAAGTCCAGGTCCTTCACGGCGATCTTCGGATCGAGATGCGGATCGATCACCGCCATCGGCGGCGGCGAGGCCGACACGCCATGAAGTTCCATATGCGGTTCGTTCATCCGTTCAGTTCCTGCGTGGAGCGAAGCTGCGAGCGACGACATTCAAGATCAGCACCGAAAACGTGATGAGCAGGGCGCCGGCCCAGGCAAGATCCTGCCAGTCCTTATAGGGAGCACCGGCGAACTTATATATCACCACCGGCAAAGTTGCCATCGGCTGTGACATGTTCGTCGTTGAACTGGGGTTGGACAGCGCGGTGAACAAGAGCGGCGCCGTCTCACCGCTGATGCGTGCGACAGCGAGAAGCACCCCGGTCAGCATGCCCTGAAAGGCGGCACGGTAGCTGACGACGACGATCACCCGCCATTTCGGCGCGCCCAAGGCATAGGCCGCCTCGCGCAGTGCGTCAGGCACCAGCTGCAGCATATCCTGGGTGGTTCGCACGATGATCGGCAGGGCGATAATCGCCAGCGATATGGCGCCGGCCCAGGCTGAGAAATGATGCATCGGCGCGACGACGACCTGATAGACGAACAAGCCGACGATGATCGACGGGGCGCTGACCAGCATGTCGTTCACGAAGCGGATCACCTCGGCCAGCTTGCTGCCGCGGCCGTATTCGATCAGGTAGGTGCCGGCCAGGATGCCGATCGGTGTCGCGATCCCGATTCCGATCCCGGTGATCAGCAAGCTGCCCAGGATCGCATTGGCGAGGCCGCCGGCGCTGCCCGGCGGGGGCGTGTCCATCGTGAGCAGATGGAACGACAGAGTGGTGAAGCCCTTGAACAGCAGATAACCCAGGATCCAAGCCAGCAGGAACAGGCCGGCGCCGGTGGCGAGGAAGGCCAGCGTGGTGACGATCCTGTTGGTGCGCAGGCGCTTGTGGACGATCAGCTGACTGCCCGCGACGCTTGAGGTGTCCATCGCGCTTACCCGTATTTCTTCTGGAGGCGGAGCAGCATCACCCGCGCGAAACCGATGACGGAGAAGGTCAGCACGAACAGCAGGAAGCCGTTGGCGAGCAAGGCCGAAAGCTGCAGTCCGTCGGCCTCGGCGAACTCGTTCGCCAGCGAGGCGGAGATCGTCGTGCCCGGTGCGAGGATCGACGCCTTGATATGGTAGGAGTTGCCGACCACGAAGGTCACGGCCATGGTCTCGCCCAGCGCGCGCCCGAGCGCCAGCATGAAGGCGCCGATGACGCCCACCCGGCTATAGGGCAGCACGACGCTGCGCACGACCTCCCAGGTCGTGGCGCCGAGGCCATAGGCGGATTCGCGCAGCTGCGGCGGCACCGTCTCGAACACGTCACGCATGATCGAGACCATATAGGGCAGGACCATCGCGGACAGGATGACGCCGGCGGTCAACAGCCCGATGCCGTAGGGTGGGCCCTGGAACAGCAGGCCGACGCCAGGGATCGCGCCGAAGGTCGAGATCACCCCCGGCTCGATATATTTCTGCATCAGGGGGGCAAGCACGAACAGGCCCCACATGCCGTAGATGATGCTGGGCACCGCGGCCAGCAGCTCGACCGCGGTCGAGATCGGGCGCTTGAGATAGGTCGGGCAGAGTTCCGTCAGGAACATCGCGATGCCCAGGCTGAAGGGCACGCCGATGATCATCGCGATGAAGGCGCTGATCAGGGTGCCATAGAGCGGCGCCAGCGCGCCGTAAGTGTCCTTGCCCGGGTTCCAGGCTTCGGTCCAGATGTAAGAGATGCCGAATTGCTGGAAGGCGGGGAAGGCGCCGATGACCAGCGCGATCATGACGGCGGCGAGAAGGATCAGGACCAATATCCCGAAGGTCCAGGCCGAGCCGCCGAAAAGAATATTACCGATGCGTTTGGGATGAACGCGGGTTCCGGTCTTGCCTGTCGCGGTCACTGCTGCGCTTGTCATTAAGCAGCCTTCGCTAATAGCGGGCGGAAGATGGAAGGGGGCCGAAGCCCCCTCCCGGTAGTCAGGTCCTTAACCTTACGGCCAAACCGGCTTGCCGTCAGCCTTAACGTCGCTGGTCCAGGTCTTTTCGATCATTTTGACCAGCGAGTCCGGCAGCGGAACATAGAGCAGCTCCTCGGCCATCCTCTGGCCGTTGTTCAGCGACCAGTCGAAGAAGCCCAGCACGGCCTTCGCCTTGGCGGCATCGGTCTGCTTGCCGTGGACCAGGATGAAGGTCGCGGCGGTGATCGGCCAGCTGTCCTTGCCCGGCTGGTTGGCCAGAACCAGGCGATAATTCGGCGCGGACGCCCAGTCGGCATGCGCCGCGGCGGCCTGGAACCCTTCCAGCTTCGGCTCGACGAAGACGCCGTCGGCGTTCATCATCTTGGTATAGGTCAGCTTGTTCTGCAGCGCGTAGGCGATCTCGACATAGCCGACCGAGCCCGCGGTCTGCTGGACCAGCGCCGACACGCCCTCGTTGCCCTTGCCGCCGACGCCGGCGGGCCAGTCGACCGCGGTGTTGGAGCCGACCTTGGCCTGCCAGTCGGCATTCACTGCCGACAGGTAGTAGGTGAAGTTGTAGGTCGTGCCCGAGCCGTCCGCGCGATGAACGACGGTGATCGGCGTGGAGGGCAGCTTCACGCCCGAGTTGATCTTGGCGATGGCCGGGTCGTCCCACTTGGTGATCGTGCCCAGGAAGATTGCGCCCAGCGTGGCGCCGTCCAGCTTCAGCTCGCCGCTGGTGATGCCCGGCAGGTTGACGATCGGCACGATGCCGCCGATCACGGCCGGGAACTGCACGAGGTCGTTCTTCTTGAGCTCATCGGCCTCGAGCGCCTTGTCGCTGGCGCCGAAATCGACGGTGCCGGCCTCGATCTGCTTGATGCCCGCGCCCGAGCCGACCGACTGATAGTTCAGCGCGGTGCCGGTCTTGGCCTTATAGGCCTCGGCCCACTTCTGATAGACCGGGTTGGGGAAGGTCGCCCCCGCGCCGGTGATGTCGACGGCCTGCGCGCTGCCCGTGATCGCCAGGACGGCAAGCGCGCTCAACGTAGCCTGTCGCAAGGTTCTCACGACGGTGGAAGACATGGTTCGTCACCCTATATTTTTTGAAGACGGGCGCGTTAAAGCACAGAAACCGGCTTAATGCCACATCATTTTTATGACTGGATGCCGCGGGGCATTTTCGCAATAAATAGTTTATTTATAGTGGCGTTATAAATCGATTAATCTCATGTCATGTTTGATATTTCTGCAGGAATGCTTCCTACATGGGGGCCGTT
Organism: Alphaproteobacteria bacterium; assembly: GCA_036271255.1. Taxonomy (GTDB): domain Bacteria; phylum Pseudomonadota; class Alphaproteobacteria; order BOG-932; family Roseiterribacteraceae; genus BOG-932. The sequence continues at coordinate 3,585 of DATBAZ010000365.1, forward strand.
TTAGTTGAGGCCTCATGCGGCGCGGATTTCCGCCGTTTTTCTACCTTTGGCCTCCCAGTCCGTGATGTAGTCGCGGGTCAGTGGAACGGCATCGATTCGCTTGGCCATTTGCAGTTGGAAGTTGCACGCGTTCAGGTAACGGAAATCCATTTCCGCGCCGGCCAAGTAGAATTCCCACATCCGGCAGAAGCGTTCGTCGTAAAGCTGGGCGATCTCTGCGCGGTTTGCTTGGAACCGCCGGGTCCAGTGGTCGATCGTCATCGCGTAATGCATCCGCAGAAACTCGATATCCGTCGACAACAAGCCCGAATGTTCCACGATCGGCAGAACTTCGGAGAGCGCCGGGGCATAGCCGCCGGGGAAGATATATTTCCGGATCCAGGAGTTGGTGCGGCCCGGTCCGTTCAGGCGGCCGATGGAATGTAGTAACGCGACCCCGTCGGGGGCCAGCAGGCGATATAGTGTATCAAAAAAAGTCCTATAATGGTTGATGCCGACATGCTCGAACATGCCGACCGACACCACCCGGTCATAGAGTCCGGTTTCCTCGCGATAGTCCCGCAGGTGGAAGCGCACGCGATCGGCCAGGCCCATCGCCCGCGCCCTCTCGTTGCAGACCTTCAGCTGTTCCTGCGACAGTGTAAGGCCGGTCACGTCGACCCCGGCCGTCTCCGCCAGGGTGAAAGCGAGCCCGCCCCAGCCTGAGCCGATATCCAGCACCTTCATGCCCGGCTTCAGCAGCAGCTTGGCCGCGATATGGCGCTTCTTGGCGATCTGCGCCTCTTCCAGCGTCATGTTGGGGTCGGTGAAATAGGCGCAGGAATATTGCTCGTCGGCGTCGAGGAACAGCTCGAACAGCCGCCGGGACAGGTCGTAGTGATGGGAGACGTTCCGTTGCGAGCGGCGCAGCGGATTGTAGTGCCGCAGGCGGCGCAGCATCGGACGGAACGGTTTTTCGATCGCCTGCTCGGGCAGCTCGACGGGGGAGTCCGCCATGTTGTCGAAGATCAATGCGATGACGTCGCGGATGGTCCCGTTCTCGACCGTCAGCGTGCCGTTCATATAGGCCTCGCCAAGCGCCAGGTTGGGCTTGGTCGACAGCCTCCACATCGTCTTGCGGTCATGCGCCCTGAGAGTGAGCGCCGGACCTTCCCCTGCTTCGCCGACCCGGCCTTCGCCAAAGCGGGTAATTCGGCCATTGGACTCGATAAGAACCATCCTGCCGCGCCGGATGGCCTTTTTCAGGTACCATCGGAACATAGTTGGACCTTTTTTAATTTTCGCTTGCGATCCAAGCGAAACGAAATCACCAGCCCTACATGTTGTCAAATCCTTCTATTCCACGGGCGGTTCCGCGATTCCGTGCGGCTGGAACGCTTCGTCGCAGCTAGCTATCGAACGTTATATCGCCCTGCAGCGGCGGCACGAACAGGCTGTCGATGGCGGTGCCGTCGATCGCATCCAGGCTCGTCGGATACCATTTCGGCTGCTTGTCCTTATCGACCAGCTGGGCGCGCACGCCCTCATAGAAATCGTGCCCGGCCAGGACAGACTGGCTCAGCCGGTAGTCCATCCGGAAACAATCGTCGACGCTGAGCGTGCGGCCCTTGCGCATCAGCTTGAGGGTCAGCTTCAGGCTGGTCGGCGACATCAGGCGCAGCGTCGCCAGGACCTCCGTCGCGAAGGCTCCGCCATCCGCCTCCAGCGCCGCGACGATATCCTCGACCCGGTCATGGGCGAAGCAGCGGTCGATCACCGCCCGGTTGGCCGGTACGGCGGCTTCGCCGGGGTCGGCCGCATGGCGTGCGGCGGCGGCCTCCAGATCGGCACCCGCGGCCAGCTCGGCAACCAAGTCGTCCAGGCTCTCATGATCCACCACATGGGTGGCCAGGCCGAGCAGCTTGCAATCGGCCGCGTTCAGCCGCGCCCCGGTCAGCGCCATCCAGGTGCCGACCTCGCCGGCCAGGCGCGACAGGATGTAGGAGGTGCCGACATCGGGGAACAGGCCGATCTGGGTTTCAGGCATCGCCAGCACGGTGCGCGGCGTCGCCAGCCGATAACGTCCATGCACCGAGATGCCGACCCCGCCGCCCATGGTGATGCCGTCGATCAGCGCGATATAGGGTTTGGGGAAGGTCGCGATCCGCCGGTCCATCCGGTATTCGTCGCGGAAGAACTCCCGCACGATCCGCCCGTCGCTCTGTCCCTTCTTCCAGGCGATCCCGTCCTCCCGCGCCAGCCGCACGTCGCCGCCCGAGCAAAAGGCGCGGCCGCCGGCACCGCGGATGACCACCGCCACGATGGCGTCGTCTTTTTCCCAGGCCTTCAGCGCAGCATCGACGGCCAGGCACATCTGCTGGTCCAGCGCGTTCAGCGCCTTCGGCCGGTCCAACGTGATCAGCCCGATAGAGCCGACGACGGCAAACTGCACCGTTTCGATCGACGGCAAAGCACTCGTTCCCATAACCTTACCTCGAATTTCGCCGTCAGCGCGGCCCGAGCATCCGCACCAGCTGCCGCCCGATCTCGGACGGGGTCTTGCCGCCGGGCCGGTACCAGAACTTGGTCCCGTTCAGCGCCGACAGCACATGCAGCCGGAAAACGTGACGGTCGATATCGGGCGGAAGACCCAGGACATCGATCAGCGCCATGAACATGGTCTCGTAGCCGTCGCGCTGCGCCGCCAGCGCGTTGCGCAACTCGCCGACCGTGACCGGGAAGATCGGGGTGATCACGCCGACGAAGGCATTGTCGCCGTTCAGCGCTTCGCAATGGGCGGCGGCGGCTACTTCCAGCCGCTTCCATGGGCCCGCGACCCCGTCCAGCGCGGTGCGCACCGCATTGGTCATCATCTCCACCGCCGCGCCGTGCACGGCGACGAACAGCGTGTCCTTGGATTCGAAATGGTAATAGATCGAGCCGACCATGAAGCCCACATCGGCGGCGATGTCGCGCATGCTGGTGGCGTGGAAGCCGCCGTTGCTGAAGCGCCGCGCCGCCGCCTCCAATATCTGCTGCCGGCGGCCGCGGCCAGGCGCATCCTCGCCGGCTGCCGCCGCGCCTGACTCCACTGCCTTGGCGAGTCGTGCTTTCATGGTTCAATCCTGGCCGATCACTTGTACCGCGCTCATGGATTGAATATAGTTAGACGAACGTTTGTTCAATAACCTCGGCATGGATCGGCTGCGACCGTTTCGACCTTGCGTCGGCGGGCCGCCGACATGCCTTTACGCATGGTTTCGCGCCGATGACCGAGTATGTCGCCCCGCTCGCCGATATCCGTTTCACCGTCACCAAGCTGGCCGGTTTCGATGAGGTCGCGGCGCTGCCCGGCGCCGAGGATGTGACGCTCGACCTGGCGGAATCGATCTTCGAGGAAGCCGGGAAATTCGCCGGCGGCGTGCTGGGCCCGCTCAATGTCGTCGGCGACAGGCAGGGCTCGCGGCTGGAGAACGGCGTCGTGCGCACGCCGGACGGCTGGGCCGATGCCTATAAAGGTTTCGTCGACGGCGGCTGGAACTCGGTGCCGTTCTCGCCCGATTTCGGCGGCCAGGGCTTGCCCTGGATCGTGTCGATCGCGCTGCAGGAAATGTGGACCTCGGCCAACATGGCCTTCTCGCTGTGCCCGATGCTGACCCAGGGCGCGGTCGAGGCGATCACCCATCACGCGTCCGAAGAGTTGAAGGCGACCTATCTGCCCAAGCTGATCTCCGGCGAATGGACCGGCACGATGAACCTGACCGAGCCGCAGGCCGGCTCGGACGTCGGCGCGGTCCGCACTAAGGCGGTCAAGGACGGCGACCATTACCTGATCACCGGCCAGAAGATATTCATCACCTATGGCGACCACGAGATGACGGAGAATATCGTCCATCTCGTCCTCGCCCGCCTGCCCGACGCGCCGGCCGGCGTGAAGGGCATCTCGCTGTTCATCGTGCCGAAATACATGGTGGGTGCGGACGGCTCGGTCGGCCAGCGCAACGACCTGCGCTGCGCCTCGCTGGAACACAAGATGGGCATCCATGCGAGCCCGACCGCGGTCATGGCTTACGGCGATAACGGCGGCGCCATCGGCTATCTGGTGGGTGAGGAGAACAAGGGTCTCCAATACATGTTCACCATGATGAACAACGCCCGCCTGTCGGTCGGCCTCGAAGGTGTGGCCGTGGCCGAGCGTGCCACGCAGCGGGCCGCCAACTTCGCCCGCGAGCGGGTGCAGAGCCGCGACATCGCCGGCACCGACGCCACGCCGGTCACCATCATCCACCACCCGGATGTGCGCCGGATGCTGCTGACCATGAAGGGGCTGACCGAGGCGTCGCGCGCGCTGGCCTATCTCGCCGCCGCGTCGATCGACGTCGCCAAGCGCCATCCCGATGCGGAAGTTCGCCAGCGCCGCCAGGCCATCGTGGATCTGCTTATCCCGGTGGTGAAGGGCTGGGGCACCGAGGTCGGCTCAGAGGTCGCCGCCATCGGCGTCCAGGTCCATGGCGGCATGGGCTTCATCGAGGAGACCGGCGCCGCCCAGTATATGCGCGACGCCAAGATCGCCGAGATCTATGAGGGCACCAACGGCATCCAGGCCAACGACCTGATCGGCCGCAAGCTGACCCGTGACGGCGGCGCCACTGCCAAGGCCTTCATCGCCCATATGAAGGCGTGGGACGGCAAGCTGGCCGAGGCCGGCTCCGAATTCGCCGGGCTGCGCGCCGCGCTGGCCGAGGGCTTCGCCGCGCTGGACAGCGCCACCGATTGGATACTCAATGCGCAGAAGGGCGACCCGCGCGACGCGGCGGCCGGCGCGGTGCCGTTCATGCGGCTGTGGGGCACGGTCGCCGGCGGCTGGATGCTGGCGGTCGGCGCGTTGGAGGCCAAGGCCGAGATCGGCACCGGGGGCGACGACGATTTCCTGAAGGCGAAGATCGTCACCGCCCGCTTCTACGGCGAGCACATCCTGCCCCGCGCTTCGTCACTGAAGGCGGCGGCCACCGCCGGCGGCGCGACCGTCATGGAAATGGCCGAGGCGGCTTTCTGAGACGCTTGGTAGAATTAAGAGAATAGGAGGAAGCCGTGCCGGATAGCGCAACCCCAGTCGAGTTCGCCAAACCGAAGACCTATCAGGCCCGTCACAAGGTGCGCTTCGTCACAGCGACCAGCCTGTTCGACGGGCACGATGCCGCGATCAACATCATGCGCCGTATCATCCAGTCGACCGGCGCCGAGGTCATCCATCTGGGCCACAACCGCTCGGTCGACGAGGTCGTCACCGCCGCGATCCAGGAGGATGTGCAGGGCATCGCCATCTCGTCCTACCAGGGCGGGCATGTCGAATATTTCAAATATACGATCGACCTGCTGCGGGAGCGCGGCGCCGGCCATATCAAGGTGTTCGGCGGCGGCGGCGGCGTGATCTCGAAGGATGAGATCGCCGAGCTGCATGCCTATGGCGTGGAGCGGATCTATGCCCCAGGCGACGGGCAGGTCATGGGCCTCCAGGGCATGATCAACGACATGATCGAGCGGGCAGATTTCGACCCCGCCACCCATGGCGGCGCGGAGCTGGCCGATCTCGGCACGCCCGGCTGGCGCCATCTGGCGCGGATGATCACCCTGCTGGAGCAGGGAACCACCGGCCACGGCGTCGTCGGCGCGCTGATGAGCGGCAGCAAGCGGCCGATGCCGATCCTCGGCGTTACCGGCACCGGCGGCTCGGGCAAGTCCTCGCTGACCGATGAGCTGATTCGCCGTTTCCGGCTGGACAGCGATGAGTTCAAGATCGCCATCCTCGCCATCGATCCGTCCAAGCGGAAGAGCGGCGGCGCGCTGCTGGGCGACCGCATCCGCATGAACGCGATCAACGGCGCCAACATCTATATGCGCTCGATCGCCACCCGCGATTCCGACAGCGAGGTTCCGGCCTTCGTGCCGCAGGCGGTCGAGGCTTGCCGCGCCGCCGGCTTCGATCTGGTGATCGTCGAGACCCCCGGCATCGGCCAGGGCGACGCCGCCATAGCCGAGCTGGGCGACCTGTCGCTCTATGTCATGACGCCGGAATTCGGCGCCGCCAGCCAGCTCGAGAAGATCGACATGCTCGACTTCGCCGATCTGGTGGCGATCAACAAATTCGACCGCAAGGGCGCCGAGGATGCGCTGCGCGACGTGCGCAAGCAGGTCCAGCGTAACCGCGAAGCCTTCATGCAGTCGCCCGACACGATGCCGGTCTTCGGCACCATCGCCTCGCGCTTCCAGGATGACGGCGTGACCGGCCTCTATCTGGGCCTGCGCCAGCAGCTGGCCGACAAGAATTACAACCTGCCCCCGACCCGCTTCGGTGCGGTCTCGGGCTATACCCCGTCGCCCCGCCGGCCGATCGTGCCTCCCGCCCGCCAGCGCTATCTGGCCGAGATCTCCGACTCGGTGCGCGGCTATCACAAGCATTCCGCCGCCCAGGTGACGGTGGCGCGCGAGCTGCAGCAGCTGCGCGGCAGCCAGCGCATGCTGGAAGCCTCGGGCGGCAAGGGCGCCACGCTCGACGCGCTGGTCGCCGACCGCGCCGACAAGCAGGACGCCGCAGCGCGCAAGCTGATCGACACCTGGCCGCAGGTGAAGGAAGCCTATTCCGGCGACGATTTCGTCACCAAGGTCCGCGACAAGGAAATCCGCACCAAGCAGGTGACGGTCAGCCTGTCCGGTTCGCGCATCCGCAAGGTCGCCCTGCCGCGCTATGAGGACCATGGCGAGCTGCTGCGCTGGTTGATGGCCGAGAACGTGCCGGGCGAGTTCCCCTATACTGCCGGCGTCTTCCCGTTCAAGCGTGAGGGCGAGGACCCGACCCGCATGTTCGCGGGCGAGGGCGATGCCTTCCGCACCAATGCCCGCTTCAAGTTCCTGTCCAAGGATTCCGACGCCAAGCGCCTGTCCACCGCCTTCGATTCGGTGACCCTCTACGGCGCCGATCCGGATGAGCGGCCCGACATCTACGGCAAGGTCGGCAACTCCGGCGTGTCGATCGCGACCCTGGACGACATGAAGGTGCTGTATGGCGGCTTCGACCTCTGCGCCCCTGCCACCTCGGTCTCGATGACGATCAACGGGCCGGCCCCGATGCTGCTGGCCATGTACTTCAACACCGCGATCGATCAGCAGGTCGACAAGTTCAAGGCCGAGAACGGCCGCGATCCGTCGCAGGACGAGTGGGTAAAGCTGCGCGACTATGCGCTGCAGACCGTGCGCGGCACCGTCCAGGCCGACATATTGAAGGAAGACCAGGGCCAGAATACCTGCATCTTCTCGACCGAGTTCGCGCTGAAGATGATGGGCGACATCCAGGAATATTTCGTCCAGAACAAGGTGCGGAATTTCTACTCGGTGTCGATCTCCGGCTATCACATCGCCGAGGCCGGGGCGAACCCGATCTCCCAACTCGCCTTCACGCTGGCCAACGGCTTTACCTTCGTGGAGTCGTACCTGGCGCGCGGCATGAATATCGACGATTTCGCGCCGAACCTGTCGTTCTTCTTCTCGAACGGCATGGACCCGGAATACACCGTCATCGGCCGCGTCGCCCGGCGCATCTGGGCGGTGGCGATGCGCAACAAGTACGGCGCCAACGACCGCTCGCAGAAGCTGAAATACCATGTCCAGACGTCGGGCCGGTCGCTGCACGCGCAGGAGATGGATTTCAACGATATCCGCACCACCTTGCAGGCGCTGATCGCGATCTATGACAACTGCAACAGCCTGCACACCAACGCCTTCGACGAGGCCTATACGACCCCGACGGAGAATTCGGTGCGCCGCGCCATGGCGATCCAGATGATCATCAACCGCGAATGGGGCCTGGCGAAGAACGAGAATCCCAGCCAGGGCTCCTTCATCATCGAGGAGCTGACCGACCTGGTCGAAGAGGCGGTGTTGACCGAGTTCGACCGCATCACCGACCGCGGCGGCGTGCTGGGCGCGATGGAGACCGGCTATCAGCGCGGCAAGATCCAGGAAGAAAGCCTGTTCTACGAGCATAAGAAGCATGACGGCAGCCTGCCGATCATCGGCGTGAACACCTTCATCAACCCGAACGCCGAGGCCGCCCTGCCGCCGCCGCTGCAGCGCTCCTCGACCGAGGAGAAGGACAACCAGATCGCCCGCCTGCGCGACTATCAGCAGCGTCACCACGACGAAGGCCAGAAGGTGCTTGAGCGCCTGCGCAAGGCCGCCATCGCCAACGAGAACATGTTCGCCGTCCTGATGGACGCGGTGCGCTATTGCTCACTGGGTACGATCAGCGACACGC
>DATBAZ010000366.1:0-9990 GCA_036271255.1 Alphaproteobacteria bacterium
TGCCGACGAGTTCATAGACACACGCCCTATTCCAAACGGGCTGAAAGCGTACCTGGAAAATATCGAAGCAGAATTCGATTGCGTCGGCTGGTCGATCGTAGACTATTTTGACCTGCCTACCGATGATCAGGGCGAGCGAACTGTGCCTAAACGCATGAAGATGCGGGACAGGCTGCCGCATCATTCGAATTTCAAAATCCTTGCAAGAGGATCTCTCGCCAACCGGAATGTTTTCATCGACGCCGGGCAACATAAAGCACTCATCGACGGCGAGGTTGTTTCACCTTATCTGGACCGGCAGCTTGTGCTGGCGCACTATCCCCGGCGTTCCGCCTGGCAGATGATCAGCAAATCGATAATGGGGTACCTCAAGGTCATTGCCGCGGGGCAATCTGAACTTCAGCAAAATAGAAGCATTCACTACAAGAACATATTTCAAGCTATGCGAGACGGCCCCAAAGGCCTGCTGGAGCCCAACTTTGTGAATGATACTTACGACGATCGCGATCTCGTCGAGGATCCCATTCCATATTTGGGCAAGCCGCTTCGATATACGCCGGCCGGCGAGCCTCTCCTGAAGGCAATTCGCGTACTGACAGCCTATGCGGAACAATTGGCCGAACATCACGGCATGTTTATCGACACCAACGAAGGTGTGCGAATGCAGGCTGAACGCACCACCGCGGAATGGACGGTCTTATTTTAGCCCGCCGCTGAACGTGGGCTCAGGCTGACCCGGTATGGGCGGTGGCCCTACCGCCGCCCGAACAGCCTCTCGATGTCGCCGAGCTTGAGCTCGACATAGGTCGGGCGGCCGTGGTTGCACTGGCCGGAGAGCGGGGTCGCTTCCATCTCGCGCAGGAGCGCATTCATCTCCTCGACCGTCAGCCGCCGGCCGGCGCGGACCGAGCCGTGGCAGGCGATCGAGGAGCAGACCTGGTCGAGCCGGCGGCCGACCGCGGCCGTGCCCTCGGCAAGGAATTCCTCGGCCAGGTCGCGGACCATGGTGACGACCTGCCCCGCCGGCAGCAGCGCCGGCGCCTCGCGCACCAGCACGGCGCCCTGGCCAAACGGCTCGACCACCAGGCCGCAGTCGGCCAGCGCCTCCGACGCATCGATCAGCGCGTCGGACCGGGCCGGGCCGAGTTCCACCACCTCCGGCACCAGCAGGATCTGACGGGCGACGGTGCCCTGGGAAAGCTGGGCCTTGACCTTCTCATAGGTCAGCCGCTCATGCGCCGCATGCTGGTCCACGATGACCACGCCGTCCTGGGTCTGGGCGACGATATAGGTCTCATGCAACTGAGCGCGCGCGGCGCCCAGCGGATAGTTGATTGGTGCTGGCTCTGCGGCGAACGGGACCGGTTCGGCAATCGGTATCTCGGCCCGGGCGCTGGGCCGATCGAGGATGGCGAATGCCGCCTGCGCCGCCTCGGCGAAGCCGCGCGCGGCCTGACCGGGCTGGGGCGGCAGATAGCGCGCCGCGGCGGCATGGGAGATCGGGCTGGCCGAGCGGCCGGCCCCGCCCAGGCGGAACTTCTCCAGGGTCGAGACCGCGACGGTCGAGGAGGCGCGGTGGCCGCCGCCTTCCAGCGCCCGGCGGATCGAACCGACGATCAGGCTGCGCACTGCCTGCCCGTCACGGAACCTGACTTCGGTCTTGGCCGGGTGGACATTGACGTCGACCATCTCCGGCGGCGCCTCGATGAACAGGGCGACGATCGGATGACGGTCATGCGCCAGCACGTCGAGATAGGCCCCGCGCAGCGCACCGGACAGCTGCCGGTCCTTCACCGGCCTGCCGTTGACGAAGAAATACTGCGCGCTCGCCGTGCCCCGGTTGAGGGTCGGCAGGCTGGCGAAGCCGGAGATGACAAGGCCTTCCCGTTCTTCATCGATATCCAGCATGTTGGAGGCGACCTCGTCGCCCAGCAGGGCGGCCAGCCTTGCCTGACGTGCCGCGACCGGGTCGTCGCCGGTCTGGGCATTGAGCGCCAGCAGGGTCCGTTCCTCCTCGGCCAGCACGAAGGCGAGGTCGGGCCGGGCCAGCGCCAGCCGCTCGACCGTATCGCGCACGGCTTGGGTCTCGGTGCGCGGCGTTTTCAGGAATTTGAGGCGGGCCGGGGTGGCATAGAACAGTTCGCGCACCTCGATCCGCGTGCCCTGCCCGCGCGCAACCGGGCCCACGATCCGCTTCTCCCCACCCTCGACCGCGATGGCCCAGCCGGTTGCGCCGCCGCGCGGGCGCGAGGCGATGGTCATGCGGCTGACCGAGCCGATCGAGGGCAGAGCCTCGCCGCGGAAGCCCAATGTGGCGATCCGGTCCAGCCGGTCATCCGGCAGCTTTGAGGTGGCGTGGCGTTCGACCGCCAGCTCCATCTCTTCCGGCGTCATGCCGCTGCCGTCATCCTCGACCAGGATCAGACTTTGCCCGCCGGTGCGCAGCCGCACCTCGATGCGGGAGGCGCCGGCGTCGATCGAATTCTCCACCAGTTCCTTCACCGCGGCCGCGGGCCGCTCGACCACCTCGCCGGCGGCGATCCGGTTGACCAGGGTTTCGGGCAGGCGGCGAATCGTCATGGGACCGGCAGTCTAGCAGCGCCGGCGGGCGATTCCGATTCAAAGCGGATATGCCGGGAAACCGAACGCCGGTGAAACTCCCGTTATCGTCTCGGAAGTCGATTGTCCGGATATTAAGTATAAAAAATTATTTCAAGAAGCTGCAGGCGATGAAAATCAGAATATAACGATCCACAAAATATATTGTATTTTCATCGTTGATTTTTCTTGGAACCTGGTCTTGTTCCTGCCGTTTTATTGACACATTCCAACCACAAAGGATGACGGGAATGGCCGAGAATAGAGGCAATTTCGCCAACGACCGCGAGCGCGCCTCTGAAGCAGGCCGCAAAGGCGGAGAGTATCGGGCGGCGGCAATCGCTGACTATTGCTGACGCCCTAAGGCCGGGGCCGGCGTGAGTTGGACCCGATGCCTGAGAAGGGAGGAACCGAAGTAGGGCGGTTCCTTCCTTTTTTTATTTTTTGGCCGGTTCCGAACCGGCGCCTTTGGCCGGCTCGCCGGGCAATCCCTGCGGCATGCCCACCATGACCGTGGTCAGCTTGGCGGGGTCGAGCAGGCGGGCGGCGACCTTGTTGGCGTCGTCCAGGTTCACGCCGTTGATCAGCCCTTCGCGGCGGTCGAGATAATCGATGCCGAGATTCTGGGTCCTGAGCTGCATCAGGATGGCGGCCAGGCGGTCGGTCGAGGTCAGGGTCAGCGCGAAGGAGCCGGTGATATAGGTCTTGGCGTCCTTGAGTTCGGTCTCGGTGATGCCGTCCTTGTGCATCTTGGCGAACTCGCCCTTGACCACGCCCAGCGTCTCGCCGGCCGCGGCATTGCGGGTCGAGCCGCCGGCCAGCACCAGGCCTGCCTCCTTGTACGGCACGAAGGCGCTGGAGAAGCCGTAAGACAGGCCCTTCTTGCTGCCGGCCCCGCGCACATCCTCCATCAGCCGCGATTGGAAGCCGCCGCCGCCCAGCGTGTAATTGACGATCTGGCCGGCATACCAGTCCGGATCGTCACGGGTGATGCCGGGCGCGGCCATCGTGATGACGGTCTGCGGATATTGCTTTTCCAGCGTGATCGTCTGGCCCTCGCCCTGCGGCGTCGCCTTCGGCACGCTGAACGGCGCGGCTTTGGCCGGCAGCGCCGCGAAGATGCGGTCCAGCGCCGGACCCAGCTCGGCCGGGGTGATGTCGCCCGCCACCGTCACCAGCATCTGGTCGCGGCCGAACCGGTCCTTCACGAAATGCCGCATATCGGCGGCCTGGATCTTGCGGACGCTGTCGATCGTACCGTTGGCTGAGCGGGCATAAGGGTGCCCGGCGAATACGGTCTCGGCCAGCTTGCGCCGGGCGATATAATTCGGGCTGCCCAGGCTGTTGGAGATCGAGGTCACGATCTGGTCGCGCACGCGCTCAACCGCATCGGCATCGAAGCGCGGCTTGCTGAGCGACAGGGTCAAAAGCTCGAAGGCGCGGTCGCGATACTGGTTCAGCGTCTTCAGCGAGACCGAGAAATTGTCGAGATCGGCGCCGTAAGAGAGCGCGATCGACTTGTCGGCCATTTCCTTCTGGAAGGCCTGGGAGTTGAGGTCGCCCGCCCCCTCATCCAGCAGCGATGCGGTGAAGACGGCCAGCCCGTCCTTGCCCTGAGGGTCGAGCGCGGCGCCGCCCCGGAAGGTGACGTCCATCGCCATCAGCGGGATGCGGTGATCCTCGATCAGCCAGGCCTCGATGCCGCCGGGGCTGACCACCTTCTGGATCTGGAAGGCGGCGTGGGCCGGAGCAGCAGCGGCTGCAACCGTCATGACGACGGCGGCGGCCAGATGGCGCATGGAGAGGTTCATCGGATGGGCCCTGAGGAAACCGGGACGGTGTTCGCGGCGGCCGCGGCATCCAGCGGCGCCTTACTGTCGCCGTTGGCCGGCAGCAGCCAGCCGGTCACCTGGGTCGCGCCCCCGGGCGTACTGCCACCGAAGACCCCGCGCATCGCCGCGTTCACCTCATCCTTGGTGACGGCGGCGATATTGTCCGGCCAGTTCTCGACATCGTCGATGCTCTGGCCTGTCGCCACCGCTTCGCCGATCGAATGAGCCGGGCCCATCAGGCTGTCGCGCGCCAGGATCGCCTGGGCCTGCAGCCGTGTCTTGGCATCCGCCACCTCGCCATCGGTGACGCCGTTCTTGAGCAGGTCCTGGATCACCCCGTCGATGCCGGCCTCGACATCCTTCAGATCCTTGCCCGGCGCCGGATAAGCGCTGATGTCGTAAGCGATCGGGTCGACCGCGGTGTCGTCATAGGAGCTGGAGACGCTGGTCGCGACCTTCAGTTTCAGCGCCAGCGCCTTGTAGAGGCGGCTGGTCGTGCCGGTGCCGAATATCTCGTCGAACACTTCCAGCGCCAGCGCGGTCTTCTTGGTCTTCTCCGAATAGTTCGGCGCCATGTAGATGCGGGAGAAGGCGGGTTCGTGGATGTTCTCGTCGCGCAGGGTCAGGCGCTGCACCGCGCCGCCCAGCGGGGCGACCTGCGGGCGGATGCGCGGCGGCACCGGGTGCGAGGGGATCGGGCCATAATATTTCTCAGCCAGGGCCTTCACCTGGTCCGGCTTCACGTCGCCGACGACGATCAGCGTCGCGTTGGAGGGCGTGTACCATTTCTTGTACCAGGCGACGGCGTCGGCGGTGGTCAGCGCCTCCATCTCCTGCTTCCAGCCGATGGCCGGGCGGCCATAGGGCGAGTTGGCCATCAGCGCATAGCGCATGGCCTCGGCCAGGCGGGCCTCCGGCGAGCTTTCGATGCGCTGGCGCCGCTCCTCGACGATGACGTCGCGCTCCGGATAGACCTGATCGTCGGCCAGCGACAGGTTCTGCATCCTGTCCGCTTCCAGCTTCATGACCAGCTCCAGCCGGTCGGCGGCGATGGTCTGGAAGTAGGCGGTATAGTCGTAGAAGGTGAAGGCGTTGTCCTCGCCGCCATTGCGGGCGACGATCTTGGAGAACTCGCCCGCCGGCACGGTCGGCGTGCCCTTGAACATCAGATGTTCGAGAAAATGGGCGATGCCGGAATGGCCCGCATCCTCGTCCGCCGCGCCGCAGCGGTACCAGACCATCTGGCTGACGACGGGGGCCAGGTGGTCCTCGACGACCACGACATCGAGCCCGTTCGCGAGCTTGAACGTCGTCGGGCTGAAAACCTTGGCCGGCGCGGACCATGAGGCCAGCGCCAGCAATGCGGCGCCGATCAGCGCCCCCCGAAAAGATGTCATTTCGTGGCGGGCGCCTGCGGTGTTCCGTTAACGTCGGGGCTGGCGGCCGGGACGGGCGCTGCCGGCGCGGACGCGTCCGCCGCGGGCTTCTCGGACGGCGGAGCCGTCGGCGTGCCGTTGACGTCGGGGCCCTTGTCGTCCGGCTTGGCGGTGGTGGCGTCGACATCGTTGCCGAAGAAGTCGCCATGGAACAGCTTGCCGAAGAAGCCGCGCTCCTCTTCCGGCGGCTTGGCCGGGGCGACGCCCTCGGCCGTGGCGTTGGAGGCCGCCTGCTCGTGGTCGGCCGAGACCGCGGTCTCGGTGCCTGGCGGCTTCAGGTTGAAATCGGGCGGGAGGGTCAGCGCCGGATGGACGGTGACCTGGCTTTCATCCGGAATATGGCGTTCCAGGCCCAAGGTGGAACTGATGGTGCTGCAGCCGGTGAGCGCGATCGCCGCCGTCAGAACCACCGAGCTGACCAACAAGTTTTTCGTCAAGGTTGCTTCCTTCGTCCCATTTCGCCCGTCTTGTGGCTGAGAAACATCCCATCGAACACAAGAACGCCGATCCCGACCACAATCAGGCTGTCGGCGATGTTGAATGCCGGCCAGCCAACATTTCCAACATGAAAATATAAAAAGTCCACTACAAAGCCGAATCGGAGCCGATCCAGCACATTTCCGATCGCGCCCCCGATCACGGCGCCAAGCGCCGCGGCCAGGATCGGACTGGTGATGCGCGAAAGCCATAGCACCAGAAGAACAACGATTGCCAGCGCGGCAATCGAGAAGGCGTAAGGACCCCAGGATTCGTCGGTGCGGAACAGGCTGAAGCTGGTGCCCCGATTCTCCCAGGCCACGATGTCGAAGATCGGCAGGACGCGGATGTTGCGCGGGTCGTCGCGCATATGCATGACGTTCAGCAGCGCCCATTTCGACGCCTGGTCGGCAGCGATGCCGACCACCGCGGCAATCGCTGCGATCCAGTACATCCGCGCACGGCTCACTCGGCGGCATCCTTCAGGTCGCCGACCGCGTCGTGGCAGCGGTCGCAGAGCTCGGGATGATCGGCATGGCCGCCAACCTCCTCCAGCACGCGCCAGCAGCGGCCGCATTTCTCGCCCGTCGCCAGCTGCACGATGGCCCCGATGCCGGCGACGTCCGGCAAGGTGAAGGCCTCCGCCGGCACAGGATCGGCCGACAGCTCCATGTCGGAGGTGATGGCGATCTCGGCCAGATCGACCGAGGCGAGCAGCGCCCGGTCGGCCGGGTCGTGGACATAGACGACCGGGTCGGCCTGCAGCGAGGCGCCGATCTTCTTCTCCGCCCGCGCCACTTCCAGCGCGCCGGTGACGACGCGGCGGATCTCGCGCACGCGGTCCCACTTATGGGCCAGCGCATCGTTGCGCCACTCGGCCGGCAACTCGGGGAATCGGGTCAGGTGAATGCTGCCGGTCTCCGACGGATGGCGAGCGAGCCACGCTTCTTCCGCAGTGAAGCAGAGGATCGGCGCCAGCCAGGCCGTCAGGCATTCGAACGCCCGGTCCATCACCGTGCGCACCGCACGGCGGCGGAGCGAATCCGGCCGGTCGCAATAAAGGCTGTCCTTGCGGATGTCGAAATAGAAGGCCGACAGGTCGACGGCGCAGAAATTATGCAGCGCGGTGAGCAGGCCGCGATATTCCAGGTTGCCGTAGGCGTTGCGCACCACCGTATCGACCTCGGAGAGGCGGTGGAGCACCCAGCGCTCCAGTTCCGGCATCTGGGCCACCGGCACCGTCTCTGCATCGGTGAAGCCTTCCAGCGCGCCGAGCAGATAGCGCCAGGTGTTGCGCAGGCGCCGATAGGTGTCGGCCTGGGCCTTGAGGATTTCGGGGCCGATGCGCTGATCGTCCTCGGTATCGCTGGCCATCACCCAGAGGCGCAATATATCGGCGCCCTGGCGCTCGCAGACATCCTGCGGCGCGACGGTGTTGCCGAGCGACTTGGACATCTTGCGGCCCTGCTCGTCCAAGGTGAAGCCGTGGGTCATCACCGCCTTGAACGGCGCCTGGCCGCGCGTGCCGCAGGCCTCGAGCAGCGACGACTGGAACCAGCCGCGATGCTGGTCCGACCCCTCGCTGTAGAGATCGGCCGGCCAATGCAGCTCGGGTCGCGCTTCCAGCACGAAGGCATGGGTCGAGCCGCTCTCGAACCAGACATCGACGATGTCGCGGACCTTCTCGTAATCCTCTTGCCGATACTTGTTGCCCAGGAAGTCGGAGGACGGGCGGGCATACCAGGCGTCGGCGCCCTCGGTCTGGAAGATCGTGCCGATCCGGTCGAGCACTTCCGGATCGTCGAGCGGCACGCCGTCCGACTTGCGGACGAAAAACCCCAGCGGCACGCCCCAGGCACGCTGGCGGCTGATGCACCAGTCGGGGCGCGACGCGACCATCGATTCGATGCGGTTGCGGCTCTGTGCCGGCAGCCAGCGCGTGTCGGCGATGGCGCCCAGCGCCTTCTCGCGCAATCCGGAATTGCCGACCGAGATGAACCATTGCGGCGTGGTGCGGAAGATCAGCGGCGAGCGCGAGCGCCAGGAATGCGGGTAGGAATGCTCCAGCTTGCCGTGCGCCAGCAGCTTGCCGGCGTGCTTCAGGTAATGGATCGAGGTCGGGTTGGCGTCACCCGGCTTGCCCTTCTGGTTATAGACGATCTTGCCGGCGAACAGCGCGACCGAAGGGTAGAACCGGCCCTCGTCGTCGAGGGTGCGCGGCACTTCCAGCCCATGGCGCTGGCCCAGCATGAAGTCGTCCTCGCCATGGCCCGGCGCGGTATGGACGAAGCCGGTGCCGGCATCCTCGGTGACATATTCTGCCGGCAGCAGCGGTACTTCGAAGCCGTAATGATCCTCAGCCTCGGCGATGTCGCGGAACGGATGGGCGCAGATCGTGCCGGCGAGGTCGGAGCCCTTCAAGGTCGCCACCTGGGTCCAGGCGCCGATCCCGGCATGAGCCTGCACGTTGGAGGCGAGCGAGGTGGCGATCACCAGGTGCGCCCCGCGCTCGACCGCCGCCTCGCGCGGATCGACCACCTGATAGACGCCGTATTCGATATCCTCGCCATAGGCGACGGCGCGGTTGCCCGGCATGGTCCAGGGCGTCGTCGTCCAGATGACGATGTCCGTGCCCTTGAGCGCCGGGTTGGGCGAGGTCACGACCGGGAAGCGGACCCAGATCGTGTCCGACACATGGTCGTGATACTCGACCTCAGCATCGGCGAGCGCGGTCTTCTCGACCACCGACCACAAGACTGGGCGCACGCCCTGATAGAGCGTGCCGGACTTCAGGAACTTGTGGATCTCCCGGACGATCTGCGCCTCAGCCGGGAAGGTCATGGTGAGGTACGGGTTCACCCAGTCGCCGATCACGCCCAGGCGCTGGAACTCGCCCGACTGGATATCGACCCATTTCTGGGCGAAGGCGCGGCATTCGGCGCGGAAGTCCAGGGTCGGAACCTGGTCCTTGTCCTTGCCCTTCTGGCGGTACTGCTCCTCGATCTTCCACTCGATCGGCAGGCCGTGGCAGTCCCATCCCGGCACATAGGGCGCATCCTTACCCAGCATGCGCTGGCCGCGCACCACGACATCCTTCAGGATCTTGTCCAGCGCATGGCCGATATGGATGTTGCCGTTGGCGTAGGGCGGCCCGTCATGCAGGACGAACTTCTCCCGTCCTTTGCCCGCCGCGCCGATCTGCCCAAACAGGTCGATCCGCGCCCAGCGCGCCAGAATCTCCGGCTCCTTCGTCGGCAGGCCGCCGCGCATCGGGAAGTTCGCCGGATCGGGCAGGAAGACTGTATTGCGATAGTCGGTCATAATCTTTCAACTGTCATAGCCGGCGGTTATCGGTTGCTAACCGAATAGGGTCAAGCACCCAGCCGTCGCATCCGAATACGCCCCGGCTCGATCACCGAGAAATGACCGGCCCAGTCACCGCGGGCTGTAATCAGATCCGCCAGCCGCCGGCCCGTCTCGGCGGGCTTGCCAAGCGGCATCCGGAACAGGATCACGCCGGTTGCAAGGAACGAAGGATCGCCAGACAGTTCGCCGAAATCCTTATCGAAGGTCAGCAGAATACGATCTTCGCGTGCAGCCCAATCCAGGACACTGCGATCATCCGCACTCGGCGCCTCGGTCAGAAC
>DATBAZ010000367.1:0-6142 GCA_036271255.1 Alphaproteobacteria bacterium
GCGGCGATGTGCAGATAGGTGTCCGGATCGCCCAGCAGCTGCAGCGGCCGGTAAACCATCGCCAGAGCGACCACCGCGACGAGCAGCGACAGGGCCGGTATCGCCTTGTTCCCGGTCAGACCGTTCTCCCAAGATTGTGCCGGCAAAGCTTCAACCCAAATCGGTGGTCTCAGTCGTAACGACGCATATCGAGCATATGCACCGCACGACCACAACCGATTACGCTAACGCCCGTATTTGAGGGCCACCGCCTCCGCCGCCGCGGTGTAGGCCTTGGCCTTCAGCGTCATGACCTGCCGCTGGTCGGAAGCGGCGCGGCCGTGCCCGTTGCTCATCGCCTCGTCGGCAAACGGCTCGGGCGAGAAGCTCTCCCATTGGCCGGTGCTTGTATCGATTACCGCCATCGTCAGGCGGATGCGCATCTGCTGGTTCTCATCCGGCACGATGCCGCCGATTACCGGCAGCCAGGAGATCGCCTTACCGCCCAGGCCTTGGCTGGCCGATTCCAGCACGCCCCAATAGACGATCACCGTCCCATAGCCGCCTTTGGCGGCGGCCATGCGGAAAAGCTGGGAATAGGGTGTCATCGGCTTTCCTTGCTGCGGCACGCCGGAGAAGACGGCGACCGTATAGTATTTCTCCAACGCAGCGGTCATTTCCGGATCGGCCATCTCAGCTCCGGACTGCACCAGCAGGATTCCCGAGCCTTTTTTCACCGACAGCGGCCGCCGTTCGATCATCGCCTTCTGGATGTCGGCTTCGCTGTAAGTGCCCGCCGGATCGATGCCCAATACCGCATATTCCGATAGTTCCCCGCGATAGATCGGATTGCCGTGGCCGTATCCGGGCTCACGATAGCCCGAGTCCGAGATCGACCGCACCGAGCAGGCCGTGAGAACCAACAGAACGCAGGCCAACGCGCCGCGCCCGAACGCCTTCGTGAGTACCACCGCATACCTCCCTTGGAGGCGTGGCCGGTTCGCGACGATCGCGCCGGTCCTTCGCCGCACGGGATTCCGCGATGGCCCCATGTCGAATTGATGGCCGGAGTCTGTTCTTTTTCTGCCGCCCCGGCGGGCAACCGCGCGGGCCGTTTCGACGCCAATCCGCCTAAATACTTGGCGCCGTTATTCAAATAATACTACTAGCGTGATTTGATCAGGGTCAATCCATCCAATACAAATTTATTAATCATGCAATTGTTACAGATATATTATCTACCATTGACTCTATTTCTGAGGTATAGAGCCGGCGGCCGGCGAATAACTTCTCGTATAAAACAATCGCCGGCTGACGTCACAGCGTTATAACCTTACGGAGGACATGGATATGTCGACAGGTCACGAAGGCGCTGAACATCACCGCAAGGCCGCCCATCACCACGAGCAGGCCGCCAGGCACCATCACGAAGCGGCAGGCCATCACGAGGCGGGCGACCACCATAAGGCGGCGCACCACGCCCATATCGCGAACGGCCACCGCCTGCATGCCCATGAGCATGCCGACGAGGCGAGCATCCATCACGCGGCCGCCCATCACGAGGAATAAGTCGCGCGAACGGCTTTCGATCGTCCTTGAAGAGGGGCGGGCCGCAAGGTTCGCCCCGATTTCATTCGTGCCGGACATGCGCAAAAGAAAACGGCGGCGCCGGGTTCTGCCCGGCGCCGCCGTCTCTTAACTTGCTCAAGCAGTCGGCCCGATGCTCAGGGCCGTGTCCCCATCAGGCCCGCTGATTGCCTTTCGGCTTGGCGGGTCCTTCGCTCGGAGAGATCGCGGCGCTTTGCTGCGCCGGCTTGCGATCAGCGGCAGCGCTGCCGGTTATCGCCGATCCGCCGTTGCGGAAGGAAAAGGCAGGGGACAGACATCCAAGAACCTGGTCCAGCCAGGCCGGCCCGTTGCCGGGCTTAGTCGTGGAAGCTGACACTTTACAACTCCTTGGCCGGTCGCCCGGCGCTCACTCACATTACCGGATAATCAATATGTACCGGCCAATTGTGTCAATGATATGGTTACGTTGATGTTATATCTTGACCATACGTCTTAATACTTAGCGCGAATCAATCGCGTTTTACGACCAGCGGGCCCAGCGGCCGGCCGCCCAGAATGTGGATATGCAGGTGCGCCACTTCCTGATGGCTGTGCGGCCCGTGATTGAACAGCAGGCGATAGCCCGATTCGGCCACACCGGCGGCCTTGGCGATCTTGCCGGTGGCGCGGATCAGCGCCGCGATCTCGGCGTCGCTGGCTTTCTCGGAGAAGTCCTGCACCGAGACGTACTTGCCCTTCGGCATTACCAGAATATGGGTCGGCGCCTGGGGGTTGATGTCGTTGATCGCGAAGACATGCTCGTCTTCATAGATCCTGGCCGCGGGAATCTCGCCGCGCAGGATGCGGGCGAAGATGTTGTTGTCGTCATACGCCATCTTCCCGACCTCCAACGTTATTTTCCCTTCTTGCGCGACGCCTTCTCGGCGATGCCGCCGACGCCCTCGCGCGCCGCCAAAACCTCGTAGACGTCCTTCGGCTTCAGCCCGGCGTCGGCCCACAGCACCAGCAGGTGATAGAGCAGGTCGGCGGATTCCTGGGCCAGCTTGTCCTTATCGCCGGCAACCGCCTCGATCACCGTCTCGACCGCCTCCTCGCCCAGCTTCTGGGCGATCTTGGCCCGGCCGCGATGGAACAGCTTGGCGGTATAGGATGTCTCCGGATCGGCGCCGCGCCGGTCGAGGATCGCCTTGTACAGCCGGTCGAGCGCCTCAGCGTCCGCCATCACGCCGCCTCCTTCTGGGTGCCGGGGCCATCGCGCACCGGGATGCCCCATTCAGCCATCCGCCCCTTGGCCTGCGCAATCGTGAAGATGCCGAAATGGAAGATCGAGGCCGCCAGAACCGCGCTGGCATGGCCCTCGGTCACGCCCTCGGCCAGATGGTCCAGGGTGCCGACGCCGCCCGAGGCGATCACCGGGATGCCGACCGCGTCGGCGATCTTGCGGGTCAGCGCCAGGTCGAAGCCCGACTTGGTGCCGTCCCTGTCCATCGAGGTCAGCAGGATCTCGCCCGCGCCGGCCGCCGCCATCCGCTTGGCCCATTCGATCGCGTCATAACCGGTGGCCTTGCGGCCGCCATGGGTGAAGACCTCCCACTGGCCCGGCGCGACCGATTTGGCGTCTATGGCGACGACGATGCACTGGCTGCCGAACCGCTCCGCCGCCTCGGCGACGAACTCCGGACGGGCCACCGCGGCGGTGTTGATCGAGGCCTTGTCCGCCCCGGCCAGCAGCAGCGTACGTATGTCGTCGCACGTACGTACGCCCCCGCCGACGGTCAGCGGCATGAATACCTGCTCCGCGGTGCGGCGTACGGCATCGTACAGGGTCGCCCGATTGTCGGAAGAGGCTGTGATGTCCAGGAACGTCAGCTCGTCCGCGCCGGCGGCGTCGTACACCCGCGCCTGCTCGACCGGATCGCCGGCATCGACCAGATGGGTGAAGTTCACGCCCTTCACCACGCGCCCGTCCTTGACGTCCAGGCAGGGTATGAGGCGAACCTTCAGCATAGACGTACGCCTCAACCGTTCATGATGGCGAGGGCGGCGGCCGGATCGACCCGCCCGTCATAGAGCGCCCGGCCGCAGATCACCCCGGCGATGCCGGAGCCTTCCTCCTTCTTCACCGCGGCGATGTCCTCGATCGAGGACACGCCGCCCGAGGCGATGACCGGCGTGGTCAGCGCAAAGGCAAGATCGACGGTCGCTTCCAGGTTGATGCCGCCCATCGCACCGTCGCGGTTGATGTCGGTGAAGACGATGGCGGCGACGCCCGCCTGCTCCATGTCCAGCGCCAGGTCCAGTGTCCGCATGGTCGAAGTCTCACGCCAGCCCTCGACCGCGACCAGCCCTTCGCGGCTGTCGATCGATACGGCGACGCGGCCGGGGAACTTGGCGCAGGCCTCTTTCACCAGGGTCGGGTTGCGCACGGCGGCGGTGCCCAGCACCACCCGCTCGACCCCGCGCGACAGCCAGTCCTCGACAGTGCCGATGTTGCGGATCCCGCCGCCCAGCTGGATCGGCAGCTTGGTGGCGGCAATGATCGCCTCGACCGCCTTGGCGTTCACCGGCTTGCCCTCGACCGCGCCGTTGAGGTCGACCAGGTGCAGCCAGTTGAAGCCGGCATCGGCGAACTGCCGCGCCTGCTCCGCCGGGTCCTGGTTATAGACGGTCACCGCCGTCATATCGCCGCGCAGCAGGCGCACGCAGGCGCCGTCCTTCAAATCGATCGCTGGATAGAGAATCATCTGCCTGTCAGGTCTTTGTGATAGAATCGGCCCGGCACATAGCGGCCGTCGACCCGCGCATAGCGCGGATGAACGCCCCACAGCCTGTAGCCCAATGCCTCGTAGAGATTGATCGCCGCGATCTGGGTCTCGCGCACGTCCATGTTGATCATGTCGAACCCGTCCTGCAGCGCCCGCACCTCCGCCGCTTCCATCAGCCGGCGCGCCAGCCTGTGGCCGCGCGCCCAGGGGGCGACGAACGTGGTGTTGAGATGCACCGCCATCGCCTGCGCCTCGTTGTTGCGCGCCGGGCGGACCAGCTGGCACGAGCCGGCGATGACGCCGTCGACGCGGGCGACGAACAGGGTACGCTCCGGCACCGTCATCACGCCGCGCCAGTAGCGCTCCATGACCTCGCGCGCCGGCGGCTTCAGCCAGCCGAACCCGCCCTCGGCGCGGATCGCGAGCTCGGCCGCCTCGCACAGGTCGCCCAGATCGGCGGTCTTCAATTTCTCCGCCACCTCGACCGAGAGGCGCGCTGGCGGCAGCGTGTCGCCGGGGGTGCTCATGGTTCGCACGCGCTCATGGGGCCCACTCCAGGAAGGCGGCGATCAGCTTCAGGCCGGTGGCCTGGCTTTTCTCCGGGTGGAACTGGGTGCCGATCAGATTGTCCCGCCCGATCACCGCGGTGACCGGCCCGCCGTAATCGGCATGGGCGATCTCGTGGGCGGCGTCGGCACAGGCAAAGCGGTATGAATGGACGAAATAGGCATGATCGCCGGCGGCGACGCCGCGCATCACCGGATGGTCGGGCCGGTCCAGCTTCAGGTCGTTCCAGCCCATATGCGGCACTTTGAGCGCCGCGTCGGTGGGCTTCAGCGGCACCACCTCGCCCGGAATCCAGCCGAACCCGCGATGGCTGCCGTGCTCGACCCCCTCGGTCGCCATCAGCTGCATGCCGACGCAGATGCCGAAGAACGGTCGCGCCTTTTCAATCGCGACCTCCTCCAGCGCCTCGCGCAGCCCCGGCACGGCGGCGACGCCCGCCAGCACCGCGGCGAACGCGCCCTGCCCCGGCAGCGCGACCCGGTCGGCCCGGCGCACGGCCTCTGGGTCGCTGGTCACGACGATGGAACAACCGTTCCCCGCCTCCGACGCGGCGCGCTCGAAGGCCTTGGCGGCGGATCTCAAATTCCCTGATCCGCAATCGACGATGGCGACGGTTTGCATGGCGGCTCGCGGGTCAGAGAACGCCTTTGGTGGACGGCACCGCGCCCGGCTGGCGGGGGTCGGCGGAGATCGCGATCTTCAGCGCCCGGGCCAGGCCCTTATAGCAGGTCTCGACGATGTGATGGTTGTTGGTGCCGTACAGCGTCTCGACATGCAGGGTGCAGCCAGCGGCCTGGGCGAAGGCCTGGAACCATTCCTTGAACAGCTCGGTGTCCATCTCGCCCAGCTTGTCGCGACTGAAATCGACCTTCCAGATCAGGTACGGCCGGTTCGACAGGTCCAGCGCCACCCGGGTCAGCGTCTCATCCATCGGGATGTACATATGGCCGTAGCGGTTGATGCCCTGGCGAGCGCCCAGCGCCTTATTGAAGGCCTCGCCGATGGCGATGCCGGTATCCTCGGTGGTGTGGTGGAAATCGATATGCAGGTCGCCCTCGGCTTTGACCTCGAGGTCGATCAGGCTGTGGCGGGACAGCTGCTCCAGCATATGGTCCAGGAAACCGATGCCGGTCGAGACCGAGTATTTCCCGGTCCCGTCCAGGTCGAGCGACACCGAAATCTTGGTCTCGGTGGTGTTGCGGGTCACGCTGGCGGCGCGGCCCGACAATCGCTGAGGGGGGCTCGATTGCGTCATGGCCGGT
>DATBAZ010000368.1:0-7004 GCA_036271255.1 Alphaproteobacteria bacterium
CTGGACCATGAAGGGCCGCCCTCTCACCGTGTGAGGCATGCTGAAAGGGGTTTCGACTTCCGGCGTGGTGTACTAGCCCGCGGGCGGCGGCGGGCGAATTCCCAGCGTGTTCAGCATGGCATGCCGCGCGTTGTTGTCCGGCACGAGTTCTGCCAGCAGCTCCGGCCAGGTGAGCCGACCACGGCGAACCGCTTCCTCCAGCGTATAGGCCAGCGGCGACTGGGGTTCGGTGCGGCGGAAATAATCGGAGATGCGCGCCAGCTCCCGCAGCATATCCTCCCGCGTCACCGGCCTGGGAGCGGCGGCAGCGGCCGTTGTCCCGCCCGGCGCCAGATCCGTCGCGCCATGATCCTCCTCTGCCTCGCTCTCCGGTTCGGCGACCGGCTCATCGGGCGGGGCATAGGCTGCGGCGATGTCGACGATGGCACGCAAGAGATCGCGCACCCGCCCGGTCGGCGGCGCATCCCGCCCGGCCCGGGCATCCATCAGATCTCCCATGCGGGTCCAGGCGGCGAGAGCGTCCCGCGCGGCTGATCGCAGGTACACCAGGTGGGCGTCCCCGGCCTGTCGCGCAGCGGCCGCAAGCTCCGCGAGAGGCACCACCCCGGATGCCTGCCACTGCTTGCGGCGGGCTGCATCCGTGATGGTTTCAAGGTCTTCGGATTGTTTGTACTGCCAGTATGTCACCGGTGCGCCGTCCGGGCCGGGAAACAACGGGCACTTGCGCAGCGGCTGCATCAAAGTGCCGTCGCCGCTGGCGCCGTTGAGGCCGGCGATCGGTGCGAGGCGGGTGGCGATGCCATCTTCATCCGGCAGCGGATAGAGATCGTGATCCCACAGCGTTTCGACCAGGGTCGCGATCAGCGCACTGCCGGTCGCCAGGCCGGTGAGGCCTTCCATCCGGACCAGCGCCTCGATCAGCCAGGCGGCGATCTCCAGATCCTTGGTCCGTTCGGTCAAGGCCTTTTCGGCCAAGTCATGGACGCTCCGCCACAGCCGGGGCAAGGCGGGGGCATCCGCCTCGGGATCATTGTGATCGAGGCGGCGCTCGATTTCGCGCGCCTCCGAGCGGGCGTCGCGCAGACGGTAATACAGCGACTGCGGCGAGAAATCCTGGCGAAGATCGTCGCCGGCCTGCCGTTCCCCCGGCAGCGGCATCGCCAGCGGCGAAACCCCGGGGACAGGGCCCTGACCATCCATTTGTATAGCCTGACCTCCGATCGTCTGTTCCGGCCACGATACAGGGTTTCGCAACGAGCGAAATTCTGCTGGACGGTAACGGTCCGGAACTATAGGTTGCAACCGCAATAGGTGCAAACCAGCATTCTTTCATATACAAAGCTGCTGGCCGGAATGATGGATACGTGGTGGCGATCGACCTTAAATCCCTGATCGACAGGTTCAATGAGCATTGCCGGCGCACGCTTGAAGCTGCAGCCGGCCTGACCCTGTCGCGATCTCATTATAACGTTGAAATTGAGCATTGGCTGATCCGGCTGACGGATGGCGCCAACGCCGACATCCGCCTGATCCTCCGCCATTTCGATGTCGATGAAGGCCGGTTCCTGGCGGATCTGAACGCCAGCCTGGACGGAATGCGCACCGGCAACGCCCGCGCGCCCGGGCTGTCACCCGAGATCGTCGAAGTCGCCAAGCAGGCGTGGCTGATCGCCTCGATCGACCACAAACTGGCACGGTTACGCTCGGGACACATCGTCCTGGCGCTGCTGTCCGATGAATCGCTGGCCCGCCGGGCGTACGGAATGTCCGGCCAGTTCCGGCGCATCCAGCCCGAGGCGCTCCGGCGTGACTTTGCGGCCATCGTGGGTGGCAGCAGCGAAGGGGGAACCACGGGCCAGGTGGGGGCGGCTCAAGGCGGGGGGGGCCAGGCGGGCGGCGACACGGCGGGCGGAGATGGCATGCCGCGAGCAGCCAGCACCACCGCGCTGGACCAGTTCACCATTGATCTGACAGCGCGCGCCCGCGCCGGGCGGATCGATCCGGTCATCGGACGCGACAGCGAAATCCGCCAGGTGATCGACATCCTGACCCGGCGGCGGCAGAACAACCCGATCCTCACCGGCGAAGCGGGTGTGGGCAAAACCGCGGTCGTCGAAGGCTTCGCGCTGCGCATCGCCACCGGCGATGTCCCCGCCGCTTTGCAGGACGTGGCGGTGCGGACGCTGGACCTGGGTCTGCTGCAGGCCGGCGCCGGCGTGAAAGGAGAATTCGAGAACCGCCTGAAATCCGTGATCGAGGAGACGCAGGCGAGTCCGAAACCGGTCATTCTGTTCATCGACGAGGCGCACACGCTGATCGGGGCCGGCGGCGCCGCCGGGCAGGGTGATGCGGCGAACCTGCTGAAGCCGGCGCTGGCGCGCGGCGAACTGCGCACCATCGCGGCGACGACCTGGGCGGAATACAAGAAATACGTCGAGAAGGATGCCGCGCTGACGCGGCGGTTCCAGGTGGTGAAGATCGAGGAGCCGAACGAGGCGATCGCCGTCGCCATGGTGCGCGGCCTGGTGGCAATGCTCGAGGCCCATCACAAGGTCCGCATCCTCGATGAGGCGGTGACGGCGGCGGTGCGGCTTTCGGCCCGCTACATCCCCAGCCGGCAACTGCCTGACAAGGCGGTCTCCCTGATCGACACGGCCTGCGCGCGCACCGCCATGAGCCAGGCGGCCATCCCGGCGCCGATCGAGGATCTGCAACGCCGCATGGCCCTGATCGAGGTGGAAACCAGGGTCCTGCGCCGTGAGGCCATATCGGGCACGGAACATACGGGACGGATCGCGGAGCTGGAAGCGGAACAGCGTTCGGCCGCCGACGGGCTGGCCGGCCTCGAGGCACGCTGGGCGGAAGAGCGGACGCTGGTGGCCGAGATCGGCAAGGCGCGTGCGTCGCTCGAAGCTATGCCGGACGGCACCGGCACCGGCACGGCGCCGGATCATGATCCTTTTGGCACGGCGCCGGATCATGATCCTTTTGGTACGGCGCCGGATCATGATCCTTTTGGTACGGCGCCGGATCGTGACCGTCTCGGCACGCTCACCGAACGGCTGCGCACCCTGCAAGGCGAGCAGCCGCTGATCTTTCCGGTGGTCGACGCCCAGGCGGTCGCCGCCATCGTCGAGAACTGGACCGGCATCCCGGCCGGGCGGATGCGGTCCGGTGAAATCCGCAGCGTGCTGGGGCTCAGACAGGCCATGGAGCAGCGCATCATCGGCCAGTCGCATGCGCTGGAAGCGATCGCCCAGGCCATCCACACGAGCCGGGCGCGGCTGACCGATCCGCGCAAGCCGGTGGGCGTGTTCCTCATGGTCGGCACCTCCGGCGTCGGCAAGAGCGAGACCGCCCTGACGCTCGCCGAACTGCTGTACGGCGGCGAGCAGAACCTGACCGTCATCAACATGAGCGAGTTCAAAGAGGAGCATAAGGTCAGCCTGCTGATGGGCAGCCCGCCCGGCTATGTCGGCTACGGCGAGGGCGGCGTGCTGACCGAGGCGGTGCGGCGGCGGCCCTATTCGGTGCTGCTGCTCGACGAGATGGAAAAGGCCCATCCCGGCGTGCAGGACATCTTCTTCTCGGTGTTCGACAAAGGCACCATGAATGACAGTGAAGGCCGCGATATCGACTTCAAGAATACCGTCATCATCATGACCTCGAATGCCGGCACCGATCTGATCACCCGGCTGTTCGCCGATCCCGACACCGCACCCGACGCCGCCGGACTGGCCGAGGTGCTGCGGCCCGAACTGACCAAGTATTTCCGGCCCGCGTTCCTGGGCCGGGTGACACTGGTGCCCTATCTCCCGCTCTCGGATGGCATCATCCGTCGGATCGTCGATCTCCAGCTCGGGCGCATCCGCAAGCGCGTGTGGGAGAGCTACCGCGCCGGCTTCGACTATACCGATCGCGTCGCCGAACTGATCGCGGCGCGCTGCACCGAACACAGTTCGGGTGCGCGCAATGTGGAAAACATCCTTGCCCGGACGCTGCTGCCGGAGCTGTCGGCCCAGGTGCTGGCCAGGCTTGCCGGCGGGGCAACGATTTCCCGCGTGGTGGTGGATGCGGAGCCGGCAGGATCATTCCACTACACGCTGGAATGATGTTACGACATCATCCGCGACAACCCAGGAGGACAAGCATGCCGATCTACATGAACTACAACAGTCTGGCGGTCAAAGGCGACGTGACGGCTGCCGGGTGGCAGGACTGGATCGAGCTGAACTCACTGCAATGGGGCGTCGGGCGCGGGATTTCGTCACCGACCGGCGGCAACAAGGACCGCGAATCGGCGGCACCAAGCATCAGCGAGATCACGGTGACGAAGGCGCAGGACGCCTCGACCGGCAAGCTGCTGACCGAGGCGTACCAGGGCGGGGGCGTGAAGGTCGTCATCGACATGGTGAAAACCGATCAGGGCCAGTTGGCCAAGTACCTGACCTATGAACTCGAGGACACGATGATCAGCGGCTACTCGCTTTCCAGCGGCGGCGATCGCCCGTCCGAGTCCCTGTCGTTGAATTTTTCAACCATCAACTGCATTCCGCAGGTGGCCAACAAGGATGGCACCCTGAGCAGCTCCGATGCCGTGAAGTATGACATCGGCCAGGGCAAGATTGTCTAGGGAAGGATTGTCTGGCGCCATCCCGAACCTGATGGGGCGACAGAGCCGGATCGCAACACCATCCCGCCGCCATGGCCGGCCCTGTGCCGGCCATGCGCGCGGCTGCCACCTGCCGCCGCTGCGCGTGGCTGTCCCGGCTCGGGAGGGCTCCTCGGGCGGTGGGGGCAGGATGTCCGCCCCGACGCGGAGCGGGGTAGCTGATCCGACGCGGAGCGGGACGCCCGCGCCGGCACGCCGATACCCGGAGAACAGGCCATGATCTACCTGCAGTTCGGCAGCATCCAGGGCGATGCGACACAATCGGCGCACGTCAACTGGATCCAGCTTCTCTCGGTCAACTGGGGCCTGACCCGCCCGGTGAGCAATCCCGCCGGTTCGACCGCCGGACGGGTGCTGGCGGCGCCGCGGCTGGCGGAACTGAGCGTGACCAAGGACGAGGATTCCGCGACGATCCCGCTGATCCAGCAGGCGTTGTCGGGCAGCCCGCAGGACGCCACGATCGACTTCATCAGCGAGGCCACCGGCGACGGGCTGGTCTACTACAGTATCGCTCTGAAGCAGGCTGTCATTACGGCCTTTACCCAAGGGAGCAGCGGCGACCGGCCGGTCGAGACCATGACCTTCAACTTCACGCAGATTTCCTTCTCAGGCACCCAGATCGATACCGACGGAACGGCGGGAGCGCCGTCGAGCTATGGATGGGACGTGGCCGCCAACGCGCCGGCCTGAGCGGATCGGCCACCAAAGGCTTTGCGGCGCAATAAGCGCTTCAGGCAGGCTGCGCTTCCGTCCAGTGTCATGCCCGGACCTGGAACCCCCGGACAGCGATCCGGGGGGCACAAACGGCTTTACCCAGTGCACCACTGCAAGCCATGGTTGGCCAGCCGGAGCCTGTCCTCGGGCGGGCGAAGCCCGACCCGTGGGCCGGCCATGACGCGGGGCGTGCCACCTGAAGCGCTTATCGCGCTGCGGGCCCAAAGGGGGGGGCGGCCAAGGGAAGCGGCCAGGGCATACCGGCCAGGGTACATCGGCCTGGGCACACCGGCCCGACAAAATCGTTGTCAGATCGCTGCATTTGCGCTATCCAACTGATCAATCGAGCCTGCCAGAGCATGATCGCGCTGGGCGAAACGTCGATAGCGCGTGAATCATGCGATCAAACCCAGAGCTGGCGCATTTCCACCTGGCACGGTCAGGGTAAGATGCGCCAGTTCCATCGATGCCGGAGGACGGAAATGCGCTTTGCAGCCGCGATGTTTGCCTGTCTGAGCCTCCAGGCCGCGACCGCGGCGATGGCGGCCGACCCGTCGGTCGAGGACATGATTCAGAAACTGAAGCCCTCCTCCGCGACCGATCTGACGAAGTCATCGTATCAGGGGCTCGTCCGGATCAAAGGCGGTGACGAGCAGGACAAGGCCCCCGGCAGCGCGCCGATGCCATCCGCCAATCCGACGCGCGTGACGGTGATGGCATCGCAAAGGCAGGCGGTCTCCACGCCAACCGGCGGTCTCGCGGCGCTCAGCCTGACGGTGCCGTTCGCGAGCGGATCGGCGACCCTGCTGCCGTCGGCGCTGCCCACCCTGCAGAGATTGGGGACCGCGCTGAGCAGCCCCGACCTTGCGCAATATCATTTCAGGATCGAAGGCCACACCGACACGGTCGGCGCTGCCGGATACAACCGGGAACTGTCCGAACGCCGCGCAGAGACGGTGGCGGGTTACCTGGAGGCGCACTACGGCGTGCAGGCGGCGCGGCTGCAAATGGTTGGCCTGGGCTTCGATCAGCCCGCCGTTGCCACGCCGCCCGACACTCCGGAACCGCGCAACCGGCGGGTGCAGATCGTCAACGTGGGGAGCTGAGCGGCCGCAGGACAGGTCAGCAGAACGGACAGGCCGGCTCCCGCGCGGATGAATGGAGAGAGACGACGTGAGCATTGCTGATGACGTCAAGTCGGCTCTTGCTGAATTCGAGACGGAAAACCCAACCCTTGCCGGCAAGGCGTACCTCACGAGCGGCAGTCGTTCGGTAGAGGAGCAGATCGAGATCATCCTCGATCCCAAGCGAGCAGACAATTATCTGCACATCAAGGAACGATTTAAGTCAATTTATAAACTGACCAGCCTGCCGGTCAGAGCCGACCTGACAGAGCCGCAATTGAGCTGGTGGGAGGACGAAGTCAAAAAGCAGGCAGGACAGTCGCCCGGCTTTCCGCATGTCGGGGGATACGCCCAGGACGTCTCCGTCAAGAATCTCGATACGGATGGCAAAGAAAAACTGAAGAAGAAATTCGAGAGCAAGAAGATCAGTATCCTCATGGAAAAGGTGACGGGCACAGAATCGGAGTATGGCGTCTCGCTGGAGAACGCCAATG
>DATBAZ010000369.1:0-1878 GCA_036271255.1 Alphaproteobacteria bacterium
GAACAGTCCTATTCGGAGCGTCAGCTCTATGAATCGGCGCTGGACCGCATGGCCCGCGAAGTCGCCGCCATCGAGCGCATCGACCGCGACGCCGCCATCGGCATCCTCAACAAGTCGCTGATCAAGGCCGTCGCGGCCTAACTCTACCGGCGACACGATCCGCGAAGCGCCCGGCCTCACCGCCGGGCGTTTTCGTTTGACCCCTTGTCCGCGCAGGCGCGAGCCTCCAGCTAACGATGGACGGTGGGGAGAGAAGACCATGGCAGACGACGCCAGCGCGATCGCTCGGGACGCCCGGGAACGCGCCTATTCCACGCCGCTTGAGGACTTCAACGTCGCGCAGGTGAGTCACTTCACCAGCGACACCCATTGGCCCTGGTTCGAACGGCTGCGGCGCGAAGACCCTGTCCACTACTGCCGCGACAGCGAATGGGGCCCCTATTGGTCGGTGACCAAGTTCCAAGACATCGTGGCCGTGGATTCCAACCACGAGGTCTTCTCCTCGTCCTCCGAACTCGGCGGCATCATGATCGCCGACGCCAAAGAGCCGAACGCCGATTCCAGCTTCATCGGGCTGGACCCGCCGGACCACGACGCCCAGCGCCGGGTGGTGACCCCCACCTTCTCCACGACCGGCATGGCCGCCATGGAGCCGCTGATCCGCGAGCGAGCGGCGGCCATCCTCGACGAACTGCCGGTGGGCGAGACCTTCGATTTCGTCGACAAGGTCTCGATCGAGCTGACCAGCCAGATGCTGGCCACCCTGTTCGACTATCCCTTCGACCAGCGCCGCAACCTGCCGAAAATCTCCGACATGGCTTTGTCCGGCCCGCCGCAGTCCGACATGACCATGGAACAGATGATGGAGCGCCAGCAGGCGTTCATGCCGCTGGTGATGCCGTTCATCGGGCTCTGGGACGCACGCAAGGACGGCCCGCCGGCCAACGACCTGATCTCGCTGCTGAGCCACGACCCCGTGACCCGCAAAGGCGACCGGCCGGAGGGCTACTTCGGCAACATCATGCTGCTGACCGTGGCCGGCAGCGACACCACGCGGCACTCGATCACTGGCGCGCTGATGGCCTTCCAGGACTATCCCGACGCCTACGACCGGCTGCGCGCCAATCCGGCCCTGCTGGAGTCCGCCGTGCCGGAGATCGTCCGCTGGCAGAGCCCGGTGGCCCACATGCGCCGCACAGCGACGCGGGACGTCGAGCTCGGCGGCAAGACCATCAAAAAGGGCGACCGGGTGATCATGTGGTACGTCTCGGGCAACCGCGACGAAGAGGTCATCGCCGACGCCGACCGCTTCATCATCGACCGCGAGCGGCCGCGCCAGCACGTCGCCTTCGGCTTCGGCATCCACCGCTGCGTCGGCAACCGGCTGGCCGAGATGCAGCTGCGCGTGGTCTGGGAAGAGATCCTCAAGCGTTTCGAACGCATCGAGGTGGTCGGCGCGCCGCAGCGGCTGAAGTCGAACTTCGTGAAGGGCTACGAAGCCCTGCCGGTGCGGATCGTCGCCTAGGCGAGAGCCTGTAGCCCGCGCTGGCGGCGCAGCACCGCGCCAAGGCCGCCAAAGCCCAGAACCAGCATCGCCCAGGCGGCGGGCTCCGGAACGCCGGTGATCGGCGGCTCGCCGCCCGACGGGGGCGGATCGACCGGCGGTGGGTCCGTAGGTGGCGTTGCGCCATCGGAGAAATCGACCGTGAGACTCTGGATAAGAAGCTTGGCCTCCGCGTCCGGACCGGTATCCGGCCGCGCGCCGCGGACATCGACGTAGAACGAAAACTCTCCGTTCGGCGTCTGAGGGTTGAAATCGAAGGTGACCGGGCTGGCGATGTCATAGGTCGTCGGCGGAACCTCGGCGTCGACATCGAC
>DATBAZ010000370.1:0-10867 GCA_036271255.1 Alphaproteobacteria bacterium
CGGCTCCAGCCGGCGCTCTTCATCTCTGCGATAAACCCGGCCAGTCCCACTGGCCGGGTTTATTTTTGCGCGCGGCGCTCATGGGATAACGAGATCGATGAAAGTTTTCTCACCACACGGGAAATCTGAGCGCGCGGATCACGGCCGCCAGAACGAAACGACGGCGCCGCCGGCGACGATCAATGCCCCGCCAACCAAGACCGGCAGGTTGGGCAGCGTTCCGAAGAACAGGAAGTTGACGATCTGCCAGACCACGAACAGCGTGGCGATATAGAGGCCGACGACGTCGCGGAATTCGAGCGGGGCCAGGTTCAGGAAGGTGCCATAGCCGAGCAGGAGGGCCGTGCCCAACGCAAAAAGGCCGATCCTGATCCCGGTCACACCGGCGTGATTGTGCAGCGCGATCCGGACGATGGCGTCGCCGCTCACCTCCAGCACGGTCGCCACGATGAGAAGCCCGAGAGCCTGAAAAATGCCCACTGTCTGCACCGATTCGATTCCTCCTGTCCTGACGGCAACAATATAACACGCCGCCAGATTTTACTCCTCGGCCCGCGGCCCATGCTGGTGCGGGTTTTCCGTGTCAAAGATACGGCGCGCCTGCTCGACCTCGTCGATATGGTCCTGGGTCCAGTTGTGGATCGCCATCATCGGCCCCCAGAAGCTGCGGCCGAGCGGGGTCAGGGCATAGTCCGGATCGTCATGGGCGATCAGCCCGTC
The DNA here is from genome assembly GCA_036271255.1 of Alphaproteobacteria bacterium. Taxonomy (GTDB): domain Bacteria; phylum Pseudomonadota; class Alphaproteobacteria; order BOG-932; family Roseiterribacteraceae; genus BOG-932. Next base: position 721 of record DATBAZ010000370.1, read on the forward strand.
GCGGCGCAGCTCGCGCAAAACCTCGGCCAGCATCTTGTGGCTGATCTCGGTGCGGCCGAGGCGGCGCGGGCCGAATTCGTCGATCCGGGTCTTGAGCTCGGAGAAGCGCAGCGGCCGCTCATAGAGCACATAGATCACCAGCGCCGACCAGCGGTCGCCGACCCGGTCGAGCAGGTCGCGCGCAACACGGCCCAGACGGCGGTCGTCGGTGGCGTCTTGGAGCAGGTCGGGCATGCGGAACCGGGAAGCTAACCCCACGGTCCGGGACGGGGCGGGAGGCATTTCTCAGCGATCCAGTGCCCCAACGATTGAGGGAGGAGGCTCAGGAATGTGTAGGCCAAGTCCGCTATGACATCGAGCATTCCCGGAATGTAGGCGCTCGCTTTACGCCTCGCAATCTTCGCGACAAGCCTCCGGCGCAGCGAGCCGGTTACGACGAAGTAACTGGAATGGAGCCCTTATCGCCCATAGGGTGCTCCATCAGAAACGCGTCAACGACGACTGTTGGGGAGAAGAGAAGAATGGGCGGCTATTGGTTCTCGAAGAATGCTGACCGGGCCTGGGCGGAAAAGCTCTATCTGATCTTCATCCCGATCTTCTTCATCTATAACGCCGTGATGCAGCAGATGGGCTGGGTCGATGCCGGGAATTTCTGGCACATCACCCAGGACCTGCTGATGTGGCTGCCCTATTGCGTGGTGCTGCCGCTGATCCTCAGGGCCAACAAGGGCATCCCGCTCTCCCAGCAATGGTGGCTCAAGTTCCAGATCTGGGTCGGCGTCTTCGTCTTCTTCGCCACCTATTTCCACACCGAGTATTTCTTCTCGGTTCTGGGCATGCGCTACAACTTCCCGAATGTTTCGTTGTACCTCGACAGCCGCCTCCTGGGACCGGACGAGGCGACGGCGCTCGCCAATCACGAGAAGATCCCGCTCGGCATCTATCTGAACACGATGGCCTTCTTCACCGTCTATCACAACGCCGCCTGCGTGGTGATGCGGCGGGTACGGTCGATGACCGACAACGCCTCGCCGGCGGTCAAATGGGCGGCCTGGGTCGTGATCGTCGCGGCGGCGTCCTATTTCTTCGCCTATGCTGAGACCTTCTTCTATATCCAGCCGGCGGTGAAGGCGACAGTTTACTACATCGACAAGGCACGGATGCTGGCGATCGGCAGCTTCTGCTACATGCTCTATTTCATCGTCAGCTTCCCCAACGTCTACAGGCTGGACGAACCGCCGGGCGAGAAATGGAGCCTGTCGCGCTGCGTGATCGAGGCCAGCTTCGTCAGCATGGTCACCTTGCTGCTGATCGACGTGTTCGCCTGGGTCTACGGACCGATAGTCTGATGAAGTACTGGCAGGTGATGGCGCTCGTCGACATGGACGAGCTGCCCATCCTGGCGCGAAAGGCCGAGGAATTCGGTTTCGAGGGGCTGGCGCTGGCCGACCATCTGGTCACCTTCGAAACCCAGTACCAGGCCTATGATTACAGCCGGGACGCGGCGGTGCTGTGGTATCCGGAGACGCACTGGCCGGACCCGTGGGTGGAGATCGGGGCGCTGTCGCAGGTGACGACGACTCTGAAATTCGTGACCACTGTCTATGTCCTGCCGATGCGCGACCCGTTCAGCGCCGCCAAGGCGATCTCGACCGCCGCGCGGCTGTCGAACAACCGGGTGGTGCTGGGCGCCGGCATCGGCTGGCAGGCGGCGGAATTCGACCTCGCCGGCCAGACCTTCGCCAACCGCGGCAGGCGGACCGACGAGATGCTGGACATCGTCGTCCGGCTGATGGCGGGCGAGACAGTGGAGTATCGCGGCCGGTTCTATGATTTCCCGCCGCTGCAGATGTCCCCGGGCGTGACCAAGCCGGTGCCGATCCTGATCGGCGGCAGGAGCCCGGCCGCCTATAAGCGGGCGGCCCGGTTCGACGGCTGGATTGGGGCGCAATACCAGTTGGACGAAATCCCGGCCATCGTCGCGGAGCTCAGGGCCGAGCGGGCGGCGCTGGGCAAAGCGGGCGAGCCGTTCGAGATCGGCACCAACCTCTACGATTACGGCGCCGACACGCTGAAGCGGGTGTCCGAGATGGGCGTGACCCAGATCCATAAGAGCGCCTGGCTGGACGAGAACGGCCGGGCCAGCCGGATGAGCATCGACGACAAGATCCGCGACATGGAGCGCTTCGCCGAAGCCTTCATACGGGCGAAGGCAGGATAGACATGGGCAAGCTGGACGGGAAAATCGCGCTGGTCACCGGCGCCACTTCGGGCATCGGGCTGGAGACGGCGCGGCTGTTCGCGGCCGAGGGTGCGACCTTGATCGTGCATGGGCGCGATGCCGAGCGGCTGGCGCAGATCACGGCCGAGCTGGGGCCGGAGACGCTGGCCGTGCGCGGCTCGGTCGAGACCATGGCCGATATCGACACGCTGATCGACGCCGTGCGCCGGCGCTTCGGCCGCATCGACGTGCTGTTCGCCAATGCCGGCATCTTCCGCCCGGTGATGATCCCGGACATCGACGAGGCGACCTTCGACACGATGTTCGGCACCAACGTGAAGGGTGCCTTCTTCACCGTGCAGAAAGCCCTGCCCCTGCTGGGCCGGGGCTCGAGCGTGATCTTCAACACCTCGGCGATGATCCATATCGGCCTGCCGAGCACGACCATGTATGTCGCGACCAAGGCGGCCCTGCGCTCCATGGTCCGGGTGATGGCCTCCGAGTTCGCGCCGCTGGGAATTCGCGTCAACACGGTAAGCCCGGGATCGATCCTCACCCCGCTGCACGGCCACAGCAGCCTGCCGCCCGAAGCCCGCGACCAGACCGTCGCGGCCATCCTGTCGCGCACGCCGGCCGGCCGTTTCGGCAATGCCGACGAGGTGGCCAAGGCCGTCCTCTTCCTGGCCTCGGACGACGCCGCCTTCATCCAGGGCGAGGAGCTGGTGGTCTCGGGCGGCTGGTCGGCGGTCTAGGTGCTCTCCAGCAGCGGCTCGGACAGCATCGCCTTCTGCATCCGCGCGCGCTGCTCGCTGGGCTCGAAGCGGGCCTTCAGCCTCAGGAACGGCTTCTCGACGACGGCGTAGGACAGCATGGCGACCAGATAGGTGAGCGGGATCATCAATAGGAGAGCGGGGCCGTGCAGGTATCGCGGCGCGAACATGAAAAGCGGGAAATGCCAGAGATAGAGGGCATAGGAGATCCTGCCGGTATAGATCAGCGGCCGTACCGATAGAGCGCGCCTCAACCGGCCCGGCTGCATCGCCGCCAGGATGATCCAGGCAGTTGCGAGTCCACACAGGCTGAAGCCCAGAGTCTGCACCAAGGGGCGGGCGTACCAATATTGCGTCAGGACGATCAGGCCGGCGATGGGGATGAAGGAAAAACGCCGGGCCGCCTCACGCAGCCTTTCAGCGGGGCGCGCAAGGGCGAGGGCGCAGCCGATCAGCAAGGTGTCGGCGTGAGTGTCGAAGCCGTTGTAAATCCGCTCGGCGCCTGCCCCCTGCCCAACCAGGACGTTGCGCCAGATCGCCGTCGCGGCCCATGCCGCCAGCAGCCAGAGGAGCGGCCGCCGACGGTCGAGGACGATGAACAGCACCGGCCACAATATGTAGAACTGCTCCTCCATCGAGAGCGACCAGGTATGGCCGAGCGTCGCCTGGGGAAACCAGTTGAACGCCCGGCTCCAGTTCATGACATAGCCGGCGGAGACCAGCGCAGCCTTGTAGATATCCCGGTCGTGGACGACCCAGATGGAGAACAGCAGGTCGGCGAGCAGCAGTACCGCGTAGGCCGGGAAGAGCCGCAGGATGCGTCGCGTATAGAAGCGCCTGAGGCTGATACGCCCGTTCCTGCGCATCTCGTCGGCCAGCAGCCTCGTGATCAGGAAGCCGCTGAGCACGAAGAAGATATCGACGCCGATCCATCCGCCGGGGGCGAGCGCGTTCAGCCCGGGCATCAGGAAAAAGCCGGCATGCAGCGACAGCACCGCGGCGACGCCGACGGCGCGCAGCCCGTCCAGCGCCGGCTCGTATCCCAGGTAGTTCTGCGCCGCCGGTGTTTCCCTCATGCCGCTTTCTGGCACGAAAGGTCAGATCGGAAAAGCACGGCCCAATCACCCCGAGAACCGGCATGCCCGGGCTTGACCCGGGTATCCACGCGGAAGGGCCGGGCGCTGACCGACGGACTTCACGACCGGCGGAGGACCGTGGATGGCCGGGTGAAGCCGGCCATCCAGTATTGTAGTTGGAGCTTCTTAATTCTCCAGCCGATGCGCGTAGGCGGCGACGCGGTCAGCCGCCTGGATTCGGCGCCAGGCGGCGCTGGCCGGGCCGGGGCCTGGCGGCAGGTCGGCGATCTTCACCACCTTGGATGACTTTACAGCGCCGGAAGCATCCACCGTCCCCGCCAGCTTCTGCCAGCGAATCTGGAAGAAGCCGTCGGTGAGGCCCGACGTATCCAGCCAATTGGTGACGCCCGGATCGCGGGCGGCGATGACATAGGTGATCGTGCCATCCGCGTTGGGCACGGCCTGATGGTTGTTCAGGCTGCCCTGGTGGCGGATGTACTCGGCCGAGATCGCCCACGGGTCGGTCAGCTCGAAGCCGACATATCTGGCGCCCAGCGTGTCGACGGTCACCACCAGCGCCTCGTCGGGCTGGAGCTGGAACTGGCCGGGCGCGGCGAAGCCCCAGCCACCCTCGCGCGGCGTCACCTTGCCCGGCACATTGACCTGGCCGCCGAAATTCCGGGCCAGCGCATGGTCACGGAAATTGAGCCAGAAGGCGGCGAAGGCCGGCAGGTTGTGCGCCGCCGCCAGCGCCAGCTGATGCACGCCAAGCGCGCCGCCGTCGACCGCGCCGACGCGGCGGATCGTGAGATCGTTCGGCCGGTCCTTGTCCCAGTCGCCCAGAGTGTCGCGAATCAAGAGGGCCTTGGCGGCGGGACTGGTCTGGATGTGGTTGGCCTTGCCCGCGGCGGCATCCGGGCCCAGCGTGATGGTGAATGACCCATCCGCCTCGCCCTTGATCTCGTTGTCGCTGAGGAAGCCCAGATGCTTGCCGATGCCGTGCAGGCCGGGGGCGCCGTCCAGCACCTCGAAGCCGAACTGGGTCGGGCCGGCGCCGCGGCGATGGCCCTTGATCTCATAGCTGGCGGCGCCGTCGAGCAGCACCAGGCGGTAGACATTGTCGGGGTTGTCGATGCCGTAGCGCGATCCCGGCACCGAAATATCGAACCAGTCATGCGGCGCGTTCAAGGTCCAGACCAGCGCCGGATGGGCCGGATCCTCGGCCACCGTAGCGATCAGCGCGGCATAGACCGTCTCGCGCACCGCCTCCTCAAGGGTCGCGCGGCCGGCCTCGGTCGCGGCGGTGGGGTTGCGGTGGAACAGGTCCTCGACCTCGCGCCGCGCTTCCTGCACCTCGGGCGTCGCCAGCACGCGCGAGGCCAGCGCCTCGATCCGCACCTGGTCGACGGTGCCGAGGCCGCCCTCCACGCTCTCAGCCATCGCCGGCGCGGCGAGCAGCAGTGACAGCATCAAGGATGCCGGGGCGATCTGACTTTTACGCCCGGCGAGAGACTTAATTCGCATTTGCAAAATTTCCTGTTGCGTTATGGGAGCCGAATGGGTAAATCCGTGATAACAGATTTTTATATGTTATGTAAGAAATCTTTTTCTGCTTCCGGACCCCAGGCTAACGCTCAGGATGAATGACGATGTTTCGACCCGTTTCCGCTCCTCACTGTCGATCCTGACCGAACTTCGACCCGATCTCGCACCAGAAAACTAGTCAGACAGTCAGTCGAAAATACTGACAAAAGAGAGGCCAAGATGTTTCGCGCGTCCGCTGTCTTTGATAGCAGATATTCACGCTATTATAAAGGACGAATCTTCCTTGCCACCCAGGTTGCGGCCATTGCGCTGCTGATCGGGCTGGCATCCGTTAAAACAGCACACGCGGACATGCTGCTGCCGCCGCCACCGGCCGGCGGCGGGGGCAGCACCGAGGATTCGGCCAGCGCGCCGGAGGAGATCGTGGTGACCGCCCGCCAGCGCAAGGAAAAGGCGCAGGAGGTGCCGATTCCGCTGACCGTGCTGAACGGCTCCTCGCTCGCCGCCACCAGCACCGTACGGATCGAGGAAATCCAGCAACGCCTGCCCGACATGAACGTCGCGTATCTCAATCCCCGCCAGAATTCGATCGCCGTGCGCGGCCTCGGCAACAATCCCGCCAATGACGGGCTCGAGGCATCGGTCGGCGTCTATCTCGACGGCATCTATCTGGGCCGCCCGGGCATGGCGATCCTCGACTTCAACGATATCGAGCAGCTGGAATATCTGCGTGGCCCGCAGGGCACGCTGTTCGGCAAGAACACCACCGCCGGCGCGCTCAACATCACGACCAAGGCGCCCAGCTTCACGCTGGGCGGCGACGCCGAGTTCACGGTCGGCAACCTGGGCAACCAGCAATATGCCGGCACCGTCACCGGGCCGCTGATCGAGAACGTGCTGGCGGCGCGCCTGTCGGTCTACGACCATACCCGCGAAGGCTTCGTCCAGAGCATCGCGACCGGCGAATGGGACAACGATATCGGACGTCAGGGCGCCCGGCTGAGCCTCCTCTACGACGCCAACGACGATCTCAGCTTCCGCCTCATCGGCGACTATAATCGCGAGCATGACGGCGTCGCCGCCACCTTCTATTCGGCCGCCCCCAACAACACGCTGTTCCCGTTCTTCACCGCGCTCGCGGCACATGAGGCGGGGCTGGGGGCCGCCGGGCTCCCGGTCATCCCGACACCGAAGAATATGTATCAGACCAACATCAACGACCCCCAGACCGTCTCGGTCCAGCAGGGCGGCGCCACGCTCCAGGGCAACTGGGATCTGGGCGACTACAAGCTGACCTCGATCACCGGCTATCGCTTCTGGCGGTTCTCGCCGCACAACGATGCCGACGGCACCAACCTGACCCTGCTCCCCGACGCGCACGTCCAGAACCACGACCAGCAGTTCAGCCAGGAGCTGCGGGTCGACTCGCCGAAGGATGAGGGGCCGATCGATTACACCGCCGGCCTCTATTATTTCTGGCAGGCGCAGAGAACCAACCAGGACTTCATCTACGGCAATAACGAGGCGACGGCCTTCGCTTATGGGCCGCAATTCGTGAACAAGAGCCAGATCGTGCTGGGCCGGCTGCGCACCCGCTCATACGCCGCCTTCGCCCAGGGCAACTATCATATCCAGGACGACCTGACGCTCACGGTCGGCGTGCGCAACACGCTGGAGCAGAAGACGATGGGACTGTACCGCGACCTGGGTGGCACGGTGCTGAACCCCGCGGTGCCGAACATCGATTCGACCGGTGTCAGCCCGAAGAGCAACAACGTGTCCTGGACGGCGCAGCTCGCCTACCAGATCGAACCGGACATCAATCTGTTCGCGTCCTACGCCCATGGCGCGAAGGCGGGTGCGACCAACAATTCGCCGCCGCAATCGGTCCCGCTCTCCCACGCGCCGCTGGTCGTCTATCCGGAGAAGGCGGACGACGTCGAGCTCGGGATCAAGTCGGAACTGTTCGACCGGCAGCTGGTGCTGAACGCCAATGCGTTCTACACGCTGGTCCGCAACTATCAGGCCACCAGCTTCTTCTTCGATCCCAGCAACCCGGCGCTCGCCGGATCGATCCTGACCAATGTCGGCGCGGTCAGGACACGCGGCGTCGAGGTCGAGGCGACGGCACGGCCGTTCGAGGGGCTGACCCTCAACAGCAACCTGTCCTACGACAACGCCAGCTATCAGTCCTTCCGCGCGGGTCCGTGCGCCGCGGAATACGGCCTGCCCGGCTCGGCCACCTGCGACCTGACAGGACGGCCGGTCGTCGGCGCCCCGCGCTGGACCTTCGACATCAACGGAACCTACGAGTTCCCGTTGACCGACAGCGTCCAGGCCTATGTGAACGCCGAATTGTCGTGGCGGTCGAGCTTCTACAGCGTCATCGACGACAGCCTCTATTCCAAGATCGGCAATTACGGCGTGGTCAATATGCGGGTTGGGGCGCGGTTCTACGACGGCAAGGTGGACGTGTCGTTCTGGACCAAGAACCTGGGCGACCGGTCCTACTTCCAGACGCTCAGCATCTCATCCAGCCGCGGCACCTATTCCGGCTATCCCGGCGACCCGCTGACCTTCGGCGGCACCATCCGCGTGTCCTACTGACCCCAAAAATCCATACGGAGACCTTCAAGATGCGCGTTTCCCTCGCGGCCCTGCTTTCGACCGCCGCCCTGATCGCGGTCCCCGCCCTCGCCGAGACCAACATCCCGGCGAAGGCGCCGAACACCAAGGACGGCAAGCCCTATTCGGCGCCGACGGGCAAGACCATTCCGCTGCGCGTGCTGTGGGGCGACGCCCATTTGCACACGACCTTCTCCTTCGATGCCGGCCTGTTCGGCACCAAGCTGACGCCCGACGACGCCTTCCGCTTCGCCCGCGGCGACGAGGTGGTGTCGACCACCGGCGTGCCGGCCAAGCTGCGCCATCCGCTCGACTTCCTGGTGGTGACCGACCATTCCAACTATCTGGGCCTGCCGGTCGCGTTGCGTGAAAACGATCCGGCGATCGTCGCCGATCCGATCGGCAAAAAGCTGGCCGACGCGGTCCATACCGGCGGCGATACTGCCGGCTATAAGGCTTTCCACGACATAGCCGACAGCATTGCGACCAATAAGGAAGTCATCAACACAAGGCCGCTGCTGAAGACCACCTGGGCCAAGTCGGTCGCGGCGGCCGAGAAATACAACGAGCCCGGCCGCTTTACCGCCTTCATCGGCTTCGAATGGACCTCGACGCCGGGCGGCAACAACCTGCACCACAACGTCATCTTCCGCGATGCCGCCGACAAGGCGCTGCAGGTCGTGCCGCTGACCACCTTCGACAGCGAGGACCCGGAGAAACTGTGGGCGTACCTGGCCGAGTACGAGCAGAAGACCGGCGGCCAGGCGATCTCGATCCCGCATAATTCCAACCTGTCGGGCGGCCTGATGTTCGCCGACAAGACATTCGGCGGCAAGCCGTTCGACAAGCCCTATGCCGAGGCCAGGGCGAAGTGGGAGCCGGTAGCCGAGATCACCCAGACCAAGGGCGACAGCGAGACCGATCCGTCCGTCTCGCCGGACGACGAGTTCGCCAATTTCGAACGTTGGGACAAGACAAACATCCTGGGGTCCCAGGACGACAAGCCGGAGGACCAGCCGCATAATTACCTGCGCCCTGCCCTCACCCGCGGCCTGAAGTTCGCCAACGAGCTGGGCGGCGCCGACCCGTACAAATACGGCTTTATCGGCGCGTCGGATAACCATACCGGCCTCACCACCGTGGCGGCCGACAATTTCTTCGGCGTCACCCCCACCGCCGAGCCCAATCCGGACCGGCTGAAGTCCGGCCCGATCCTGGCGGCGGCCCCCGGCCACAGGGCGCAGCCGCCGCAGACCGAGATGGCCTCGTCCGGCCTCGCCGCCGTCTGGGCGGTGGAAAACACGCGGGGCGCGATCTTCGACGCGATCCGCCGGCGCGAGACCTATGCCACCACCGGCACCCGCATCACCGTGCGCATCTTCGCCGGCTGGGACTTCAAGCCCGCCGACGCAGCGCGCTCCGATTTCGCCGAATACGGCTATGCCCATGGCGTGCCGATGGGCGGCGACCTGTCGGGCGCCCATGCCGGCCAGAAGCCCACCCTGGTGATCCAGGCGGCCAAGGACCCGGACGGCGCCAACCTCGATCGCGTCCAGGTGATCAAAGGCTGGGTCGATACCCAGGGCGCCACCCATGAGAAGATATTCGACGTCGCCTGGTCGGGCGACCGCAAGCCCGGCGCCGACGGCAAGGTGCCGCTTGTCGGCGATACGGTGGATATCCCCAACGCCGCCTATAGCAATTCGATCGGAGCTCCGGTTCTCGACACCGCCTGGACCGACCCGACCTTCAACACGGGCGAGCGGGCCTATTACTATGTCCGCGTCATCGAAATCCCGACGCCCCGCTGGACGACCTACGACGCCGCCCGCTTCGGCGAGGAACTGCCGAAGAACCTGCCGGTATCGGTAACCCAGCGCGGCTACACCTCGCCGATCTGGTACACGCCG
>DATBAZ010000371.1:0-3028 GCA_036271255.1 Alphaproteobacteria bacterium
GAGGGCTTCGGCGCCAACTTCTCCGATATCTTCGACCAGATGTTCGGCGACCTTTCGGGCCGGCGCGAAAGCCACAGCCAGCGCGGCTCCGACCTGCGCTATAATCTGGAAATCTCGCTGGATACCGCCTTCAAGGGCGACCAGGCCACCATCCGCGTGCCCGGCTGGACCAGCTGCGAGCCCTGCCACGGCTCAGGCGCGGCGAACGGCGCGGCTCCCACCACCTGCCCGACCTGCCGCGGTCAAGGCCGTGTGCGGGCGCAGCAGGGCTTCTTCACGATCGAGCGGACCTGCTCGACCTGCGGCGGCGCCGGCCAGGTGATCAAGGACCCTTGCCGCTATTGCTCGGGCACCGGCCGCATCCGCAAGGAAAAGACGCTGGAGGTCTCGATCCCGCCGGGGGTCGATGACGGCACCCGCATCCGCCTGTCGGGTGAAGGCGAGATGGGCCTGCGCGGCTCCCCTGCCGGCGACCTCTATGTCTTCCTGTCGATCAAGCCCCACCGCTTCTTCCAGCGTGACGGCGCCGACCTGCAATGCCGCGTGCCGATCACCATGCCGACGGCGGCGTTGGGCGGCCAGATCGAAGTGCCGACCATCGACGGCACGCGCAGCCAGGTCACTATCCCCGCCGGCACCCAGTCGGGCCAGCAGTTCCGCCTGCGCGGCAAGGGCATGTCGATCCTGCGCAGCGCCGGCCGCGGCGACCTCTATATCGAGGTCAATGTCGAAACCCCGGTGAAACTCACCAAGCGGCAGAAAGAGTTGCTGCAGGAATTCGAAAGCGAAGGCGGCACCAGCCCGGGCACCCATCCGGAATCGGAAGGCTTCTTCGCCAAGGTGAAGGAATTCCTGAGCGGCTGAGGTGCGTGGCCGCACCTGCTTCTAGAAGGGCGTGTAGCCCCCATCCACCACCAGCGTCTGGCCCGTAATCCAGCTTGCCTCCTCTGAGGCCAGGAAGACCGTGGCCGACCCCAGATCCTCCGGCGTGCCGAAGCGGCCGACGGGCACCGACGGCAATATCTTTTCGGCGAACGGACCGCTCATCGTGTTCATGAAGCCCAGCGAGATGACGTTGGCGGTGACCCCGGCCTTGGCGACTTCCTGGGACAGGTGGCGCATGAAATGGGCGGCGCCGGCCTTGGCCGCGCCATAGACCGAGACATTGATCGATTTGCCGACGCGACCCGCCGTCGACGACACAGTGATCACCCGGCCATAACCCCGCGCCGACATGCCGGAGATCACCGCGTGGGTGCAGTAGAGCACGCCCATCAGATTGACCGCGATGAAGGGCTGCCAGAACTCCGGCAAGGTCTCGGCGAAGGGCGTCGGGGTGTATCTGCGCCCACCCATATTGCCGGCATTATTGACCAGTATGTCGATCGGCCCGGTCTCGCGCTCGACCCGCGCGACGCCGTCCTTCACCGCGTCACCGTCGGTGACGTCGAATGGGACGGATGAGGCCGGCAGCCCCTCGGCGATAAGCCTGGCGGCGGTTTCCTCGGCCAAGGCCGGATTCATGTCGTTGACCACGACCCGCGCGCCTTGCCGGGCCATGGCGCGGAGAATGCCGATCCCCAGCCCGGCGCCGCTGCCCGTCACCAGCGCGATCTTCCCACCCAGCCGAAACATGCCGCCTCCGTTTCGTTTATCGGCTCAGCTTATATCGCCCTCACCCCTGCTCGTCATGCCCGAAGGCCATATCTTGCGTTTCGTCAAAGGGCGCTTTGCGCCCGGCCGGGCATCCACGGGGTACCGCACGCACAAATGCCGGACGATAGCGCGAACGGATGCGCGTGGATGCCCGGGTCAAGCCCGGGCATGACGGTTAAGTAGGGGAAACTCCGCCCCGCCAATGCGGCAATTTCAGATCGATACTGGTCAACAGACCCGCCGGGGCGTCGCAGACGGCGGTCAGGCTGTTCACCGCCGCCATGGCTGTGGCGAGGCCCGAGGGGTTCGGACCAACGGCACCGGCATCCTTGAAACTCACCCGCGGCTCGAAAACCACGCGCAGCGAGGGCGAACCTTCAATCGTCACCTGCCATTGCGTGTCGTTCTGCACCTCCGCGGCCTTGGGCCAGCCTTCGCCCAGATCGAAGGCGACGATCCAAAAGGTTTCCTGAACAATTCGCGCCATACCGGCCACGCTGCCGGTCCAGCGCCAGCGTTGGCCGGCGATGGTGCCGGCCTTGACCGGGCCGGCGGGGATGGTGAGGTCGTGCGGCGCCAGGGCGAATTCGCGACTGACGGCGACGTCGTCGAGGTCGATGCCCAGCCCATGGCCGAGCGCGGCGACGGCCTGGGCGAAGAAATCGGTCATCACCGTCATGTCCGGCACAGCGCCGGCGGCGATCTCCTCCGGAGTCTTGCCGAAGCCCATGACGTCGAAGGTCAAGGCCGGGGACGGGTATTTGGCGCAGTCGGCATATTCGCGGATATCGATCCGCTCGATATCGCGGCAGAGGCTGGACATCACCAGCGGCAGTATCTCATCGACCCAGCCGGGATTGATGCCGGTCACATAGAACGAGCTGTTGCCGGCCTCGCAGGCCGCCGTAAGGCGCTGCCGAGCGTCGGGCGCACGCCAGGTGGGGAAGATCAGGCCGGCGGTGGTGACGACATTCTTGCCCGACGCCAGCAGCCGGCAGATATCGGCCAGGTTCGGCACCACCAGCATGTAGCAGACGATATCGGCATCGATGGCGACGATGTCGTCGATCCGATTGGTCGCCTTGATCCCGGTATGCGGGCGGCCCACCGCCTCACCTGCATCCTTCCCGGCACTTTCGGCCCGCGCCACCAGCAGGCCGGCGAGTTCCAGGCCGGGCCGGTCGATGATCGCGCGCAGCGCCTCGCCACCGGCCATGCCGGTGCCGCATTGGATGACCCGGCAGGGCATGGGTCAGACGCGGATGGAGGGGATGTTCGCCATCAGGCCGCCGTCGGAGAGATAGGCGGCGCCGGTCAGGAAGGCGGCGCGCGAACTGCACAGGAACACCGCCAGCTCGGCGATGTGCTGGGG
>DATBAZ010000372.1:0-5657 GCA_036271255.1 Alphaproteobacteria bacterium
GATCAGCACGACTTCGGTCTGGATCACGCCGGCATTGCCGACCATGCCGCGGCCGGGCTCGATGATGGTCTCGGGAATGCGGTTGCCGAAATGACGGGCCAGTGAATCGCGAATGGCGGTGCCATAGGCATTCGCGGTCGGCACGTCGCGGCGATAGCGGGTCGGGAAGCCGCCGCCCAGATTGACCAAGGTCAGGTGCACGCCCGCGGCCTCCAGCCGGCGGAACAGGTCCGCGGTCTGGGCGAGCGCATTGTCCCACTGCTCCGGATCGCGCTGCTGCGAGCCGACATGGAAGGACACGCCGATCGGGGTCAGGCCCTTGGCGGGCGCGGCCTTCAGCAGCTCCTCGGCCATGGCGACGTCGCAGCCGAACTTGCGCGACAGCGGCCAGTCGGCGCCGACGCCGGAGGTGAGGATGCGGCAGAAAACCTGCGAACCCGGGGCCGCGGCGGCCAGCTTGTTCAGCTCGGCCTCGCTGTCGAAGGCATAGAGGCGCACGCCCAGCTGATAGGCGACGGCGATGTCGGCCTGCTTCTTGATCGTGTTGCCGAAGGAGATCTGCTCAGGCTTCGCGCCGGCGGCCAGCGCCATGCGGATTTCCGCGACGCTGGCGGTGTCGAAGCACGAGCCGAGCCCGGCCAGCCGCTCCAGGATCTGCGGCGCGGGATTGGCCTTCACGGCGTAATAGATGTGCGCGTCCGGCATGGCATGACGGATGTCGGCATAGTTCTGCTCAACGACGTCCAGGTCCACCACCAGGCAGGGCGTGGCCGGTCGCTCTTCTTCCAGGAATCGTGCAATACGCTGAGTCATTAGTCCCCCTAGATCACCCTTTAGTGGGCGAACGAGCCTTCAAGGTTCTCGAATATTTGTGAGAAAGCGGGCTTAGCCGCGGCGAGAAGCGCGCATCTTCCTGCGCGAGGGCCAGCGTGGCCATTTCACCGGTTTGGACGCGGTGTGGCTGCGGGCGGGCAAATCTTGAGCAATGACAGTGGGCTTCCGCCCACGGACAACAACATCCAACATCGTAACCTCCAACATGCCGCCTTGTTTAAGGGACGGTCAGAAGATACGCGTAACGTCGTTGCATAAACCCCAGGTCAGATACCAGTAAGACCAGGGCCAGGGGCACGTGCGCCGTGCGAGTGAGGGGGCATATAATCCGATCTTTCGGCCATGAAAAGACTTGAGTTGCCTCAAAGCCCCTTGATTTTTGCATAGGGCATATGCGCAGTTTTCGATAGTGTTTTGTCCCATCGCCTCAAGGGCTTGCCACGATTTGAACACAATCGGTTGCAGGCCCTTCCGCGATGGGGCACCGTGGCCGCCTCTTCACCCACCGGGTTCCCGATGGCGTATTTCCTCCAGCAGCTGATCAACGGGCTGACGCTCGGCGCCATCTATGGGCTGATCGCGATCGGCTACACGATGGTCTACGGCATCATCGGCATGATCAATTTCGCCCACGGGGAAATTTACATGATCGGCGCCTTCGTCGCGCTGATCGCCACTCTGGCGCTGACCTCACTGGGAATTACCTCGGCGCCGCTGCTTCTGCTGCTGGTCATCGCCGCCGCGATGGCGATCGCCGGCCTCTATGGCTGGACGATCGAGCGGGCGATCTACCGCCCGCTCCGCGCCTCGCCGCGTCTCACCTTGCTGATTTCGGCCATCGGCCTGTCGATCTTCCTGCAGCAATATGTACAGCTGGCCCAGGGCGGGCGGGTGAAGACCCTGCCGCCGCTGATCCCCGGCGGCTTCACCCTGATGACAGACGCCAGCGGCTTCGCCGTCGGCATCAGCAATTTCCAGATCGTCGTCTTCGTGCTGACGATCCTGCTGATGACGGGCCTGACCCTCATCATCAACCGCACCGAGCTCGGCCGGGCCCAGCGCGCGGCGGCGGCCGACCCGCTGATGGCGGCGCTCTGCGGCATCGATGTCGACCGCACCATCTCGACCACCTTCGTCATCGGCGCGGCGCTCGCCGCGGTCGCCGGGGTGATGGTCGTGTTCTATTACGGGGTGATCGATTTCTTCATCGGCTTCCTGGCGGGCCTGAAGGCCTTCACCGCGGCCGTGCTCGGCGGCATCGGCTCGCTGCCCGGCGCCCTGTTGGGCGGCCTGTTGCTGGGGTTGGTCGAATCTTTCTGGGCCGCCTATGCCGACGCCGCCTACAAGGATGTGGCCGCCTACGGGATTCTCGTGCTGGTGCTGATCGTGAGGCCCAGCGGGCTGCTGGGCCGGCCTGAGATCGAGAAGGTCTGATGGCGACAGCTGTCTCACCGATGCGTGCCTTGAAGGAGGCGGGCATCGCCGCCCTGGTAGCCGCGGTGCTCGGCCTGCCCCTGATCGGCTTCCGCCTCATGGATCAGGCGGGTGGTGAAACGCTGGCGACCCGTTGGTACGACCTTGTCTACGTGATTGCCATCGCATTCGTTGGCCGGCTGGCTTTGGTGCTGACCGGCGACAGCCCCCGGCGAAGCGCTGCCGCAGTCACGTCCGCCGTTGCGCCGATCGTCCGCCCTGTCGGGGCATATCTGCCCTGGCTGCTGATCGTCTTCGCCCTCATCCTGCCCGCCCTGCCCTTCGCCACGCGCGGCGTGATCGATTCCGGTATCCTGATCCTGACCTACATACTGCTGGGCTGGGGCCTCAATATCGTGACCGGGCTGGCCGGGCTGCTCGACCTCGGCTACGTCGCCTTCCTCGCCATCGGCGCCTACACGACCGCGATCCTGTCCAGCCGCTTCGGCCTCACCTTCTGGGAATGCCTGCCGCTGGCGCCGGTCGCCGCTTCCGCCGCCGGTCTGCTGCTCGGCTTTCCGATCCTGAAGCTGCGGGGCGACTATTTCGCCATCGTCACCTTGGGATTCGGCGAGATCATCCGCATCGTCGCCAACAACTGGCGGTCGCTCACCAACGGCTCGCAGGGCATCGCCAACCTGCCCCGGCCCAGCTTCTTCGGCCTGGCCGACTTCACCGCCAGCCCGGCCCCCGGCCATACCGCCTTCAACGCCCTGTTCGGCATTGCCTACAGCCCGATCCAGCGGGTGATCTTCCTCTATTACGTCGTGCTGGCCCTGGCGCTGGCGGTGAACGTCTTCACCCTGCGCATCCGCCGCCTGCCCATCGGCCGGATGTGGGAGGCGCTGCGCGAGGATGACATCGCCGCTGCGGCGCTGGGCATCGACCGGCGCAAGATCAAGCTCGCTGCTTTCGCGATAGGAGCAGCCTGGGGCGGGGTTGCCGGCGTGGTGTTCGACGCGCGTCAGGGTTTCGTCACGCCGGAAAGCTTCGGCTTCATCGAATCCGCCATGATCACCGCCATCGTCGTGCTCGGCGGCATGGGCTCGCAGCTGGGCATCGTGCTCGCCGCCGTCGTTCTGGTCGGCCTGCCGGAGCTGTTCCGGGAATTCGACACCTACCGCATGATGACCTTCGGCGCGGCGATGATCGCCATCATGCGCTTCCGCCCGCGCGGCCTTATCGAGACCCGCCGCCCAACGGCAGTGTTGAAGTGACGGCAGTGCTGAAATGACGGCGATCCTCACCATCGACGGCCTGACCATGCGCTTCGGCGGGCTGACCGCCATCGATGCCGTATCGTTCGAGGTCCGGCCCGCCGCGATCACCGCGCTGATCGGCCCGAACGGCGCCGGCAAGACGACACTGTTCAACTGCGTCACCGGATTCTACCGCCCGACCAAGGGCGGCATCCGGCTGAACCGTGCCGGTGGGCCGGTCCAGCTCGCCGGCCTGCCCAACCATCGCATCGCCCGGCTGGGCGTGGCGCGCACCTTCCAGAATATCCGCCTGTTCGGCCGGATGACCGTGCTGGAGAACCTGCTGGTCGCCCAGCATGCCGAGCTGATGCGCGCTTCGCTCTTCTCCATCGCCGGGATTCTCGGTCTGCCCCGCTACCGCAAGGCGGAGGCGCAGGCGATCGAAACGGCCCGCCATTGGCTCGACCGTGTCGGCCTCACCGCCCGCGCCAACGATCCGGCCGACACGCTGCCGTACGGCGACCAGCGGCGGCTGGAGATCGTCCGCGCGATCTGCACCGGCCCCCGCCTGCTCTGCCTCGACGAGCCGGCGGCCGGCCTCAATCCGCGCGAAAGCGCCGATCTCGCCGCGCTGATCCGCGCCATCTCGGCCGAGCTCGATCTGGCCGTGCTGTTGATCGAGCATGACATGAGCGTGGTGATGGGCATCTCCGACCATATCGTCGTGCTCGATTACGGAAGGAAGATCGCCGAGGGCCCGCCGGCCGCGATCCGGGCCGACAAGGCCGTCATCGCCGCCTATCTGGGCGAGCCCGAGGACGCGGTCGCCTGATGCTGGCGCTCGAAGGGGTCTCCGCCTCCTACGGCGCGGTTCGCGCGCTCAACGGTGTCGACCTGACGGTCGGCGATGGCGAGATCGTGACCCTGGTCGGGGCCAACGGCGCCGGCAAGACCACTTTGCTGATGACGATCTGCGGCCGGCCCCGCGCCGTGGCCGGCACCATACGCCTCAAGGGCCAGGACATCACCCGGCTGCCGACACATCGCATCGCCGCGCTCGGCGTCGCCCATGCACCCGAGGGCCGGCGCATCTTCGCCCGCATGACCGTGCGCGAGAATCTGCAACTCGGCGCCCGCCTTGCCCCACTGGAGCGGTTTGCGCCCAACCTCGACTCCGTCCTCGCCCTCTTCCCGCGCCTGGCCGAGCGGATCGACCAGCGCGGCGGCACGCTGTCGGGCGGGGAGCAGCAGATGCTGGCGATCGGCCGGGCGCTGATGGCCGAGCCGGAATTGCTGCTGCTCGACGAACCGTCCCTCGGCTTGGCGCCGCTCATCGTCACCCAGATCTTCGCCGCCATCGGCCGCATCAACCGCGAGCGCGGCACCGCCATCCTGCTGGTCGAGCAGAACGCCCACCACGCGCTCCGCCTCGCCCACCGCGCCTATGTGCTGGCGACCGGCCGTGTCGTGATGCAGGGCTCGGCAGCGGAGCTGGCCCGGAACAAGGATATCCAGGCGGCGTATCTGGGTGGGATGCCGGGCTAGTCCAGGTAGTTGACCCCGGTCAGCGCCTCCGACACCGTCCACAGCCGCGCCGCCGTCTTCTCGTCCTTGGCCGGCGGGGTACAGCCCACCTTGGCCGGATAGCCGCGCATCTCCATCGGGCCGCCGGGTCCGATATAGTCGCCGCCGGCGACGTCCGGCGCGGTCGCGGCATAGAGTTGCGGCAGGGCGCCCATATGGGCGGGCTGGGCGAAGATCGAGGTGGCGACCCGCATCACGAAGCCGCCTTTGTCGGGGTTGGTGTTGGAATAGCCGGGATGGGCGGCCACCGCCCTGATCGGCAGCCCGGCTTTTCTAAATCGCCGGTCCAGCTCGAACGTGTAGAGCAGGGCCGCCATCTTGCTGCGGCCATAGGCTTCCATCGGCTTGTACGGCGTGTGCTCGAAGTTGAGGTCGTCCAGGTCGATGCCCTTCACCAGCCGGTGCGCGGTCGAGGAGGTGTTGACCACGCGCGCGTCGTGTCCGGCCTTCAGGAGGTCGAGCAGCAGGCCGGTCAGCACGAAGCTGCCCAGGTGGTTGACGCCGATATGGCGTTCGAACCCCTCCTGGGTCTTGCCCTGGGTCACCAGGATGGCAGAGGCATTGTTG
>DATBAZ010000373.1:0-12760 GCA_036271255.1 Alphaproteobacteria bacterium
ACTCTATGACCCGATCGCTGAGGATCGTCATATCCAGCTCGATGTCGACGCCACCGATTTCGCGAGCGTGCGCGGCGACCATGATCTGCTGTTCGAGGCCTTCGCCAACCTGGTCGACAATGCAATCAAGTTCACGCCCGAAGGCGGCCGCGTCCAGCTCACGCTGCTGAAGCGGGCCGGTGACGTCGTCGTCCAGGTCGCGGACACCGGACCGGGGATCGGTGAGTTCGAGCGCGAGGCGGTGCTCAGGCGGTTTTATCGCTCGGATAAGAGCCGGGCGACGCAGGGCGCCGGACTTGGTCTCAACCTGGTAGCCGCTATCGCCAAACTCCATGGTTTCCGCCTGACGATCGGAGCAGGACCGGGCTGCGTCATTGAGATTGCCGGCGCCATGCGATAGCTGCGAAGGCCCTATGCTGCGGCCTGTGCGGGGCATTGCCGACCCGCTCGATCCGCCTCGTCGTCGATCCCAGACCGGGCTGCTTTAGATCTTCGCTGGCTTCAGTTCACACCCGTCTTTCTGAAGGCCCGATCTGCGCCGAGGTCGGCTGGCGCAGGGAAGTTTGCCTTCCAGTGTTCGGCAATCTGCGCTCCGGTGCAAAACCAGACCCTATCGCGCTTGCGGACATGCTCGAGGAAGCGGATCAGACCGGCGGCGCGGGCGGGGCGGCCGATCAGGCGGTCGTGGAGCGCGATGCTCATGATCTTGGGATGCTCGGCGCCCTCGGCATAGAGCAGGTCGAAGCAGTCGCTGAAATAGCGGGTGAAATCGTCCGCGGTGCTGAAGCCGAGATTTTGATCGAAGCGGTTGTCGTTGGTCTCGAAGGAATAGGGGACGACGAGGTGGCTGCGGCCTTCGACCGCCACCCAATAGGGCAACTCGTCGTTCAATGAATCCCGGTCATAGGCAACCTGGGCCTCGGCGATCAGCCGGCGCGTGTTCGGCCCGGGACGGCCCGTCATCCAGCCGACATTCCGGCGCCCGATCAGCGCTTCGATGCCATCGAGGGCGAGCTTGATATGTGCCCGCTCGGTCGCCTCGTCGACCAGGTGATAGTCGATCCAGCGCCAGCCGTGGCTGACGATCTCATGGCCTTCTTCGATGAAGGCAGCCGTCGGCTCGGGATTGCGTTGCAGCGCCTGGACCACGCCCAGCACGCTGACCGGCACCGCGAAATCGCGGAAGATCCTGAGCAGCCGCCAGACCCCCACGCGTGATCCGTATTCGAACACCGACTCCACCAGCGGGCTGCGAATGCCTGAGTAGGACGGGGCGCCGATATCGTTCAGCACGCTCTCCGAGCAGCCGTCGCCGTTGTCGATCGTGCGCTCTGCGCCGCCCTCGAAATTGAGGTTGATATTGATTGCGATGCGCGCCCCTCCAGGCCATTTCGGGTCGGGCGGGTTACGGCCATAGCCCCGGAAATCCCGGTCCGGCGGCAGGGCGTGATCTGCGGTCATGCGTTTTCTCTCCCGAAAGCCGGCGGCGCGCCGGTCCTCTCACCGCCTATGCAAGTGGCATGCAACCCGGACCGCGCCCGGTTTTGCCGCAGGTCCAGGAAATCCGATACTGTATTGCCTGCACTTTATGCAACTCACTTGCATGGTGAACAATTTTTGTGCGGAGCAGCATGATTCCTCGCGCTTGCGAAAAGTCCTGATCCAAGCGGGAAAAGCCCTGGCGAGCGGCTCACGAATGGCACGCGGATTGCTTGAACGCCAATCAAGAAACTTTCCCTGGCGCTGCGCTGTCGCGTGGCCGGAAAGCGTTCCCGAGGGGTGCCAATGTCAAAACAAGCCGTCAGCCGGATTGCCATCGCGATATCTCTGATCTCGATTCCTGTAGCCGCCCCGACGGCTGGCGCCCAGGAGGCCGCCGCGCCGGCCCCCGCCAGCGGTCTGGAGGAGATCGTGGTGACGGCGCAGAAGCGCTCGGAGAATCTGAAGGAAATCCCGATGGCCGTCTCGGTGCTGAGCGGCGCCACGCTGCAGGAAAGCCATATCGAGGGCTTCGAGGACATCACCCGCGCCATTCCCGGCCTCTCCTTCGGCGCGGGCGGGGCGCCGGGTCTGGACAATATCGAAATCCGCGGCGTCAGCTCCAACTCCGGCTCGGCCACGGTTGGCGTCTATCTCGACGAAGTCTCGATCACGGAGAAGAACCTGTTCAACGGCCAAGTCGAGCCCAGGCTGTTCGACATCGACCGGGTCGAGGTGCTGCGCGGGCCGCAAGGTACGCTCTATGGCGCGAGCTCGATGGGCGGCACCGTCCGCTTCATCAGCAAGCGGCCGGTGCTGGACGAATTCTCCGGCACCTTCTCCTCCGACCTCTCCGGCACCACGCATGGCGGCTTGAATTACGATGAGCAGGCGGTGGTGAATCTGCCGGTCGTGACCGGCGTCGCGGCACTGAGGCTCGGCATCGATAACGGGCAGGACAGCGGCTATATCGACAACCTGACCACCACCGGAAAACTGGCGCATGAGGGCACCAATCTGGACCGTTGGACCGTGTTCCGCGCCTCCAGCCTGATCCAGCCGACCGACGGGCTCACCATCACCCCGGCCCTGTTCGCTCAGCATGAAGTGGTCGACGACACCTCGGTCTATTATCCCGACATCGGCCTCTACCGGCAGGACAAGGAGGTGCGCGAGCCGATCCGCGACAATATCTTCATCCCCAGCATCACCGTTGCCGATGACCTCGGCTGGGCCGACGTGACCTCGATCACCAGCTATTTCTGGCAGCAGCTCAACCGCACCGAGGACGGCACCTACTACAACAGCCAGTATCTTGGTTATCTGATCGATCAGGATCCGCCCAACGGTATCGCCAACAAAGGCTTCAGGATCGGCAACCTGCCCGGTCCGGAATACAGCCGCACGACGACCGCGGTGACGACCGAGGAAATCCGCCTGGCGTCGAAATCCATGGCCGAAAGCGGCGAGCCCTATACCTGGCTGGTCGGGCTGCTCTACTCCGACTATCAGATCCACAAGAGCGACGATGCCTATGTGCTGGGGCTGAACAAGACGTTCCGGCAAGTCTACGGGGTCGCGCCGGAGGATTCCGACGTCTTCGCCGGCTCGACCTTTCCGGACGATTCGGTGGACTTCTCATCGCAGCGGCTGGAGGAACGGCAATTCGCGATCTTCGGCGATGCCACCTACGCCATATTGCCGGACCTGAAGGCGTCGGCCGGCATCCGCTATGCCTACGCCCGCTCGGCCTTCACCGACCTGAACCAGGGCTATTTCGGCACCAATCCGCCCCTGTTCAGCAGCAATGCCCGCTTCTACGCGCCGACGCCCCGCTTCTCGCTGAGCTATGACATCGACGAGACCACGACGGTCTATTCGACCATCGCCCGGGGGTTCCGCCTGGGCGGCTCGGAAGGGCCGATCGCCGTGCCGCTCTGCTCGGCGGACCTGAAATCGCTCGGCATAAATAACGCTCCGGAAACCTATGGCTCCGATGCGCTCTGGTCCTACGAGGCCGGGGTGAAGGGGCGGCTGTTCGACAACAAGCTCTCGATCGACGCGGACGGCTATTACATCAACTGGAACAAGATCCAGCAGACCATCCCACTGCCGACCTGCGGCTATACGGTGACCACCAATGTCGGCAACGCCGAGAGCTACGGCGTGGAGATGGAGCTCGCCTACCGTCCGGTGCCCGCGGTCACGCTCAGCTTCTCCGGCGACGTGTCGCATGCGGTGCTGACCAAGGTGACCGCCAATGTCGGCGCCACGGCCGGCGACGCCGTGCTCAACACGCCGGACTGGATGGCGACCTTCCGGGTGCAGTACAACCATCCGTTCACGGATGAAGTGACGGGCTTCATCAATGCCGATTGGGACGAGACCGGCCATTCGCATGGGACGTTCGACAATACCAATCCGGACTATATCCGGCCGAACTACGGCGTCATGAATGCCAGCATCGGCGTCGATCTCGACCAGTTCACCGTGTCGATCTATGCCAAGAACCTGCTGGACGAGCAGAAAGCGATCCAGCACCCGTCCATCCTGTTCACGTCGGAAGCCTATACGGTGCGGCCGCAGACGGTCGGGATCAATCTGAAGGGCCGGTTCTAGCTTGGAAGGCATGCCGCCGCCGGTGCTCAGGGTCGCCGACCTGTCGGTGGCCCTGCACCGGGATGGCCGGGCGCACGCGGTCCTGGACCGGATATCGCTCGAGGTCCGGCGGGGCGAGATCGTCGCCATGTTGGGCGAGAGCGGTTCCGGCAAGTCGACCCTGGGGCTGGCCGTCATGGGGCTGCTGCCGTCCGAGGCAGCGCCCACCGTGTCCGGATCGGTCGCGGTCGACGGTATCGAGCTGTTGGGCGGCGACGCCCTGCGCTGGCGCACCGTCCGGTGCGAGCGGCTGGGGACGGTGTTCCAGGACCCGATCGGCTCCCTCAACCCGTCGCTCCGCATCGGCGCCCAGTTGGCCGAGGCGGCCCCGGACGGCACGCCGCCGGCCCGGTGGCTGGAGCGGGTCGGCATTCCCGATCCGGAGAGCCGGCTCATGGCCTATCCGCACCAGCTCTCGGGCGGGCAGTGCCAGCGGGTGATGATCGCGATGGCGGTCGCCAAGCGGCCCGGCCTCATCATCGCCGACGAGCCGACGACGGCCCTGGATGTCGTCGTCCAGGCTCAGATCCTGGACCTGCTGCGCCGCTTGGCGCGGGAGGACGGGATCGCCATGCTGTTCGTCACCCATGACCTCGCTGTCGCCTCCGCATTGGCCGACCGGATCGTCGTCATGCATGCCGGGCGGCTGGTCGAGGACGGGCCGGTGGACCGGCTCGCGACCCGGCCGGGCCATCCTTACACGGCGGCCTTGCTCGGCGCCCGCTTCGGTCTCGCCGCCGACCGCGCCCGGCAATTGCCGACCCTGGCGACGTCGAAGGCGACGGGGGACGGCGACACCACCGGCTGCGCCTTCGCCTCCAGATGCCCGCTGGTCATGGAGCACTGCCGGACAGTCCGCCCGCCGTCGATGGCGGCAGCCCATGGCGGCACCGTATCCTGTTTCCGCGCCGCCGAGGTCGGCCCCGATCTCTGGACCCGCGCCCTGTCGGAATGGCCTGCTTCGTTCGCCGCGGGAAAAACGGAAATCCTGGTCGAGATGGCGATGGTCCAAAAGACCTTCGCCGGGCACCGCCGCCTTATCGGGCGCCCGGCGCAGCCGGTGCGGGCGTTGAGCGGGATCAATCTGCGCATCTATCGCGGCGAATCGGTCGCGGTCGTGGGCGCCAGCGGCTCGGGGAAATCGACCCTGCTGCGGATCGCCGCCGGGTTGGTGGAGCCTGATGACGGCGATGTCGTGTATGCGCCGGGGCCGCGGCCCCAGGTGATCTTCCAGGATGCACGCGGGTCGCTGACGCCGTGGCTCTCGATCGGGGAACAGATCGGTGAGAGGCTGCGGCCGCTCGGCCTTGCCGGGGCGGAGCGGGAAGCGCGGGTCGTGGCGGCGCTGGCGCAGGTCGGGCTCGACCCGAAACTGGCCGGGGCGCGGGCGCGCGACCTGTCGGGCGGGCAGTGCCAGCGGGCAGCGCTGGCGCGGGCCATCGTCGTGCCGCCCAGCCTGCTGCTGTGCGACGAGGCGATCAGCGCGATGGACATGACCTTGGCGGCGGCAATGCTGAACCTGATCGGCAGCTTGTGCCGCAGCCTGGGCATGGCACTCTTGTTCGTTACCCACGATCTGGCCGCGGCCCGGTTCGTGGCCGACAGGATCGTCGTCATGGCAGGCGGAGAGATCGTCGAGATGGGAGATGCGGATGCAATCGTCACCGCGCCGGCGCATGAGGCGACCCAGGCGCTGCTTGCGGCGATGCCCGACCGGTTGACCCGGGCCGTCGCGTGATCGCTCAGACGTTAGGGCGAATGCCGCGGCTGGAGGCGGCGGCGGTCTGCATGCTGTTCGTCATCACCCTGGTGGCCATGGCGGCGCCATGGCTCGCGCCTGCCGATCCGGTGCTGAAGATCGCGGCACCCTTCGAGCCGCCGTCGCTCACCTATCTGTTCGGCACCGACGAGATTGGGCGGGATATGCTGGCGCGCATGATCTATGGCGTGCGGCTGACCTGGCTGCCCAGCCTGGTCGTCATCGCCATCGGCGTTTTCGCCGGCACGCTGGTCGGCGTGGCGGGCGCGGTGGCCGGTGGCCTGGTCGATGCGATTCTCGCGCGGCTGACGGAGCTGTTCATCGTCATTCCCTCCACCATGATCGCGCTGGCCGCCGTCGCCGCGCTGGGGCCGGGGATCTGGCACACGGTGGTGGTGATGAGCGTCTTCTGGTGGCCCTGGTATGCCCGGATCGTCCGCGGCGAGGTCAAGGCGGTGGCGGCCCGGCCGCATGCCGAGGCGGCACGCCTGTCCGGCGTGCGCGGGCCGCGCCTGGTTCTCCGGTATCTGCTGCCGGCCGCGCTGCCGACCCTGCTGGTGACGGCGACATTGGATGTCGCCAACGTCATCCTGGTGCTGTCGCTGTTTTCCTTCCTCGGCCTCGGCGCACCGGCGCCGTCACCCGAGCTGGGCGCGATGACGGCGCGCAGCCTCTCGAGCCTGACCACCCACTGGTGGATCCCGATCCTGCCCGCCGTCGCCATCTTCATGCTCGTCGTCACCGCCAATCTTGCCGGCGACGGGCTGCGTGCGCTGATGAAGAACGTCTGACGATGCGCTGGCTTGCCATCCTGCTTCTGCTGTACGCCTTCGGGGCCCACGCGGCGCCCGAGAAGGTGCTGCGCGTCGCTTATGGTGATGACGTGGCCACCTTCGATCCGGACGACGCCATCATCCTGGTCGGGCTCGATGCCGAGCGCGTGCTCTATGAAGGGCTGGTGCAGTACAGACCCGGCACGACCGAGATCGCCGGCTGGCTGGCCGAGAGCTGGACGATCTCGTCCGACGGCCTGACCTACAGCTTCACCCTGCGCGACGGCGTCACTTTCCACGACGGGCGGCCGATGACGGCGGCGGACGTGCTGGCCTATTTCGAGCGCCGCCGGCACCCGACCCTGCCGCTGTCCTATTTCCTCGACGGCGTGGACAGCATGTCGGCGCCCGATCCGCGCACCTTCGTCATCCGCCTGAAGGCGCCGCAGCCGGCCTTCCTCGACCGGTTGGCCAGCCCCTGGGCCCCCAAGGTGATCGGCCCGGCCGCGCTGATCGATCATGAAGGCGGCGATCTCGGCGTCTCCTGGCTCAACGACCATGCCGATGGCACCGGCCCGTTCATGCTGGCCGAGATGGTGCGCGGCCAGCGCTATGTGCTGGTCCGCAACCCGCATTATTGGGGGCCGCGTCCGTATTTCGACCGGATCGAGCTTCTGATCGTGCCGACGATCAACCAGCAGATGCTGATGCTCCAGCGCGGCGAGGTCGACATTGTCGAGCATGGCTATCCGTTCGATCAGCTGGGTCGGCTGCCGTCCGGCCTCAAGCTCGACGCGCATTACCCGCTGGGGCTCGAGATGGCCTATATCAACCAGAACAGAGCACTGCACGACCCGGCGCTCCGCCAGGCGGTGATCGCGGCGATCAATCCGGCCTATTGGCTCCACGATGTCTTCGGCGATTTCGCGGCGCCGGCGCGCTCACTTTATCCAAAGGCGATGATCGCGGGCCCGGCGCCCGTTTCGTTCCCGGCAGACCTCGACGCGGCCCGCCGGGCCGTGGCCGCCGCCGGGCCGGTGAAGATCGAGATCGGCTTCACCGACCAGGAGGCGCCGGTCCAGCAGCGGATCGCCGAATTCATGGTGTCGCAATTGAAGCGGATCGGTGTCACCGCGACCGTCCGCACCATCCCGATCGACCAGGAATCCAGCTTGGTCGATCGCCTCGACAGCGACCCTGACATCTTCATCGCCGAGAACTATCCGGATGCCGCCCATCCGGCGACCCAGACCGGCGTGTTCTTCGAGACCGGGGCAGCGCTCAATTTCTTCGGCTACTCGAACCCGAAGCTCGATGCGATGAGCGCAGAGGCCGGACAGATCACGTCGTTGCCCGAACGCGACAGGGCCTATCTCGCCATCTCGGACCAGATCTTCTCTGACGGCGCCTTCATCCCCCTGGCGGACGTCGAGGACGTGATCGTCTATCGCGCCGGCCTGACCGATCTGGGCACCCGGCCGGCCCTGCCCTGGGCCGTCGACTACGCCACGATCAGGCGGGAATAGGCGATGTGGCTGTTCCTGATCCGGCGGATCGCGGGGCTTGCCAGCGTGCTGCTGGCGATGACGGTGGTGCTGTTCACCCTGCAGCAGCTCGTCCCCGCCGACCCGGCGCGCGCGCTGGTCGGACCCAACGCGCCGAACAGCCTGGTCGAGGCCAAGCGCAAGGAGATGGGGCTCGACCGGCCGCTGCCGGTGCAATATTGGCGCTATATGGTCCGGCTCGCGCAGGGCGATCTCGGTCAGTCTGTCTACACCCACAATCCGGTGACGCGCGACCTGGCGCGCTATACGCCCGCGACCTTGGAGCTGGTTGCGACGGCGCTCGCAATCGGTCTGCTGATCGGCGCGGCGGTGGCGCTGCCTCAGGCGCTGACGCGCTGGGGCGGGGTTCTGAGGCTCGGGCTGATCGGGGCGACCTCGGCGCCGATCTTCCTCACCGGCCTCCTGCTGGCGCTGCTCTTCTGGTACCGGCTCGGCTGGCTGCCGGGGGGAGGGCGGATTTCGCCGGACGATTTCCGCCTGGGCCCGACCGGCTTCATGACCCTGGACAGCATCCTGACCGGCCAGCCGCGCATGATGCTGGACGCGCTGGCCCATCTCGTCCTGCCGGCGCTGACCCTGGCTTTGCCGATCGCGGTGGCGATCGCGCGGACCCTGGCCTCCAGCCTCCAGGAGGTCTACCGCCAGGGCTATATCCGCACCGCCCGCGCCAAGGGACTGAGCGAAACCGCGGTGCTGACCCGCCATGCGATGCGCAACGCCGCCGGGCCGGCGCTCTCGATGATCTCGCTTCAGGTGGCGCTGATCTTCAACAATATCCTCATCGTCGAGGCGCTGTTTTCCTGGCCGGGGCTGGGGCTCTACATGGTCCGCGCCTTCGCTTCGGCCGATCTGCCGGCGGTTCTGGGCGTGGCGATGGTGGCGGCCGCGACCTATCTGGTGGTCGCCGCCATTGTCGACGTGCTGCGGGCTGTGTTCGATCCTCGGCTTGGGACTCAGTAACCGAGCGCGCAGCCATCCTTGCGCGGATCGGAGCCGCCGATCAGCGTCCCGTTCTCCCAATCGATCCAGATCGCCTGGCTGCCGCCGATCGGTTTCTCCGCGCGCACGATCTCGAAGCCGCGCCGGCGCAGACCGGCGACCGTCTCTGCCGGGATGCGGCTTTCGACCTCGACGGTGTTGGTGCCGGGCAGGGGAAACAGGCGCGGCAGGTCCATGGCGGTCTGCAGGTCCAGCCCGTAATCGATGACCTTGCTCAGGAAATGGGCGTGGCCCATCGCCTGGTAGTGGCCGCCCATGACGCCGAACGGCATCTGTACCCGCCCGCCCCGCATGAGCATGCCGGGGATGATCGTGTGCATCGGGCGCTTGCCCGGCGCGATCTCGTTGGGATGGCCGGGCTTTAGCGAGAAGCTCATGCCGCGATTCTGCAGCAGCACCCCGCTCTTCGGCGCGACGCGGCCGCTGCCATATTGGTGGAACAGCGAATTGATGAAGCTGACCGCGTTGCGGTCGCGGTCGACCACGGTGAGGTAGACCGTGTCCCGATGCTCCGGCATGTCGACAGGTGCGACCGGCATTGTTGCGGTGTCCCTGATCCGGCCGCGCAGCTCCGTTGCCAATGTCTCGGACAGCAGCCAGTCGACATCGACCCGAGCCTTCGTCGGGTCGGCCAGATAGGCGTCACGCAGCGTATAGGCCAGCCGTGTCGCCTCGATCTCGAGATGCAGCCGCTCCGGCGACAGCGGGTCGGCGTCGTGCGGCAGGCCGGACAGGATATTGAGGATGACCAGCGCGATGATGCCCTGGCCGTTGGGCGGGCATTCATAGACGTCGTAGTCGCGGAAGCGCGTCCGGATCGGCGTCACATACTCGCCTTTGGCCTTTGCGAAATCATCGAGTGTGTGCAGCCCGCCGAGCCCGCGCAGATAGGTCACGATGTCCTCGGCCACCGCGCCGGAATAGAAACCGTCGCGGCCTTTCGCGGCAAGGATTTCCAAGGTCGCGGCCAGGGCCGGCTGGCGGTGGATCGTACCGACTGCCGGTGGCTTGCCGTCCGGCAGGAACACCGCGCGGGCATTGGGGTCGCGGGTCAGCACCGGCGCCTGATCGGTCCATTCCAGATGGACACGCGGCGCCACCGCGTAGCCGTCCCTAGCATAGGCGATGGCCGGCTGGAGCAAGGTGCCCAGGTCGCGGGTCCCGTGGTCGCGCAGCAGCCGGCTCCAGGCATCGACCGCGCCGGGGATGGTGACGGCGTGCGGCGATTGCCGGTCGATAGTCGTCAGTCCCTCGGCGCGCAGCCGGTCACTGGTCGCGGCGGCGGGCGCGCGGCCGGAGCCGTTGAAGGCGACGATCTCTGATCCGCCTTTGGGCGCATAAAGCACGAAGCAGTCGCCGCCGATGCCGGTCGATCCGGGCTCGACCACGCATTGCACGGCGCAGGCGGCGACGGCTGCGTCCATGGCGTTGCCGCCGGATTGCAGCACGTCGAGCGCAGCCAGGGTCGCGGCCGGGTGCGAGGTTGCCGCCATCCCGCGCGTCGACATCGCCCGGGACCGGCCGGGCGCTTCGAAATCGCGGGTCCCAATGGGATAGGTCAAAGTGGGATTCCCGCCGCCTTGAGCGTCTCGGGGCTGTTGAGCCAGCGTTTGTCGATCATCACATGCGCGCCCTTGTTGCCGTCGACCAGTTGGGTGACATGCACGTCGGCGGCCAGGCTGCACAGCATATAGGCATCGTCCGCCGGAATGCCGGCGCGCGCGACGATCAGCGCGATCATCGCCCGCAGTGCCTGCTTGGCGGCATCGTCCAGGTCGGGATCGAAGGCCAACGTAATCGCATGGGTCGGCGTCTCGGCGATGGGCAGGCTGAGCTTCATGTCCTTGCGCAATGTCAGCTTGAAGGTGCCGCGCAGCGCGGTCTCCAGCCCGGTCAGGCAGACCTCGCCGTCGCCCTGGATGGCATGACCGTCCCCGACCGAGAACAGGGCGCCCGGCGCCCAGACCGGCAGATAGAGAGTGGTGCCGGCAGTGAGCTCCTTCAGGTCCATGTTGCCGCCATATTCGCGCGGCTCGATCGAGCCCAGCGCGCCCAGGCTCGGGGCGGGGGCGACGCCCATGATGCCGAAGAACGGGCGCAGATGAACCTCCGGTCCCCACGGCAGCGTGCCCACACGCCGGTTGATGTCGATGCCCGAGTGCCAGATCTTGGTCTTGGGAAAATCCTCCGGCAGCGTGCCGCGGAACGGGCGGATGATGTTCCAGGCCCAGTTCTGGCGCAGGTCGACAGCCTGGATCTCGATTTCCAGCGCGTCGCCAGGCATCGCGCCTTCCACCGCGACGGGGCCGGTCAGGATATGCGGCCCCAGCTTGGGCTGAAGTGATTCGAGCACGGCCACGTGCTCCGGCAGCATGTCGAACTGGGGTGGCGGATTGACCTCGGCCGCGCCGGAAATCGCCTCGATCGTCACCGTGTCGCCCGACTGTACGGTCATCACCGGCGGCAAGGCGGCATCGAAGAAGCCCCAATGGCAGGTTTCCGGGCTCGATTGCAGCAGGTGATGACGGCTCATCAGAACTCCCGCAGCGTCTGGCGCAAGGTCGGGGCGGTATATTCCGTCCGCACCAGCCCGCGGCGCTGGAGCGCGGGCACCAACCCGTCGGCGACCTCGAGGATATAGCGGCGGTTGATGTCGTAGAAGGGGTGGCGGATCAGGAAGCCGTCGCCGCCGACTTCTTCCATCGCCGCCGCCATCTGGTCGGCCACGTCGTCGATTGTGCCCACGCAATCCAGGCAGCTCGCCTTGCCGCTCTCGCGGATCACCTGCTTCAGCGTCTTGCCGCTGCCGAACTGGGCAAAGCCGGACAGCGAGGCGATGGAACCGTTGGTCGTCATCTCCGGCAGCGGCTTGTCGAGGTCGAACTGCGACAGGTCGATGCCCGAGAGCGCGCTGTGCAGCGCCAAGGTGTGATGGTGGAAGCGGCTGGATTCGAGGCCGCGCTCGTTCTCGGCTTCCGCCTCGGCACGGGTCTTGCCCATGACGGGGGCGAGCAGGAACAGCATCTTGATGTCGTCGGGATCGCGCCCGAACGTCTCCGCCCGGGCGCGGATATCGTCGCGGAAGGATTTCATGCCCTTGATGCCCTTGGCCGCGCAGATCACCGAATCCGCATGCCGGGCGGCGAAGTCCCGCCCGCGCGGTGAGCCGCCGGCCTGGACATAGGCCGGCCGCCCTTGCGGCATCGGCGCGGTGTTCAGCGGGCCACGCGACTTATAGTATTTGCCCTCGAAATGGATCGGGCGGACCTTGCGGAAATCGGCATAGGTTCCGGTCTCGCGGTCGCGGACGATGGCATCCGGGTCCCACGAGGCGAAGAGCTGGTTGACCAGCTCGACATATTCGTCGGCCATCTCATAGCGCGTGTCGTGCGCGGTGATCTGCGCCATACCGAAATTCTGCGCCGCGAGGTCTTCGCCGCTCGTGACGATGTTCCAGCCGAACCGGCCGCCGGCAATATGGTCGATGGTGGCGCACATCCGGGCCAGCAGGAACGGCGGATAGCCCA
>DATBAZ010000374.1:0-16108 GCA_036271255.1 Alphaproteobacteria bacterium
TCTCCTTCATCACCCACGCCAACAACGACCAGGTCGCCCATAAAAGCTTCGAGATCGCCGCCTCGGGCGGTTTTCTGCTGGCCGAGGGGACGGATGAGCATCGTCAGATGTTCGACGACGGCAAGGAGGCGGTGTTTTTCACGGACCTAGACCACTGCGCGCGCCTGGTTCGCGAATATCTGCCTCAGCCGGAGCTGCGGCGGCAGATCGCCGAGGCCGGGCGGCGGCGGTGCTTGGTGGCTGGCTATTCGAACGATGCGCGGATGGGGCAGGCCTTCGCCGAGGTGCGGAAGATTCTCGGCCGGTAAATTGTAGGGTGGAAGAGCGAAGCGTATTCCACCATCCGATGTAGCCACGAGCACCAGCTGGCCGAGCATTGCTCGGCTGGTGGAATACGCTTCGCTCTTCCACTCTACACGCTTATCCGAACGCCCAGCGCAGCGTCCGGGCGATCCCGAACGTGCCCGCACGCACCAATGGCCGGCCGAGCGACGAGGCGTGAAGCCCATGCATCCGCCGGGCCCAGGGCGGCAGCAGGTCTATGGCGGCCTGGAAGCCGATCGCCTGAAGCGGATCGGTGGCGCGGTTGTCTGGATGACGGCCGAGGATCAGGGCGGCGACCTCGCGGGACCGGTCGTCGGTGCTGAGCTCGCGGCGCATGCGGGCGATGAAGGCCATCATCTCGGCCCGGCTGGTCGGCACAGGATCGGCGCCCAGCGCGCGGGCAGTGCCCGCCATCTCGGCGAAATAGCGATCCTGGTCGGCCAGGCTCATGCGCGGCTCGCCGTACTGGATCCAGGCGTCGAGGAAGCTCACCGTCTCGGTGGCATGGACCCAGGCAAGCAGCCTGGGGTCGGTGGCGCTGTAGGGCGTGCCGTCGGGCCGGACGCCCCGGATGCGCTCGTGGATCGCGCGGACGCGGGCAATGGCGGCCTCGGCGTCGGTGCGGCCGGCATAGGTGGTGGTGGAGATGAAGCGGGCGGTGCGTCTCAGCCGTCCCAGCATGTCGCCGCGGAAGTTGGAATGGTCCCAGACGCCCGACAGCACGCCGGGATGCAGCATCTGCAGCAGCAGCGCGGCAATGCCGCCGACCATCATCGTGGTGACGTCGCCATGCACGCGCCAGGCAACGGAGTCCGGGCCGAGCAGCCCGTCCTTGGACCGCACCACGGGCTTTTCGCCGCGCGACCGGTCGTTGAAGATGCCGACGACCTCATTGGCGATCGCCAGCCTGAGCGGCCGGGTGAGCGTATCGGCGATCATCGCCGGGAGGGAGGGCGCGGTCTTCGGCGGCATGATTTACCCATGGATGCCGGGGAATCGGATCGACATACCCCGCCGGCTCGATATTCTGCGTCGCCTATAACCTTATAACGCGTTGAGGGGGACTGCACGCCGGTGAGGGATATCATCGCTCCGTCCGAGCGGCTGCTGTTGAGCGCCTGTCTGGCTGGCGGCGAAGCTGCGATCCGGGCATTCGAGGCCTGGCGGCCGCACGGCACGCCGGGCACGCTGGACGGGCGGAACCTGCGGATGATGCCGTTGCTCTACCGCAATCTCACGCGGCTCGGCTTCGACGACCCGTACATGGAATGGATGCGCGGCCTGGCGAAGCATGTCTGGCTGAGCGGCTCGCTGCACCGGCGCACGATAGGACAGGCGCTGGACAGGCTTGAGGCGGCCGGCATCCCTATGCTGCGCTTCAAGGGCGCGGCTTTCCTGGCGCGGTGGCCGGAGGCCGCGGATATCCGGCCGATGGGCGATTTCGACATATTGGTCCCATCCCAATACGTGCGCGACGCGGTGGCCTGTCTCCGTGACGACGGTTGGGCATCGCCGGCGCCACATCTGATCGCGGATGGCGACCTGGTCCGCTGGCATGCCGCGCTCCTGCTGAAGGGCCATGACACCTCGATCGACCTGCATTGGCGCCCGGCCGCGGCCATCGGCGACCCTGCCTATACGGCCGCTGTCCAGGCACGGGGTGAGGTTCTGAGCCTGGACGGCCGGCAGGTTCGCGTCGCCGGCCTGACCGACCATCTGTTCATCCTCTTGGCCCATGCTTTCTACAATCTGCCGGCGCGGCGTTTCGACTGGGTGGCCGAGGCCGTGCTGACCTTGCGCCGTGCCGGGACGCAGGTCGATTGGAGCCTGATGGACACGCTCGCGCGGCGCTACCGCATGAGGGCCTGGATCGATCGCGCGTTCACCGAGATCGCTGCGATCGGGCAGGTGCCGATACCGGTGCGCGGCCGCCGGACCGCATTCGGCCAGAGGCTGGAGATCGCGGCGCGAATCCGCGCCGCATCGGGGCCGGCGGCGGCGTTGGTTCCGGCGCTCGGCGATGTTCGCCGTTCGGGACGCGTCAGCTTGGCCGATCCGTCGCTGCTGGCCGAGTTCGGCCGGATTCTCGCGGTACCGGGGCGGCTGAAGCACAGGGCGTTGCTGGCCGTGCTGCGCCGTTCCAGCTTCGCGGCGTCGCAGCTTGGTGCGATCGGTCCTGACGGTTTCGTGCCGGGGCGCGACGTTGCCGGCGGGTCGTTCCTGGCAGGCTGGTCAGTGCCGGAGACGGGCGGGCGCTGGACTGAGCGGTCCGTTGCCTGGCTATTGCTGCGTCTGCCGGAAGGTGTCTCGTGTCGCCTGCCGCTTCGCCTACGCACCTATTCGATACCCGCGGACATGACGCCGTCGGCGCCGGATCTGGGGGTCGATGTCTGGACGGGCGGCCAAGTGCAGCGCTGCTGCTATCCGGGCGGAGAATTGCTGCCGCTGGACCGTTTTCTCGACGGACGGGCGATGGCGTGGCGGGGCGTCAGGGTGCTGCCCTTGTTCATGTCCTTCATAACCCCGATCGAGCCCAGGGCGCGGGGAAACACGACCCTCGACCCGCGGGCGCTGGGACTGTTTCTGAGGCGGATCGATCTTGCGAGCACCGCGACCATCCCGGAACTGGGCGACGGCGTCGATCTGTCGTCTTCCGGCCCGGCCGTCGATCTCGCGGCGAACGAACATGCCGATGCGATGTGCTGGTCGGGATGGAGCGTCGCCGAGCCCGCCGGGCGCTGGACCAGCGGCGCGGAGGCCCGCCTGCTGGTCAATCCCGGCCCCGCAGGGATGCGGGCGCTGCGGTTGACGGTTGCGCATCTGTACCCACCGGATCAGGCCGCCGATGTGCTGGTGGGTGAGAAGGTGGTCGCCCAAGTTGCGGGGCCCGGGCCGGTCGATGTGCCGGTCACCGCCGGCGCCGATGGTCTGATCGATATCAGGCTGCGCCCGACCGCACCGGTGTCGCCCCGGGCGCTGGGCCAATCGGACGATCCGCGGGTGCTCGGCGTGATGGTGAGGAGTGTCACCCGCGCCGGCGGTCCATCAGCTCCTTGAACACGGTCAGATAGTCGGCGTGCTGGCTCGACCGGGCGTGGCGGCCCATGTTTGAGGCGTGGACCCGGCGGCGATAGACGACCGCGTCCAGCATTTCCCAGCTGAAGCCCTGCGTCGTCGCCTTGGCGTACCAAGCGACGAAATCGGCGTGCCGCCGCGCCGGGTCGAAATGGCCGAGCCGGTCGAGAGCGGTGCGGCGGATCAGCATCGTGCCCTTGATCGGCGCCGGCCGCCCGGCGGCATCCTCGGCCGGCAGGGGCGGCATGGTCGCGGCAAGCTCGGGGCTGATGAACGATTCCATATGGGCGAACACCGCATCCAGCTCGGGCGCGGCGCTGAGCCTCGCCTGCTGGAGGGCGAGCTTGCCGTGTGTCCACATGTCGTCCGCGTCGAGGAAGGCGATCGCCTCGCCCGTGGCATTGGCAAGGCCCGCATTGAGTGCCGCCGCGACACCATGGTTGCTTTGGCTGAGCACCCTGATCCGCCCTGCGAAATCAGCCAGCACATCGGCGGTGCCGTCGGTCGAACCGTCGTCGATGACGATGACCTCGTGCGCGGGCGCGGTCTGGTTCAGCACTGATCGGATCGCCTCGGCGACATAGGCTTCGGCATTGTAGCAGGCGATCAGGACCGAGATTTTCATGGCCTCAACCTTCCGCCCTCGCGGCGCGCCGGCGCAGCAGGCTGGCGCGCAGGCTGCCCATCAGCGCCGCCTGCGACTGCTCCACCGCGCGCGAACGGTTGTTGCCGTGATGGCGGTAGATCAGGGTAGTGGCCTCGATGAATGCGACCGGGATGCCGGCCTCGACGATGCGGAGGTAAAGGTCGGTATCCTCGGCATGGTCGCGGCCAGGGTCCATGCCGCCGAGTTCTATCCAGACCGCACGGCGGATTAGCGCCGAGGGGAACAGGAAGGGGATGTTTGTGCCGCTGGCGCGCAGCAGGCGCTGATCGAGGGTAACACCGGGGCCGGCGGCCACCATCTCCGTCCGTCCGCAGACGATGCCGGCGGCCGGGTTGGCCTTGGCGCAGGCCAGGAGCCGTTCCGTCCGCCCGGGCGGCCACAGGTCGTCATGGTCCAGCAGGGCGATATATTCGTGCCGGGCCGCCGCGACGCCGGCATTGCGAGCCTGTGCCGGACCCTGGTTGGGCTGGTCGATGACGGTGGCGAGCGGCGCCACCTGTTTGGCCAACGCGCCTGAGCCGTCGGTCGAGCCGTCATCGACGACGATGATCTCGTCGGGCGGGCGCTTCTGGGCCAGGATGCTGCGCAGCCCGTCGGCCATGTGTGCGGCGCCGTTATGCACCGGCATGATCGCGCTGACGCCAGGAAGCGCGTTCATGCCACGTGCTCCCTCAGGGCAGCGAGCGCGGCGGCGAAGTCCGGCCCTGGGTCGAAAGCCAGCGGCGGGCGCACCGCCAGCAGCCGCAGATACTTGCGCAGGCGTATCGCATCGTAGCCCGGCGTCGCCGTCGCCGTCGCTGCTGCCATCGCCGAGAGGACGGCGGCGTTGCTGACCGGCGAGAAGGTCGGCGATGGTGCGCCCCGCCGCCTCAGCAGCAGCACCGCAGCCAGGGGCGCCCCGGTGATGGATGGCGGGCTGTGCAGGGCGCGAAGCTGCAATTCGTGCCGCGTTTCGCCGTCGTCGTGGGAGATTTCACGCTCCGCCGGCCTCAGAGCGGGGAAGCGTCCCGCCATATCGGCGCGCAGCCGCGCTGTCGCATAGAGCGGGGCGATGGCGGGGTCGCCGTCCGCTCGGACAGCAACGAAATCGTCGCCGGCGAAGCGCCAGCCTGCCTCCAGTGCGGCCAGCGCCAGGCTGGTCTTGCCGGCCTTGCCTTGGCCCACCAACAGGATGCCGCGCTCCCCATCGGCGATGCCGGCGGCGTGGACGGCGACCCAGTCCGTGGGTGACAGCATCGCCTGGAAGGCCGGCAAGAACGGGCGGGTTCGCTCCCACGCCGGAATATCGTCGGCTCTGGGAATCCAGTACGCCGCACGGCGGGCTGGATAGTCCACGGTGTGCAATGTCTGGGCATAGCGCCCAAACCAGAGCGCGTAGCCATCCTTGTCGGCGCTGAACCGCATCTCCCCGTCCAGCAGGTCGGCATCGATGGCGGCCGGCGGCTTCCCGGTTTCGCCTGAGCTTACCTGCAGCACATAGTCCGCGGGCCTGTCGGACCGGACGGCGAGGGCCGGCGCGAACATCTCGGCCATGCGTGCGCTCTCGAACCGGAGATCGACCGTCACCGGGCCCACGTCGACACTGAGCCGCATCGCTGTCAGTCGTTCGGCCGCAGCGGCCACCCTTGCGGCCCAACGTCATGGATCGGGTCGACCAGCAGCAAGCCCTGGAGGTCGTCGAACCGCTCGATCCCCGGTTTGGCGAATTGGATCGGCGCAGGGCTTGCCGTCGGCGCGGGCGTATCCGTGGCCGGCGCGATCAGCCCTTCTCCGGTCAGCTGTGTGACGAAGCCCTCGATAGCGTCCGAGATGCCGGCGAGAGGCACATCCTCGGTAACGATGAACCGTTCCGCCAAGCTGTCGGTGGATGCCCCTTCGGCGATCCAGGCCCAGAGCGGGATAGCTGAGCCGGTCAGGCTGTAAAAAAGGCCGGATTCAAGGTTGGCGACGACGGTTTCGTCGCCGAAATCCTGCATGATGACCTCTGGGCCGCTTGGCGCGTACCTCATCGCTGCATTCCTCCGGTCTCGATTTAAACAATTGTCGCAAGGATGAAATTTCCCCGCGCACTTGGCAAGGCGATGTTCGCCTTCCGGCGAAAAGATGGCCCACCCCCGCGGCGGTGGTTCGCCGTCACACTGGAATCCATCCGACAAGTCGTTATTGATGTGTCCGTCCGGACCTGGGTCCGCGTCGTGGACGGAGTTTCGCATCGAAAATGAGTAGGGACATGAGGGGTATGCCGATCCGTGGCCTGATCGCCGCCATGGCCTTCCCATTGCTGCTCGCCGGCTGCTTCGCGCCGCACCTGGTCAATCCAGAGGACACGCGCTATTGCGAAAATCAGGGCTTCCGGCCTGGCAGCGACCCCAATTTTGAGTGCGCCAAGGAGCGCGAGGCGGCGCGCGACCGCGGCGAGATACCGGCGCTTCCGCCGGACCCGACGCCGAAGCCTATGCTCTCCAACCAGGGGCCGCCCGATCATGCCGGCGGCGTTTCGCAGATCACCCCGCGTAGCGTTCCACCGGAAACCACCCGGATCATCAATTTCTCGATCGCCGTGAACAGCGCGTGCGAGTCCATCGGCGAGCCGAAGGTGCGTATCGGTATGCAGCCGAGCCACGGAACTCTGAAGCTGATCCGGCTCACCGATTTCGCCAGGCTGGCGCAGGGTGGCGCCCCGGTCTCCTGCGGCGACAAGCGGGTCCCCGGCGTGGCCCTGCTCTATACGCCGAAGACCAAGACCTATGAGGGCGAGGATCTGCTGGATCTCGAAGTCGTGACGCCGGCTGGGCGGACTTACTACAAGGTGCCGATCACGATCGAAAATCCGGACGCCGACGACGAGTAAGGCTATTTCGTTTTCAGGAAACCGAGCGGGTCCTTGGTGAAGGCCAGCGCCGCATCGATATAGGCGCGCCGCTCGTCAACATCGCCGGCGAATTCGTGGCCGCCATGGAAAATCCGGAGCTGGTTCGGAACGCCGGCGCGGGTCAGCGCGTCCCGAAGGGTTTCCGACTGCTTGATATTGACCATCCGGTCCTCGGAGCCATGCGCGATCAGGATCGGCGATGTATTCGGCCCGACCGCGAAGAGCGGGGACGCGCTGCGCTCGGCATTGGCATAGTCGGCGGGCGCCACGCCGACGAACATCGTTCGCATCATCCCGGAATGCTGCAGGAAGCCTGAGAAATCGACCGGCGCGAACCAGTCGACGGCGCAATCCGCCTTGGGGGAGACGCCGGGCAGCAGGCCGGCATGCTCGCCGAGCACGGGCTTGTCGAGCGCGGCCAGGAACAGAGCCAGATGGCCGCCGGCGGAATCGCCGATGGCGCAGACCCGGCCCGGGTCGATGCCGTATTCCTTGGCATGGGTGCGCACCCAGCGCATCGCCAGCTGGGCGTCGACAAGCGGCGCGGGCCAGGAATGCCCGGCCGTATCGTCGGCCAGCCGGTAATCGATGGCGACACCGACCACGCCGGACGCCGCCGCCTGCCGGCAGCCCTCGAACCAGTCCTTCCTGCCGCCCGACCGCCATGCGCCGCCATGCAGCATCACCAGCGCGGGGATCGTGCCGACGGCCGGCGTGCGCGGCACGCAGATATCCAGCACCTGGGCGGGGTCCGGCCCGTAGGCGATATCGGTCTTCACCGCCCCGGTGATCTCGGGCCAGCGGCGCGCGAGCGCCGGCACAAGCAGCATTGCCAGGATGATGACCGCCAGAAGGACGGCCGCGGGTGGGATTCGTTTCATGTACCGGCCAGGACGGCGTCAGGGTCTCCCCAGGTACCGCCCTGACCGGCTCACGGTTCCGTGACTAAGCCGCGCCTTTGGACTCGTTCGGGATGTCGAAGAAGTCCTGATAGCGCTTGTAGAGCGCCCGCTCCGCCGCCATTGCCGGGTCGTCTTCCTGCGTGCGGTCGTATTTCTGGCTGTTGCCATGGCCACTGGCGGCCTTGTTCTTCAGCCATTCCTTCATATCCGCGAAGACCTCCGGCACGACCTCCAGCCCCAGCTCGTTATAGGCCTTCTCCAGTTGCCCCAGCGGATCCTGCATGAAGCGGGCATAGATGAAGTTGGTGTAGGAGCCCGGCTTGATCGTGCCGTCCTTGATCCACTCCATCACCGGGTCCCACAGCCGGGCGCGCGCCTCGGGCATCACCCACTCGTCCAGGCTCTCGCCGCCCAGCGGATCGTCGGTGCGCCAGTACCAGACATTCGCCTGCACGGTGATGACCGAATCGTTGGACGTGACCGGGTCGCGGTGGGTGAAGAAGAACTTGGCGTCCGGGTAGGCTTTCAGCAGATAGGGGATCCGCTCCAGGTGGGTCGGGTTCTTCAGCATCCAGTGCGTCTTCTTGTGCTTCCACTGGAGAACCTTCAGCAGGCGTTTGTGCCAGTTGAA
Organism: Alphaproteobacteria bacterium; assembly: GCA_036271255.1. Taxonomy (GTDB): domain Bacteria; phylum Pseudomonadota; class Alphaproteobacteria; order BOG-932; family Roseiterribacteraceae; genus BOG-932. The sequence continues at coordinate 8,472 of DATBAZ010000374.1, forward strand.
GTGATAGGCCGGGTCCAGTGTCGCGAAATAGCGCTCATAGGTCGGGATGCGGAAGGCGAGGGGGAACACTTCCGACTGGAAGCCGGAATAGGTAAACTCGATATCCTCGACCGGGATCTGGGCGCCCCAGGCATGCATCTTGCGCCATTCGGGCGAAGCCGAATGCACCACCTCGACCAGGCCCGCCGCCTTCTCGATGCGCGGATCGGTCAGGTAGGTCGCGGTCTCGGGCGGGGGCACCGGCCACAGCGCCTCCCAGCGTTCGACCGAGCGGAATTGCGGGTCCTTGGCCAGCAGCTCCTGCAGGATGGTCGTGCCGGAGCGGCCGAAGCCGATGATGAACACCGGCTCCTTGATCACCTGATCGTCGATCTCGGGATGATCCTTATAGATCTGGGCGATCTTGAGCCGGGATTCGAGGTAGATGACAAAGTCCGAGCGGGTGAGGATGCGACCGAAGAAGGTGAGCTTGGCCTCGCGCTCGATCGCCTCCAGGATCACCCGGAACCGGTCGCGCCACCCGTCCTCGCCGAAATCGGAGAGGCCGGTATTCAGCATCGCCTGGCGGCAGAGCGACTCCTCGTCCAGCGGGATCACGCTCTTGCCGTCCATCAGCGCGCCCAGCTCGTTCAGCTTGGCGAGCCACGCCGGCCGCTCCGGCGGCACATAAGTCTTCCGCCGATCCCGCTGCTCAACCATCAAAATCCTCCCAGGACGCTCAAATTTTTCGCGGACCAATCAATGCAGTTCGGCGGCCAAACGGCAAACCTCATTTCCGGTCAAAGAAGGGAACGATTTAAGTCAGCGGCGAGAGGCCGTCAGTTTTCCGGCTTTACGGAAAGCCCGCCGCCGTCCGGCCCGGATTCGGTATAGAGGTAATCGTGCTGCGCGTCCGAGGTCAGCAGCGTACGTTTCCCGTCCTTTTCGCCGGCCGTGAACTCCAGGCCGTCCTTGGCTGGGCGGATGGTGAGGAAGGTCACGGTTCCGTCGGGGTTGAGGCGCGACGCCACCTCGCTTTTCCAGAGGCCGAAATCGAACACCGTGTCCCGCCCAGCGTGCGTGACGGTAATCGTTCCAAGATCGGCATTGCCGTATCGGCCCGCCAGTTTCCCCGCCGCTGTCAGGTCCGCCGGCACGGCGATCGCCGCGCGGTCGCTCCGCGCGCGGATATCCATCCGCTCGTTGAAGTTCGCCAGATCGGGAGCGGCCTCTTCGCGCCCTTCGAACAGGACTTCGAGAAGCCGGCGCTTGAAAGTGTCGAGCATCAGTTCGCCGCGATCGGCATTCACCAGCAGCACGGCGCCGACATCGGCATCGGGTAGGAAATAAAATGCCGCCCGGAATCCAGAAACCGCGCCATAGTGGTCGACGACGCGTACACCGGCGCTGTTATCGATGTGCAGCCCCAGCCCGTAGAATTCTTCCGGGCCCATTTTCGCGCCGGGCACGCGCCGTTCCAGCAGGTTCTTCGCCGAAACAAGGCGCTGACCATCCGGCATTGCGCCCTGAGCAAGTTCCAGCTGAACGTACTTCGCCATGTCATGTGCGGAGGTCCAGATGCCACCTGCTGGCCTGATGCCGGCAAGCACATCCTCCGCATCCATATCGACCGGTGCGGTGTGGTTATCGACATCCTGTCCGTGCGGGGCTGCATGGTCGCCGGCAAGCGCCTTCTTCATATCGAATGTCGTCGACACCATGCCGAGCGGGGCAAAGATTTCCCGCTGCATCGTCATGTCGTAGGCTGCACCGATTTCGTCGCCAGGATCTGCGGCATGTGCGGCGACGTAGCCGGCCGCGGCGACCATCTGGTTGCTGTACTGGAAGGCGGCTCCAAAATCCGTCGTGGCGTCGGTTGCCGCCAGCATCGTGAACACCGATTGCGGCGTATTGTCATGAGCGTTCAAAGTGAATTCATAGTCTTTCCGAGGCACCCCGGTGCAGGCGCAGACGAGGTGGCGGATCAGCACTTTCCGGCTGGTTTCCGAGGTGCCTAGCGCGAATGTGGGATAGAGCGATACCACTGGCTGGTCCCAGCGCAAGCGGCCTTCGTCAATCAGCTTCGCCATTAGAAGGGTCGTCAGCGACTTGGTCGTTGACCCGGCAAGGAACAGCGTATTTGCGTCGACCGGATCGGGTTTGCCCATTGCGCGGACGCCGAAACCGCCTTCGAAGACCACATGACCATGGTCGACGAGCGCCATCGCCGCACCGGGCGCACCGACCAGGCGCATGCTATTGTCGACAAAGCCCTTCAACGCCTCGGTGCGTACCGCATCCAGCCGGTTCGCTGCACGGCCCGCAAGGATTTCCGGCCGGAAATCCGGCGCACGCAAGCCGAGGATGGCGGCCGTTAGCGCGGCGTCATGCTTTTCGGTGGCCGCCTCATCAGCGTCGATGATCGTGACGGTCCAGCCGGAGTCTTTGCGAAACGCCCGCGCCTGGATCATGCGATGCTCGCTGGGCGCGGTCTCGTAACCGTAGAAGCGCTGTTCGTCCCAGCCGTAATGGTCCCGGCGCGGCTCGTCTGTGTGCGGTTTCATCGCGCGTTTGGGCGCGTAGATGCGCCAGGCCGCATCCGCTGCATCCCTGGGGCTGCCGGCTTTCGGGACGGGGATGATGACGAAGTGCGCGCTGCCATCTGGCAGTTCAAGGCTGACATAATTGTCGTGCGAAACGGCGGTCATCCCATCAGGGATCGTGTAGGTGACACCATTGGGCATCTTCGCGGTTTGATCTGCCAACGCCGGCGAAAGCGTTAGCAATGCAGCGCCGAAAATTGCCGGCCCGAAAAAACGTTCAGGCATTTCTCGGTCCGCTCGCCCGTTCGACATTCACCGGAATGCCCGACATGCGCGGCATGGCGTTGATCGTCTGCAGATCGCGGTCGGTCGAGATCAGCAGGTTGGTGGATACGCCGTCGGTCAGGTAGTCCGTGCTGTCCGGCAGGTCGCCGAAGCCGTGGGTGAGGGAGACGACGCCGGGGCGGAGTGTTTGGTCGCCTTCTGCGATGGCGTAGACCGTGGCGTTGTCCGAAGTCAGCTCCACCCAGTCCCCGTCATTGATCTGCTTGGCCGCGAGGTCGGCGGGGTTCAGGTAGGCGACGTTGTAGGGGACGCGCTTCTGGACGCCCGACAGGGCCTTGCCCAGCGAGTTGAAGCGGTCTCGGTGGCGGCGGGAGGCGATGCGGTGGGTGAATAGCTTGCCGTTGCTGCGGATCTTGCCGGGGGCAACCCATTCCGCGGCCAGCTCGGCGATCTCGGCCGCAACGTCATCGGGCGCCAGGGTGAACTTGCCGGCCGTGGCGGGATCGGCCGCGGCGGCGTATTGCGCCTCGCCCTCGAACACCGCGCCGCGCGGATGGCTCTTGATCTCGTCCCAATCGACCGGCGCATGGCGGGCCGCGATGCGCAGTGAATCCTCGACGGTCGGAGCCCTGTCCATGTCGAGCGGCACGCCCGCCGCCGTCATCGTGAGGCCAAGCCGTTTGGCCAGCGCCCAGAAGACATAGATTTCGTCGCAGACTTCGGACCCCGGCGGCGGGGCCGCGGCGGCCTCGGTGTAACGGGTGAAGGGGATCGGGTAGAGCAGCATCTCCCAGATCCACAGCGGCAGGTCGGCCCGCTCATACATCAGCTTCGGCGGCAGGATGTAGTGCGACAGCTTCGCCGTCGGCGTCATGTTGGGCTCGATCGAGACCAGCAGGTCCAGTTTGCGCAGCGCCTGAACCACCTTGCGCTGGTCCGGCACCGAGGAGACCGGGTTGCCGCCATGAACGATCATGGCGCGGACCCGGCCGGGGCCGGGCTGAAGGATTTCTTCCGCCATCACCCCGGTCATCATCTCGCCGCCCAAGGTGCCATAGCCGCCGATGCGGCTCTTGGGACCGTTCTCCCAGGGCCGCGCCGCCGGGATCACCTGGGCGGGACGAGGGTAGCGGGGATAGAGCACGCCGGGATTCTTGATACGCTCGCCTTCGCGCACGAAGCGGCCGCAGACGATGTTCAGGCAGCCGATCAGATGCTCGGCCAGGTTGGAATGCGGGCTCATATTCGCACCGGTGGCGCTGATCGCCGGGCCGCGTTTGGCCTGCGCGAAGGCCTTGGTCGCCTCCAGAAATTTCTCCACCGGAATGTCGGCGCGGCGGGCGACGTATTCCGGTGTGAAGGGCTGTACGGCCGCGCGCAATTTCTCCAGGTCGCCGGCATGCTGGGCGAGGAAATCCTTGTCCTCCCAGCCGCGCTCAAGGATCAGCCGGATCATGCCCGCCAGGATGGTGCAGTCTTCGCCCGGCAGCGGCTGGAGGAAGATATCGGCGAATTTCGCGGTTTCGGTGAGCCGAGGGTCGATGACGATCAGCTTGAAGCCGCGGGCCTTGGCCTCCTTCAGCCGCTTCATCGGGTTGCGCAGGTCCAGGTTGGTGATCGAGACCAGCGGGTTGCCGCCGATCACCATGGTCACGTCGCTGGACGGGAAGGGATGCACACCCGGCAGCCACATGCCGAGCCGGCCCGGCGCCACCATCTTGGCCGACTGGTCGATCGTGACCGAAGAGAACAGCTTTGGCGTGCCGACCGCGCCCAGGAAATCCTGTAGCAAGGTGCAGGCCGAGGCATTGAAGAACGCGCCGCCGCCGCGATAACCGGAAACGGCCTCCGGCCCATCGGCATCGATGATCTCGCGCAGCTTGGTCGCGATCTCGTCCAGCGCCTGTTCCAGCGGGATGCGTGCGAACGAGCCGTCCGGCTGACGCTTCAGGGGATGCAGCAGGCGGGCCGGGCCGCTATGCAGCTCCACCGCCTGGAGGCCCTTGAAGCAGGCGAAGCCCAAGGTCTGCTCGTCATCGCGGTCGGCGCGGATGCCGACCAGCTGGTCATCCTCGTCCACCGTCAGCACCATGGCGCAATGGCCCATGCAGATGCGGCAGAAGGACAGTTTCTCGTGCGTGGCGATGATCGTTCCCCGTGATCGATTTTCGCGCATGGTGTCATTGCATACAGCGTGACGCAATGCGGTTACCCTTGGCCATCGCATGGGTGTGGGAAAGGTGCGGCATGAGTGGAAAACAGGGCCGGTGCATCGGCGTGATCGGCGGGCTGGGGCCTGGCGCGACAGTCCATTACTACCAGGCGCTGCTGCGGGCGCATGCCGAGCGCGAGATAACGTCAGACCTCGTCATCGTCCACGCCGACATGGCGCGCGTGCTGGGCGCAGTCGGTCAGGGCGACCTGGCCGGACTGGCGCGCTATCTGGCCGGCCTGATCGACAGGCTGGCAAAGGCCGGCGCGGAAGTAGCGGTCATTCCGGCGATCACGCCACATGTCTGCCTGCCGCAGCTCCTGCCGCTGTCATGTCTGCCCCTGATCAGCATCATCGAAATCGTCCGCGCCGGATTAGCCGCGCGGGGCCTTCGCCGCGTCGCACTGTTCGGCACGCGCTTCACCGTCGAGAGCGACATGTTCGGGCAATTGGCGGAGTTCGACATCGTTCGCCCCCGCGCCGACGAGGCCGAGATCGTCTATCGCATCTATGGCGAGCTTGGCTCGGCCGGCGTAGGGACTGAGGCGCAAGCCGAGCAGCTGCGCGCCGTGGCGAAGGATCTGATCGCCCGGGAATCTCTCGAGGCCATCGTCATCGCCGGCACTGAGCTGGCGCTGATCGTCGACGAGGCGCGGGCCAGCTATCCCATTCTCGATTGCACCGGGCTGCATATCGATGCGATCGCCGACTATGCGAGCTGCCAGCGCGAGTTTGCCTGATTGGCGCCCATTGCATTTAAACAAAGTTCAATAAAAGTTCTTGATATTTTCCGACCCTGATGATTTGTGAGCACCGCGATGAACTGAAGCACATCGAGGTGACCCATGTGGTTCAAGGTAGAAAATAAGCGGAGTTCGACAGGGCAAAGATTCGTCGTCCGCTGCATCTCGGATGCGGGTGGCGGCAAGTTTGCCGAAGAGCGTCCAGTGCAAGGTGTGACGGCGGCGCGCAAGGCGGCCGAGCTTCTGGCGTCCAGCCTCAATATGACGGCAACCGTCTATGGCAAGGATGTGGAAGGAGAGTTCGTCTATGGCGTCTGGGAGGTCACTCAAAGTGCCGAAGATGCGCACAGCCCACTCATCAAGCGCCTATTCGCGGAATCGGCCGCGAGTTCGCTAGCGCTCAGGGATCGGCTGCTGGCTGACATACCCGAGGACACGATCAAGGGTTTTGCGACTTTGGCTGCCGCTCTCGGCTATCTTGTCGCCCACCATAAAGAGGTCAAACGCGCCGCCAAGCCGCAAATAGGCTACGCCACGCTGTACAAAATATTCTGTGGTCCGGCTGAACCGCAGACGCTTTCGCTGCAGACGGACGACGCGACTCTGGCGCTGTTGAGCCAAAAGCTTTCGACCATGCCCGATTGGATGGAACTGGGAGAATTGACCGGGGTCGGCCAGTCAGACCGCAATGTCATCATGCCCAACATGCGGCCAAACAAGGTGACCTTGAATATCGATGGAGAGTTGCACGTGCTGCGGCCTCGCACCGCTTTCCGAGGTACCGTTCCGGAAAGCGGCGCGCACTTCATGTTGATCATGCAGAGTTCGGGGCGTGCCGGGTTCGGCTATGGCTTGAACAGTATCGGGCTCGTCTATGCGGAGGCCGACGAGAACGCCGTGGTCGCACTCGTGCGCGGGCTCCTGCAGCAATCGAATCCGTTTAGGAATCGAGTTGTCCTCGTCAATCGCGATCTGCGGACGGTCCGATCCCGCATCTCGGAGCGGTCCTGGGATGACATCGTCCCGCATGAACGGGCGCGTCAGGAACTGGACTTTATTGCTGCGGCGATCCGCGAACGGGACATGCTCAAACAAGAAGGGCTCAGCATCCGTCGCGGTCTGCTGCTGTCCGGCCCTCCCGGCGACGGCAAGTCGACGGCCATCGAATGTTTCGTAAACGATATCGCCGGAGAGGCTACCATCATCATTGTTGAGGCGGTCGAGCATATTCGTGCCGTCTATCACTTGGCGCAGATGCTTGCTCCCTCGGTGGTTGTTCTGGAAGACCTCGACCTCCTGACGAAGAACCGCCAGAACATCTACGCGTCTGTCAGCAAGGATGACATTACGGGTGAGTTGCTGCAGGTGCTGTCGGGCGGATCGGCTTATGCCGATATCGTAACCATCGCCACTACCAACCACCCGGAGGCGATAGACGAAGCCTTGGCAAAACGTGCCGGACGTTTCGATGCCCATATCCGGATGGGTTATCCATCGGACGACGAAAAAGAGCGCATGCTCGATCTCTATTTGGATCGCTTCGGCATCGATGATGAGCTGACGCGACGACGCCTTCACCAAACCCTCAAGAAGGATCTTGGGCGCCTCCATCTCGTCCCTGCCCATATAGAAGAGTTCGTGAAAGCCGGGGTGAAACGCGCACGTCTGGCGCGGCGCCCGGCGGAGTTCTCGGATTTCGAACCGGGCATTGAGGCGACAAAGTCGATCGCCACTGCAAAACCGGCAGTCTGAAAGCTGATTGCGGAGGGCCTCCGGCTACAAAACCCATATTGACCCTGCAAGCCCCTCCGGCCCATGTTGCCGGCAAATCAACAGGGCCCAGTTCTACGGGGAATGACATGTCCGATTTCAGCT
>DATBAZ010000375.1:0-8926 GCA_036271255.1 Alphaproteobacteria bacterium
GGACGGGCCGCTATCCGCTTCTGACCGACCAGGGCCGTATCCTGCTGGGCGACGCGCGGTCGGTCGCCGGCGGCATCGACGCGCTGAAGGCGCGGGCGAAAAGCATGGCCGGCGGCATCGAACCCGAACTGTCGGTCGTGATGGACGTGATGGTGCCGATGAATGTCGTCACCGTGCTGGCCGCCTCGTTCGGCGAGGCCTTTCCCGACACATCGCTGCGTCTCTATGTCGAGGCGCTGGGCGGCGTCGCCAAGGCGCTGCTGGACGGGCAGTGCGACCTCGGGGTGATGGGCTCGCTGGCGGCAAGCGAGCGCACGCTGGCGAGCGAGCGGCTGCTGTCGGTGCGCATGGCGTTCGTGGCCGCGCCCGGCCATCCGCTCGCGCAAATTCCCGGGACGGTCAGCCGGCAGGAACTCGCGCGCCATGTGCAGCTGGTGCTGACCGACCGCACGGAGCTTTCGGCCGGCCAGGAATTCGGCGTGCTGTCGCCGCGCAACTGGCGTCTGGCCGACCTGGGCGCCAAGCATGCCTTCCTGCGCGCCGGCCTTGGCTTCGGCGGCATGCCGTCGGCCATGATCGAGCGCGACATCGCCGAGGGCGCGCTGGTGGAACTCGCCATCGAGGACATGCCGCCCGACGGCATGTTCCTGAAGATGTCCGCCGCATGGCGCGTGGATGCCCCGCCAGGCCCGGCCGGCCGGTGGTTCGTCGACCGGATGAAAACGGTGACGGCGCAGTGCCCGGAGGAGCGGTAGCGCCCGTCAGGGCCAGGGTTGCCGCTGGCGCAGGAAGCTTCGTTTCATGAAATCGGCCGCGTTCAGCCAGAGGGTTCCGGCTGGAGCCGGCAATGGCGCGCATTTCGGAAGATAATCCCCATGCCCATATCCCGGCGGATTATCGGGGGTTTGCCAAGGCGCCCGTATCGGGGGCGGCGCGGGTGTCGGCGGGCCCTTCCGGCCGAGAGCGGCCTGGAAAGGGGTATGGTCGTCATTCAGCAGGTCTGCAAACGGGTCGCCAATGCTGAAGGCGACCTTCAGAACCCAGTCCGCCTCCGACGCCAGTATGGAGATCGAATCCGCATTCGCCGCTGCCCGCGCATATTGGGTGGTCAGACAATCGCGATTGATCGCCGCCGCGGTGAGACAGACTGATTGGGCGCGAACATTGAGCCGGCTGACGGCCTCAAGAACCAGCCTGGCACCCAGACTATGCGAGACGAAGGAAAGGCTCTGCGCATTCGCGCAGCGTGTATTGCAAAATACCGCCAAACGACGCCCGCAATCCTGTGCAACACCACCCTCGAACGGATAATCGACCACCGGAAGCCAGCAATCGCCCGGCCACAATATCCCGATGAATAGATCCTGTGAGGTAGAGATCGGAGGCTCCCCCTCAACGCCTCCAGCTTGTGCCATTCCGGAAAAAGAACCCTGCTGCCCAAGCGCCAGATATTGATCGAGATAGCCGAGCGAGCAGGCGCCGGCGGTCTGGGAAACATTGAAGCCGTGGGCGCCGAAAAGAAGATTCCTGCCGCCGACGATCGACGGAATCAGTACGTCGGGAACAAGCGCCAGGGAAAGCGGGCTTGCCGTTCCGTCACCCTGGTACAGGCGCGGGTCGGCGACGGGCCCGCCGACATCCTGGGTGCGAAAGCTGAGGAAATAGGTCATCCGGGCCTCAGCGCTTGAGAAAACCGATTGCATTCGCGGAGGCCTGCAACGAGCTCACCAGGTCTTTGGCGACCGGGGCGAGCGGCGTCGCGATAAGACCGACGAACCCGGAAAGCCAGAAATGCGGGCCCCAGAGATATCCATCGGCGCCGAAGACCGTGTATCCGCCGACCAATCCCAGCGCGACCGAAATGATCGTCGCGAGGAGCTTGCAGCCGTTGCGGTATTTCTGGTCCGCACGCTCATAGGCGGTGTCGAGGATGGCGCCGAGCACAACGTCGAATTGGCCAAGTGTGTTGATCTGGTTGGCCGTTGGAGAGTCACCGTTCGCAACATTGGTCGCCAGGTCGGTAAACGCGACCGGATTTACGCCGGCCAGCCCGGCCAGGGCCGGGGCGTTCGCAGGCGTGATGCCGAGATGAATCAGAGCCTTCGCTTTTGCCTTCTGGTCTGCGGTCGGAACGCCGTTCATCCAGTTGGCCTTGAGCGTCTGCATCGCGTCGCTGCCGGTGAACCGGGTGCCGCCGCCGGCCGGCAGGAAGGGGTGAACCGCTTTGCCGATATAGCCGAAGCCCAGGTTCGAGGGGCCTCCCCTGAAAGCCTTCAAGGCGTCGACAAGGCCCATCGCAGCCGTGCCGAGTCCGCCGGCCGCGGTGATGAAATTCACAACATTCGTCAAGCTGGCTGTTACCGTGTCCGCCATATGTCCCTCCCGTTGTCCTGCCGGGAGATGGCGAATACGGACGAACCGCCCGTCAATCGCGGGGGGAGCACTCCGAATTACTGCCAAGGCCCTTCGGAATTTCATTTCTTCAAGGAAATGATGTGATTTTTTGTTTGGTTCCGCAAGGGTCTTGTCAGTACCGGGCGCACAGGGCTCGCCCAGGGCGCGGCGTGGGGATAGAACCTCGGAGACTCTTGCATTTTCATCCTCCCGCTCCGACCATTTAGCCATGGCCACAGCGCCGTCATCCGAGTCAGCCCGCGTCCGCGCGGTATTGGGGCCGACCAATACCGGCAAAACCCATTTCGCCATCGAGCGGCTGCTGGGTCACGGCACCGGCATGATCGGATTTCCGCTGCGCCTGCTGGCGCGGGAGAATTACGACAGGGTCGTGAAGCTGAAAGGCGCCTCCGCCGTCGCCCTGGTGACGGGAGAGGAGAAGATCCTGCCGCCGCGTCCGCGCTATTGGGTCTGCACCGTCGAATCGATGCCGCTGGACCAGCGGGTGGACTGCCTGGCGGTGGACGAGATCCAGCTCGCCGGCGATGCAGAGCGCGGCCATATCTTCACCGACCGGCTGCTGCATGCCCGGGGCATGGCGGAGACCTTGTTCCTGGGCTCGGACACCGCCCGCACCCTGATCCAGCGGCTGGTGCCGGGGGTGGAGCTGATCCAGCGCGACCGGCTGTCGACCCTCACCTATGCCGGGGCCAAGAAGCTGACCCGGCTGCCGCCGCGCTCGGCCATCGTCGCCTTCTCCGCCGCCGAGGTCTATGAGACGGCCGAGCTGATCCGCCGGCAGAAAGGCGGCGCGGCGGTGGTGATGGGCGCCTTGAGCCCGCGCACCCGCAATGCGCAGGTCGCGCTCTATCAGGCGGGCGAGGTCGACTATCTGGTGGCGACCGATGCCATCGGCATGGGGCTGAACATGGATATCGACCATGTCGCCTTCGCCAAGCTGTCGAAGTTCGACGGGGTGCGCCCCCGCCGGCTGACGGCGCAGGAGATCGGCCAGATCGCCGGCCGCGCCGGGCGGCACATGACCAACGGCACGTTCGGCACCACCGGCAATATTGGCGAGCTGGACCCCGATCTGGTCGAGGCGGTGGAGAACCACCGGTTCGACCCGCTGACCCTGCTGATGTGGCGCAACAGCGACCTGGATTTCCGCAGCCCGACAGCCCTGCTGCGCAGCCTCGACGCCTCGCCGCCCTATAACTGCCTGCGCCGCACCCGCGACGCCGATGACCACAAGGCGCTGGCGGCCCTGGCGCACGATCCGGACGTCGTCGCCCGCGCCCATGGGCGCAAGGCGGTCGAACTCATGTGGGAGGTCTGCCAGGTGCCGGACTTCCGCAAGGTGATGAGCGACCAGCACACCCGTCTGCTGTCGCAGATATTCCTGCACCTGGCCACGGAAGGCCGCGTGCCGGACGACTGGGTCGACGGGCAGGTCAAAAGGCTGGAATCGACCGAGGGCGATATCGACACCTTGGTCACCCGCATCGCCCATATCCGCACTTGGACCTATATCGCCAACCGGCCGAGCTGGATCGCCAAGCCTCTGGAGTGGCAGGAGCGCACCCGCGCGATCGAGGACCGGCTGTCGGATGCGCTGCACGAGCGGCTGACCCAGCGCTTCATCGACCGCCGGGCCGCAGGCCTGGTGCGCAGCCTGGAAAAAGGCGGTGACCTGCTGGCCGGCGTCCAGCCCGGCGGGGCGGTGGTGGTCGAGGGCCATCCGGTCGGGCAGCTGACCGGCTTCCGCTTCATCGCCGATGCCACGACCCTGGGCAGCGACGCCAAGCCGGTGCTGACCGCGGCGCGCCGGGCCCTGCGGTCCGAGATCGCGCGGCGGGTGGCGCTGCTGGAGCAGGCGCCGGATGAGGAATTCACGCTCACAACCCTGGATCAGGTCGCCTGGAACGATGCGCCGGTGGCGCGGCTGGCCCAGGGCGGCGTACTGCTGAAACCGCGGATCGTGCCGCTGGAGAGCGACTTGCTGGTCTCCGGCGAAAGCGACCGCATCCGCGACCGGGTCGCGGCCTGGCTCGATGCGGAGATCGGCCGCCGCCTGCCCATGCTCACCGCCATCGCCGATGCCCAGCTGGACGGGCCGGCGCGCGGCCTTGCCTTCCAGCTGGCCGAATCGCTGGCGCCGATCGAGCGCGGGAAGGTCGAGACCCTGCTTGCCGGGCTGACGCGGAAGGATGCAGGACAACTGGCCCGGCTCGGCATCACCATCGGCACGGCCTATGCCTTCCTGAAGGGCCTGACCAAGCCGGCCGCGCTGACCCTGCTGCGCGCCCTGTGGCGGGCGGGTCACGATGTGTGGGGCGAATTGCCGATGCCACCGCCGGGGCGCGTCTCGGTCGCGGCCGATCCCAATATCGATAGCGCGTACTACGCGGCCATCGGCTTTCCGGTCGTCGGCCCCCGCGCCATCCGCGTCGACATGCTGGACCGGCTGATCGCGCGGCTGAGGCGGGCCACCGTCGATGGCGCCATGCCGGCCGATCCGACCATCGCGCCCGTGCTGGGCTGCGGCAAGGAGGAGGCCGATCAGGTGCTGGCGGTCCTTGGCTGGGGCCGGCGCGAGGCCGAAGGTGTCGTCACCTATCGCCGCCAGCGCCCGGCCCAGCCGGCGGGTGCCCCGCGCCGCCGGCGCGTGCCGCCGCTGACCCATGACGACCGCTCGCCGTTCGCCGTGCTGAAGCAGCTGGGCAGGGCGAAATGAGCGAAGGCGGCAAAATCCGCCTGGACAAGTGGCTGTGGCATGCGCGCTTCGCCAAGACCCGCAGCCTGGCGGCCAAGCTGTGCGAAGGCGGCGTCCGCATCGACGGCGCGCTGGTGGTGAAGGCCGGCGCCACCGTCAGGCCCGGCCAGGTGCTGACCTTCGCGCTCGGCCGCCATGTGCGGGTGATCGAGCTGGTCGCTGTCGGCGAGCGCCGCGGCCCCGCGGAGGAGGCGCGCACGCTTTATCGCGATCTCGCCCCGCCGACACCCGAAACGGCGATGCCCAGAGACATGCCCTTCTGAGGTCCGCGGGAAGAATTCCTTCATTTTCAGGAAAAATCCGAACGGGCGGGAATAACCGCGCCCGATCGCCGTCCTACAACCAGAAAACTGTGCATCCGCAAAACAGTCACGGGGCCGGCGATCCCCCGATCGTTACTGTGTAACTTCGGGAAAATATCGCATCTAAAAATCCTGCTGATCTATTTGAACCGTACCTGGGAGGTACGGGAGCGGACGCTTTGCGCAAATATTTAGTCTACTCTTGGATACGAGGCTGTTCCATGAAGACAAGATTCCTGGCGACTTCACTGCTCGCCTCCGCCGTCGCGATCTCAACCTGGACTTCCGCCGACGCGCGGGACTGGCCGATGTTCGGCGGCAGCATCGCCAACCAATCCAGCACGGTCGATGAGACCAGGATTTCGCCCGGCAACGTGTCCCGGCTGAAGGTGAAATGGGTGGCGAAGACCGGCGGCGACGTCTCGGCCAAGGCCGCGGTCGTAGGCGGCGTGGTCTACTTTCCCGATTGGGGCGGCAATATCTGGGCGCTGAACGCCGCGACCGGCAAGACGATCTGGCATCGCCAGATTTCCTCCTACGGACTGCCCACCAAGACCGCGTCGCGCACCAGCCCGGCCGTGGTGAACGGGACCCTCTATATCGGCACGCAGAGCGGCGCCACCGTGCTGGCGCTCGATGCGAAGACCGGCAAGCTCAAATGGAAGATATCGCTCGACGACCATCCACTGGCGGTGATCACGGGTTCGCCCGTCGTCACCGGCACCAAGCTCTTCGTCGGCGTGTCCTCGCTGGAAGAAGCAGCCGCCGCCCAGAAGGGATATAAATGCTGCTCGTTCCGTGGCAGCGTCGACGCGGTCGATGCCGAGACGGGAAAGCCGATCTGGAAGACCTTCACCGTGCCGGAGGGCTATACCGGCGGCGCGGTCTGGGGCAGCAATCCCGTGGTCAACCTGGCGCGCCGGCTGGTCTATATCGGGACCGGAAACAATTACGATAAGCCCAAGACCGCCGCCTACGCCAAATGCATCCGCGACGGCGGCACCGAGCCCAAATGCCTGTCGCCGGACGATCATGTCGATTCGATGCTGGCGTTGGATATGGATACCGGCGCGATCAAATGGGCGCGGCGCCATATCGCCGACGACGACTGGAATGTCGCCTGCATCGCCGGCGACAAGCCGGGTCAAGGAAACTGCCCGCAGGGCGCCGGACCGGACTATGATTTCACGCCGGGACCGAACGAGTTCACGATCCCCGGCATGGGGCAGGTCATTGGCGCCGGGCAGAAGAGCGGCGCCTACTCGGTCTTGGATGCCGACAGCGGCAAGCTGATCTGGTCGCGCATGGTGGGGCCGGGCTCCTCGCTCGGCGGCATGGAGTGGGGCACGGCCGCGGACGACCATCGGGTCTATGTCGCCATCAGCAACTTCGACAAGCAGAAGTATAAGGCCGGCGATGCAGGATCGTGGGCGGCGCTGAATAAGACGACCGGCGCCATCGAATGGCAGATTCCCGATCCGAACGGCACGATCGACCTCGGCCCGGTGAGCGTGTCGAACGGCGTCGTCTTCGCCGGCTCGATGACCACGAAGAAGGGCGACCGGAACATGTTCGCGCTCGACGCCGCCAGCGGCAAGGTGCTGTGGAAGTTCGATTCCGGCGCATCGGTCAATGCCGGCGCGGTCGTGTCGGGCGGGGTGGTCTATTGGGGCTCGGGCTATACCGAGGTCGGCCCGCCCTTCACCGGCAACAAGAAGTTCTACGCCTTCTCGATTGGCGGGACGTGACGGAACTTCGCAGCCCCGAACGCCTTATTCACCTGCATCCAAAGGAGTTCCTGATGACCTGGACCACACCCAAAGTCACCGAGATCGCCGTCGGCATGGAAATCAACTGCTATGCCTGCGCCGAGATCGCCGGCTGAGCATCTGCCGGCCTAGATTAAGCAAAACGGCCCGCGGGCGATGGCGTCCGCGGGCCGTTTCTTTTAGCGCGAAGGCAGGCGCTACTTCCCCTGGAAATCGGGCCGTCGCTTCTCGATGAAGGCGGTGCAGCCCTCATGCGCGTCGTCGGTGTCGAAGACCAGGCCGATCATCGCATGCTCGTGGCGGAGCGCCGCGTGAAGCTGCATCTCGCCGCCATCGACGATCGAGCGCTTGAGGAATTTCAGCACCAGGGGCGATTTCCGGGCCATGGCGGTGGCCATCTTCATGACCTCCTCCATCAGCGCGCCGTCAGGCACGACCTTGTTGATGAGGCCCAGCCGCTCGGCCTCGGCGGCGGTGATGCGGTCGCCGATGAACATCATCTCCTTGGCCTTGCAGAGCGGGATCTGGCGGATCAGCCGCTGCGACCCGCCGGCCCCGGGGAAGAGGCCGAGATTGATCTCGGGCAGGCCGAGTTGCGCCGATTCCACCGCGACGCGGATGTCGGTCGACAGCAGCAGCTCCGTCCCGCCGCCCAGGGCCCAGCCGTTGACCGCGGCGATGGTCGGCTTGTCGCAGATTTCGATCCGGCGGAAGACGGCATGGATGCGTTCGCCGAAATCGATGTAATGCTCCAGGCCGCGCCGCGTCACCAGGTCGGGAATGTCGCCGCCGGCGACGAAGGCCTTGTCGCCCGCGCCGGTGAAGACCAGCACCCGTATCGCCGGGTCCTTCTCCCCCCGGATCACCGCCGCCTCCAGCGCTTCCAGGGTCGGCAGGTTGAGCGGGTTCAGCGATTTCGGCCGGTTCAAGGTGATGATCGCGACCGCGCCGTCCTCAACGTAGGTGACCAGATCGTCGGACATGATTTCTCCTCAGGCGAGCAACCGCCGGACGGCGGCCATGATGGTGTCGTGATTGGGCATGTATCGCCGCTCCAGCGCCTTGGCGACCGGCGACGGCATGAAGGGCGCGCCAACGCGCAGGATCGGCGCGTCCAGCTCATCGAAGCCGATATCGGCCATGCGGGCCGCGATCTCCGCGCCGATGCCGAAGGCCTCGACCGCCTCATGCACGATCAGCAGCCGGTGGGTCCGCGAGAGCGAGGCCAGCACGGCCGCCTCGTCCCAAGGCTGCAGACTGCGCAGGTCGACGAGCTCGGGCTCGACCCCTTCGGCGGCCAGGGTGGCGGCAACCTCCTTCACCGCGCGCAAGGCCCCGCCGTAGGAGACGATGGTCAGGTCGCGGCCCGGCTTGAGGATCGCCGCCTGGCCGATCGGCAGGATCGGCAGCGCATCCGGCTCCGGCACGCGGGTGGCATAGAGGCCCTTATGCTCGACCATGATGACAGGATCGGGATCGTCGATGGCGGCGCGCAGCAGGCCGTAGGCGCTGGCCGGATCGCTGGGGCAGACGACCTTCAGCCCCGGCACATGGGCAAACCAGGCCTCCAGGCACTGCGAATGCTGCGGCCCCGACCCGGCGCCGCCGCCATGCTGGGTCCTGAGCACCATCGGCACCGAGCATTGGGCGCCGAACATGGTCCGCATCTTCGCCGCCTGGTTGAC
>DATBAZ010000376.1:0-9866 GCA_036271255.1 Alphaproteobacteria bacterium
AGCAGCGAGATCCTGCGCGGATCAACGTTTCGGCCGACCTCGGCCAGAGGCCGATCTGATGGCCCAGCCAATCTAATGGCGCAAATCTCATTCAGCGAGCCGGAGCCGCGGCTGGGCGGCAAGCTCAAGATGCTGCCCTGGCTCTTCATCCTGATGGTGCTGGTCGCCGGCTTGGCCGGCGGCGGCGCGCTCTATTCCGCCGCGAACGGCAGCTTCATGCCCTGGGCCAAGCCGCATCTGATCCGATTCGGCATCTCAGTCGCGGTCATGCTGGCCTTCGGCCTTATCGATATCCGCGTCTGGTACCGGCTCGCCTATCCGACCTATCTGCTGATGCTGGCCTTGTTGGCCGGCGTAGAGGTCGCCGGCAAGGTCGGTGCGTTCGGCGCCCAGCGCTGGATCAATCTGGGCTTCGTCCAGATCCAGCCGTCGGAGCTGATGAAGATCGCGCTGGTGATGGCGCTGGCGCGCTATTTCCATCCCCGCTTGCCCGATGAGGTGCGGCAGTTCCGAACCTTGGTGGTGCCGGTGCTGATGATCCTGGCGCCGACCGCCTTCGTGCTGCTGCAGCCCAATCTCGGCACCGCGATCATGCTGCTGCTGGCCGGCGCGGCGATGATGTTCGTCGCCGGTACGCGTATCTGGCTGTTCGTGCTTGTCGGGGTCGCCGGACTGGCTGCGGCGCCGGTCGCCTGGCATTCGATGCACGGCTATCAGAAGCGGCGGGTGACGACCTTCCTCGATCCCTCGGTCGACCCTCTGGGCGCCGGCTATCACATCACCCAATCGCGTATCGCGCTGGGCTCCGGCGGGCTGTTCGGCAAGGGCTTCCTCAACGGGACGCAGAGCCATCTCAATTTCCTGCCGGAAAAGCAGACCGATTTCATTTTCCCGCTGATCGCCGAGGAGTGGGGTCTGTGGGGCGGGGCGGCGCTGCTCGGCCTGTTCGCGCTGATCGCCTATTACGGCATCGGCGTCGGCCTGCGCAGCCGCAGCCAGTTTGGCCGTATGCTGGCGATTGGGCTCAGCGTGAACCTGTTCCTCTATGTCTTCATCAACACCGCTATGGTGATGGGGCTGATCCCGGTGGTGGGCGTTCCGCTGCCGTTGATCTCCTATGGCGGCACCTCGATGCTGGCGGTGATGATGGGCTTCGGCATGCTGATCAGCGTGCTGGTTCACCGCGACATCAAGATCAGCCGGCGCTACCCCTTGGGGGACTGACGTTCCAAACGAAGAATGTTTGTCCATATCAGCTATTTTAAGCCGAGCAGGGTTGGGGGTCTCGACATAGGCCGTCGTCTCCCCTATATGAGGCGACCTCGCGCGGGTGCATAGCTCAGTTGGTAGAGCAGCTGACTCTTAATCAGCGGGTCCCAGGTTCGAGCCCTGGTGCACCCACCAATCCCTTCAAGGGGTTAGGTGGCAGCGTGAACAGCTCTCCATTTCCGGAATCCCTCCTGACGGTCCGTGGTTCGCTATTGGCGCGCCGCAGGGCCGATGGCAATATCTCCGCCTCTGCGAATATGGGGCCGCGCATGGATCAGAAAATACTGCCGGAGGGCAAAATGCTCGCCGGGTTCGACCGTGGCCAGCCGCACGATGTGGTGATTGACGGCAAGACCGTCAGTCATCACCGTCAGTTCTATCGCGGCGAGAAGGCGAGTTTCTGGCCGAGCGAGGAAAGCTTCGAGCGAGACGACTTCCTGCAGGAATACTGCGCCAAGGGCACGGTGCCGGAGGCTCCGGTCATTTCCACCGATACGGTCGTCGTCGCGTTCGGCTCGTGTTTCGCCAAACATATCAGCGATCACCTGGCCGGCCTCGGCTTCCGGGTGGAATCGCGCAACAGCGACAAGGCCTACATCTCCCTGATGGGGGACGGCATCGTGAACACCTATGCCGTCCGCCAGCAGTTCGAGTGGGCCTGGGAAGGCAAGGTGCCGGAGGTATCCCTGTGGCACGGCTACGATGGCCGGCAATTCGGCTATGACGACGACGTCCGGCTCGAGACCAAGCGCATCTTCGACAAGGCCGAGGTCTTTATCATAACGCTGGGTCTCTCGGAGATCTGGTACGACGAGCCGACCGGGCATGTCTTTTGGCGCGCCGTTCCGAAGGACCATTTCGATCCGTCCCGTCACAAGTTCCGCACCGCATCGCCGGCGGAGAACACCGAGAATCTGAAAGCGATCCACGCCATCATCCGCAGGAACCGTCCCGATGCGCGGATCGTGTTCACGCTGTCTCCGATCCCGCTGCAGGCAACGTTCCGCCCGATGTCATGCATCGTCGCGAACAGCGCTTCGAAGGCCAGCCTCAGATGCGCGGTGGATGCGCTGATGACCGACGCCGGCGATCCGGGCCTGTACTATTTCCCCAGCTATGAGGTCGTGACGACGCTGTTCAGCCGGCCGTTCACCTATGACCGCCGCCACGTCTTCCTTCATATACTCGACCTGAACATGCGGCTGTTCGAGCGATATTATTGCCGGTCGGGGATCACCGACGAACGCCTCGGCCGCATCTGGCAGCGCGCCCAGCGGATCGACCGCCGTTATGCGAAAATGGAGCCGCTGGCCATCGAGGAACTGGAAAAGGCGGAGCAGGAGCGGCGCACGGAAGGGAACAAGGCCTTCCGTGTCGAAAGGCGGCGCCAGATGCAGGCGCGGCGCGCGGCCAGGCTTGAACGCCTGAACGCCGCGGGCGGGCCGGACCCGCGCTGATTCGCGGGCCCGCCCCCGATGCCGGCAATCAGGAAGCCGGCACCCCGTCATACACGATCTGAACACGGCGGTTCTGCGGCTCCCGCACGCCGTCCGCAGTCGGCACCAGCAGGTCCCGCTTGCCCTTGGCCACGATCTCGATCTCGCCGGAAGGGATACCGTCCTTCTCCAATTGCGCCGCGACAGATTCCGCACGGCGGCGGCTGAGGCGCATGTTGTAGGCGTCGGAGCCCACCGTATCGGTGTGGCCGGTGACGGTAAGCCGCGTCGCATGGGCCGGGCCGGCATTGGCGGCGGCCTGATCGACGATTCCCCTGGCCTGGGCCGTCAGGTCGGACTTGTTGAAGTCGAAGAATACCAGATAGCTGCGCGGCGTCTCAGCGACCGCCTGGGCCGGCGGCGGGGTATAGGGGGCAGGGGGCGCCTCGGCCTCGGCCGGGCCGCCGAAGCGGTATTTCAGCGTGACGCCGTACATGCGCGGCGGGTTATAGACCAGCGCGTCGAAGCCCAGCGCCGGATAGACCGAGACCGCGCCCACGGCATGGACGTTGTCCGTAGCGTTGGTCATGAAGAAGGCGGCATCGAAGGAGTGGCCCAACACGTTGGTCCAGTCGATCCGCACGTCCAGGTTATCGTAGGCCGGCATGATCTGGTACGCCTCGTCGGTATCGGTGGCGACGTATTGGTGGCCGTACCGGGAGTAGTTGGCGGATACGGCGACGTCGCCCCACGATTCGTCGATCGGCAGATGATAGGTGCCCATCACCCCGAACTGGGTGTTCGGCTCATAGATGAACGGCGTGTCCGCCCCGCGGATGCTGAACACCGTCGGGTACTGGCTGTATTTGGGGTGGATGTAGGAAAAATGCGGCGCGATCTCGACGCCTTTTACCGGCACGATGGTGGCCTCCAGCTCCACGCCGTCGATGGTTGCGGCTGCGGCGTTCGAGGTCAGCTGGTTGTCCGAGATCGCGTGTGTATTCGGATTGATGAAAGACACGTTATGCAGGACCTGGATGGCCTGATAGTCGCTGTGGAAGACATCGGCATTGGTGCGCCCATGCACGCCCCACAAGTCCCAGTCCGCCTTCACGCCGAACTCCACGTCGGTGATGTGCTCGGGACCGAAGCTGGCGAAGTCGGCCGGCACGTTCAGGTTCGAGCCGCCGGGACGGTAGGCGTTGCCTGACCGCACATAGAGCAGGAGCTGCGGCGTCAGCTGCTCTTCCAGGCTGAGATTCCAGCCCGACGCGCTGAAATGGGCGTCGGTCGCCGATTGGTAGCAGTTATTGTCGGTCAGGAAGACGCCGGTGCAGTTGGTGGCGACGCGCCCTGGGCCGCGGGTGATCGCGTCGACGCCCCCCGTGCCGCGCAGCGCCGATGAATCGAAGTCCCAGGTATAGCGATATCCCGCTGTGAACTTCAGCCCCTCGACATAGTCGCCGAGGTCATAGTCGCCATGGGCGAACACGGCCTGGCTGCGCGTGATGGTGCGGTAGTGCGAGTAGGTAGTTGAACCGGCGAACGTATCGGCCAGCGCCGAGCTGGCGATCACCGAATCGCCGATCGGATGGTCATACTCCAGGAAGCCGCCGGCCACCCAGGTCAGCTTGTCGGCGATCGCCTTGCCCTGGAACTGCAGCTCTTCCGTGTATTGCGCCTCGTTGTTCTGCCACTGCTGGTTGTTGCCCGGCTGCCCGATATAGAGAACGTGATCGCCGATCGGCGTGAAGTCGTCGGTCGAGAGCTGTTTGAAGATGCGGGCCGCGGCGATGTTCTTGATCGTCAGCGTGTCGTTAACGTCCCAGGTCGCCACATCGGTGAAGCCGTACAGATAATCCTTGCCGATATTCTGCAGGTCGTCGCCAATGACGGCGCGCACGCCGAGCGCCTGCTGCTTGTTGAAGTTCCGGACGAGATTGGGATAGAGCGACACGCCACCGGCGGCCAGCCCCGCGGCAAAGGTTGCCGCCGCCGTCGTGGGATCGAACAATCCGCTGGCGGCGGGGCCCCGGCCGAGGGTCAGCGGCAGTCCGGGCGCGATCTCGGCGAAGACATGGTTGGGGTTGATGAAGGCGGGAATCGTCGCGGTGCCGTTGGTATCCTGCCAATAGCCGTCATAAACGAAGTAGTTCTGGAAATCGTCGGTCGGCTTCAAGGTCACGCCCACGCGCCAGGCGAAATAGTTCTTGTCGTCCAGATCCTTGTTCTGGGCCACGTTGTGGGTATAGCCGTCGCGCTGCTGCATCTGGCCAGCGATCCGCACCAGCAGCTTGTCGGTGACGACGGGGATATTGACCGCGCCTTCGACCTCCTTGTCGGCATAGTTGCCGAACGAGGTGCGCAGATAGCCCTCGAAATTGTCGGTCGGCCGTTTGGGCTGGATCGAGATCAGGCCGCCCACCGAGTTCTTGCCGAACAGCGTGCCCTGGGGGCCCTTGACGATTTCCACGTCCTCCAGATCGTAGAGCGACCCTTCGGATAGGCCGTGTTGAAGGCCGCTGCCGATCTGATAGTCGGCATTCCCCAGCGGCACCTCGGCGAAATAGATTTCCGTCCCCGGCAGGCCGCGCAGCCGAAGCTCGTCGGAGAAGGGCGCGTTCGCATCCGACTGGTTGCTCGCCGCGCCGACCGACGGCACATAGCGCGCCAGATCGCGGATTTCGTGGATCTGCTCCTTCTCCAAGGTCGATTGGGTAAAGGCCGTGACCGCCAGCGGCACGGTCTGGAGCTTCTCGGCGCGCCGGCGTGCGGTGACGACGATCTCCTCCGCGCCTTCGATTGCCGGCCCGGCCGGACGGGCGGCGGACGAGGACTTGTCCGGCTGCTTGACCACCACTGTCTTGGGGTCGACGAATTCGACCGAGAGCTGGGGGCCGACCAGCTGGCGCAGCGCATCCGCCGGCTCCATCGTTCCGGAGACGCCGGCACTTGGCCGATTTTCAAGCCCGGGCGCGACGGTGACCTGGATATGTGACTGGCTGGCGAAGCTGTTCAGCGCCGTGGCCAGATTCTGCGGCGGTATGTTGAACTGTACCGGATCGGCCAGTGCCGCCGGGGCGCCGAGCAGAAAGCCAGCGAAAATCGCGGCGCGCGTCCGGCCAATCGCCTTGCTTGGCGTCATCTTTCCCTCCCCAATTGGTATTACCGATTTCGGCGTCTTATCCGTTAAGACGGGCCGGCCCGCGAATTTCGCACCTGTCTGCCCGAGACGGCTTCAGCGGTCCTTGCGCCTGGGCCCGATCAGCAGGCGGTCGCCCGCGACCTCGATCTGCACCGGATAGACCCGGGTGAGCCCGGCGGCCCAATGGTCCAGCTCGCTGACCGATACGGTTCCGGTGTAGTGCAGTGCGCCGACCGACGGGTCCTGGAGCACGATATCCTTCATCGAATAGCGCCTCAGGTCCGACACCACCTTTTCGAGTGGCTGGTCGATATAGGCGATCTGCCCGCCGCGCCATGCGGTTGCCTGGGTGGCATCGACGGTCTGGACGGCGCTGGTGGCGGCGCCGAACGAGATTTGCTGGTCGCGGGACAGGATCAGCTTCCCTTGGTCGCCGGCGCCCGGCGTGCCGACCTCGACCTGGCCCTGAATGACGGTCACGGTGACGCGGTCAGGGTCTGAGCGAACGTCGAACGCCGTTCCGATATCCTCGATCCAGCCCTGGCCGGCATAGACCAGGAAGGGGCGCGCGGGATCGTGCGCCGCGGTGAAGATCGCCTCGCCGCGGATAAGCCGGAAAACTCGCTGTGACGGCTCGAACCGGACCTCCAGCCGGACTTCCGGCCCCAGCATGACGACCGAGCCGTCAGGCAGGGTCAGCTGCTGCTGTTGTCCACGCCCGGTCTCATAGACGACCGGGGTCGGGGTCTGCCGCGGAACAGGGCGGTAGTGGAACGTGATGACGGCGGCGAGAGCCAAGGAGGCGGCGATGCCCATCCAGGCGCTGCGCGGTATCCGCGGGCGTGCCAGAGGCTCGGCGGACCAATGCGGGACCAGCCGATGCGCGCGTATCCCGGCGACGGGGATGCCACCGTCATAGCGGTCCTGCGACAGCTCGGTATTGCCGGGCATTTGGATTGTCGCGGCGGCCGAGGCGATCCATGTCCTGCGGCAATCTTCCACCGCGCGGCGATGCTCTGCACTCTCGGCCAGCCAGGCGCGCCAGCGCAGCCGCGTCAGCCGGTCGGTGCTGCCGACCTCCAGCGCCAGGAAGCATTCGGCCGCCTTTTCGCGCAGGCTGTTGTGATCGGGGGAGGCCATCGTCTGCCGCTATCGCTCGCTGCCGGAATCGTTCAAGGAATTGACGGTTGGCCGTGGTGATTTCGCACCTTCCGATGCCGGTTTGCCGTCATCCAGCCTTGCCCGGCAGTGTTCGAGCGCGCGGGCGGCATATTTGCGGACCATCGTCTCCGACAGCGCCATGGCCAGCGCGACCTCCTTGTAGGAACGGCCTTCCAAGCGCAGCAGGATGAACACCTTGCGGCATTTGGGCGGCAGCTCCTCGATCGCCGCCTCGATCAGGCGTAATTCCTCGCGGGCAGCAACGCAGACGTCGGGCGCGGGCCGCTCGTCGCCCAGCGTGTCGGCGGTGACATCGTCCAGCGGTTCGGCCGCGGCGACGCGCCGGTGCCGCATATGATCCATCGCCAGATTGTGGGCCGTGCGGTAGAGAAAGCTGCGCGGCGAGCGCAGCGTGCCCTCCTGCACGACATAGACCCGGGCGAACGCCTCCTGGCTCAGCTCTTCGGCGATATCCGATGACGAGACCAGCCGCGCCAGATAGCGCAGCAGCTGGCGCCGGTGCCGCTCGAAAAAGCCATGAAATCCATCGGCCATATCGTCGGGCATCGATTCCCGGCTCTCCCCTGGTCGGCCGCTTCGGGCCTTTCTGGTAGGACGTATTCAATCCCCGTTTTCGCACCCCGTCATCCGCAAATTCCTCCGGCAGGCCGATTTGCGCCGCGATTGCGCCAGCCCGGTGCGATTTCGACCCTTGCCGCGCGTCTTCATCTGAGGCACGCCAAAGGCAAAGGGGAGGACGGAAATGGGCAGTCTCGACGGCAAGGTCGCGATCGTGACCGGAGCGGGGCAGGGAGTCGGCGCGGGGATCGCGCTGGCCTTGGCAAAGGAAGGCGCATCCGTTGTCGCCGCGGGGCGCACCGAGGCGAAGCTCGTCGATATCTGCGCCAGGATCGAGGCGGCGGGCGCCAGGGCCCTGGCTGTGGCCGGCGACGTCATGAACCCTGCCGATATCGCCCGCATCGTCGAGCGCACGCTAAGCCATTACGGCGGCATCGATATCCTGGTGAACAACGCCCAGATCATCCACAACCATCCGCTCGACGAGATCGATGAACGGATGTTCGCCGAAGTCTTCGATTCCGGCCCGCGCGCCACCTTCCGCTTCATGAAGGCTGTCCGTCCCCACATGACCGCGCGTGGCGGCGGCAATATCATCAACCTGGCAAGCTCGGCACCCGTCCGCTGGGACGCGCGCGGCTTCGGCGTCTATTCTGCCGCCAAGCAGGCGATCCGCGCCCTGTCGCGCGCCGCCGCGCATGAATGGGCCCGCGACAATATCCGCGTAAACACCATCGCCCCCTTCGCCAGCACCCCGGCCCTGGACTACTGGTTCGAGGTCGACCCCGACGCCGCGCGGGAAACCGTGGACGCCATTCCCCTAGGCCGTATCGGCGACCCGGAGCGCGATATCGGCCGGGCGGTGGTATTCCTGGTCGGGCCGGATGCCGGCTATGTCACCGGCCTCACCATGCCGCTGGATGGCGGGCAGGCCTATTTTGGGTAACCGGATTAGTGGGGCCAAGCCCTTTGAGCGAGTGAGATTGGTTGGAGTTGAATATTGTGTCCCCTGAACTCGCCCCCGAAGGCAATCTCGCCATCATGAGCCTTTCCACATGCCGTTTTGCAGAATACCGTTAGTGGATCGCAAGTCGCCTGAATGACCGAGTTGCGAGAGATCGCGACAATAACAAACGACGATCGGAGCGGACCTATGGTGGCCAATGCGAATGCAATCGATCTTGCGACCGTTATCTTCAGGGGCTCCGTTCTTGCAATCGTCGCGCTCGGCGGCTGCATGTCGATATTCCTGGGATGGAAACTGTATAAAGACGGTTTGCTATCGCACGTGCAAGGAAGTCTGAAGCAAAGGAACGGTTGGAACATATCTCTATCTTCAGCCGGACCCGGAGTATTCTTTGCCGCTTTCGGGATGTGGCTCCTCATCACACTGACCAATCGCGACATGGGCATAAAAGAGACTACTGCGCTCGATCCATCCACGACATCGGATAGTTCAGTCGGAACGGCGCCAAGCAAATCATCAGATCGTCAAGCTCCGGGCACTTCGCCGGTTTCCTCCACTTTGGTTTCAGGTTCGTCGAATAACCTTTCGTCGAACGACCAGTCGCGAAAATGCATCGTTGCTACCCGGGAAATCAGGATGCTCGGCGGCGACAGCCTCACAGGCGAGCGCGCCAAGACGAGCCTCAACCTGGCCTTGTCGTTTCTGGGGCGGCTCGATGAAAGCAAGATGGTTGGGCCGGATGTCGTCCAGCTCGAGAGGACAAAAGATACGCTGGAGGAAATGCAGGAAGCGGCCGGGAACTGGGACCTGAAATGAGAAAAAGGAAATCCGGACTTATTTTCATTTGTTTGTTGTCCATGCTTCTGGCGCGTGGAACCCATGGAGATGCCACGGACAACAGGTTTTTTCCCTACACGACGGATTCCTTTGCGGACTTCACGGAGGCGATCATCGGTCCCCCTTTCTGGGGCATCGTGAGGAACGTCCTCAGTGACGACGAAAAGCAGGCTGCGGATCGCACGCGTCTGGTGGTCGCGCGGCGCTCCGTAGGATTGCCGGTCAAATGCCGGGACCCAAGCCATATTGCCTACTCCGAAGCCAAGGCCGATGGTAATGAGATTACCGTATGCTCCAACAATTTTTTGTTCTTCGCACGCTACATCACCGAATTCGTCGGAATCTCGATGGTGAAGCCTGAATTTATCGATGACGGTGTAGTGGATAGGTACCTGGGATACTTTGCTTTGTATGCCTATAGGCAAAAAAGCGCCATGCAAGCATTTCCGACGCCGATCGAATTTCCGTGTTC
>DATBAZ010000377.1:0-6757 GCA_036271255.1 Alphaproteobacteria bacterium
CCTGGATCACCTCGCCCGTGGTCGGTGAGGGCTCGCCGGTCTGGGATACGATCGTCCCGGTGACGACGGCTCCCGAAAGGACGATCTCGCTGCCGCCGTTCAGTTGCGTGCCCGTCCCCGTCCCTCCGGCCGCGATGGTGATCGTGCCCCCGCTCACCAGGGCGCCGACGGTTTTGCCGCCCGACTGGATAGTCGCAGTGGCGCCGGAGCTGATCGTGACAGTCTTGGCCGAGCCCGCGACGGTCACGGTGCCGCCGCTTTCGATCGTGGAACTCGAGACGCCGCCACCGTTGTTGACCGTCAGTGAGCCTATGACGGAGCCGCCGATTGCCGAGCCGCCCGAATGCACGAACTCCGTCGCCCCGGAACCGATAGTGGCGCCGCTCGTCTTGCCGAAGATCGAAGCCGAGCCGCCCGATGAAAGCGTGGTGCTGGAGGCGACGCCGAGGCCGGAAACGGTCTGCTGCCCGCCGTTGAGGATGACTGCCGAGACCGCGAGGGACCCGTTGGATTGGACGACTTCGAAGGAGCCCGATCCGACGGTTGTGGCGGTCGCTGTGCCGCTGACAACGAACTCCGTCGCGCCCGATACGAGGCTCGTACCGCTGGTGACGCCGCCCTGCACAGTCTCCTGGCCGCCATTGACCAGGGTTCCGTTCGCGGTGCCGCCGACGCCGAAGGTTGCGCCGGAGCTTATCACCGCGCTGACGGAAAGGCTGCCGCCGAACAGGAGCAGGCTGCCGCCGTTGCTGACCGTCGTGTTGCTCACAGTGCCAAAAACGGCCTGTGCGCCGATGACGCTGGCCGACACGGAAACACCGCCGTTCTCGACCAGCTCGATGCTGCCGGCCGAAATCTGCGTGCGGACGGTCGAGCCGAAAATCTCGTCCTGGCCGCCACCGATCAATGTCGTTCCCGAAGCCATGCCGCCCGCGCCGACGACCATAAAGGCAGTATTGTCGACCTGCGTGTGGGAGGCGGAGCCCCCGGCCGAGACCATCTGGAAGCCGCCGCTGTCGAGATGGATGTTGAGCGTCTTGCCGCCCGACGAGACGTAGACGCCGCCATTGCCAGACGTGCCGCCGTCATTCAGCGCGTGATCGCCGGACAGGACGCCGCCGAAACGGACGATCACAGTGCCGCCATCGGCGGTTCCGTCCTTATCGAGCCCCGCGACATGCTCCACGGCGCCACTGCTGATCACCGTCACCGATGTGGCGGCGCCGGCCAGGTTATCGAGCAGGCCTCCGGACTTGACGCTGAGGCCGGAGGTAAAGCCGCCGCTGCTGACCGTCATCGTGCCGTTGATGGTGTCGCTCAGCGCCGAGCCCGTTGACTCGACTTTGGCGCTGCCTCCAGCGCCCACCACGCTGCCATGGGCCGAGCCGAAAATATCGATCAGGCCGCCGCTGCTCACCATTGTCGCCTGGGCAAAGCCGCCCGAACTCACGATCAGGGAACCGCCATTGGATACGGTGGCATTGCTGGCGACGCCGCCAGACTTCACGAACTCGAAGCCGCCGCTGGAGATCGTCGTATTTTTGGCGACGCCGCCCTCCAGATCATTCGCTTTGCCGCCGCCGCTGACGATCGAGCCGGAGGTCGTTCCATAGTTTTCGATCACGCCGTTGGACTGGATCTTGGTCCCCTTCGCCACGCCGCCGGACAAGACGCTGAGGAAGCCGCCGTCGCCGACAACCGTGCCGGTGGCGGTACCGCCCGAGCTAACCGCGAGATTGCCGCCGCTCTGGATCGATGTCGTGCTGGCGATGCCCCCGGCAAGCACATCCTGCTCCCCGCCGCTGAGCACCGTGCCCGTGGTCTTCCCGGCGTCTTCCAGCCTGCCGCCGGAAAGCACCTTGGTCGTGACCGCCATCCCGCCCGACGTGACGCTGACCGTACCGCCGTTGCTGACAGTCGCGCCGCTGGCGCTTCCGGTCGCGCTGACCGTCAGTATCCCGCCGCTCAGGACCGTCGTGCTTTCTGCGTTGGCTCCGGCAAGCACATCCTCCTCGCCGCCACTGAGGATCGCATCGACGGAAGCGCCTGCGTTTTCGAACGTTCCGCCGCTGAAGAGCGTGGCGTCGAACACGAAGCTCCCCAAAGTCGCGCTGATCGTTCCGGAGGTGACCACGGCGACGCTCAGGGTGGCCGCGCCTCCGAGAAGATGGATAGTTCCGCCTGATTCGATCGTCGCGCTGTCCACATCGGCGCCCGAGGACATGACAAGGGATCCGCCGGCCACGTCGGTGTTCCTGACGGCGGCGCCCGCCAGCACCTCCTGGATTGCCCCGCCCGATACGGTGATGCCGCTGGTGAACCCTCCGGACGATACGGTCTCGACGCTTCCCGACGACAGAACGTTGCCGATGCCGCTTCCGAAGCCGGTACTGTTTCCGAGGATCGTCTCCGCCGTGTCGACCAGCGTGGAACTGATGAGCGCGCCGCCGGCGGAGACGATGATCACATCGCCGGCGGAGGTCATCAGCCCTGAACTCGTATGGTCCGACGACACGATAATGAGGCTCATTCCACTCTCCCGCGCGGCTGACTATTTTCTAAATTCGTCTGTTTTTAGATGTTATCACGTAATGGATAAAGGATTTTATCCCTTTATTTAGGGTCTCCTTCAATGTGGCAAAGATTGGAAGGCGTGGCTTGGTGTGGCGCGGCGCGGTCAAGTCAAGCGAAAACAGAATCGTGAATTATTTATTGCATCATCCGGCGTGAGGCGCCAATTCCGTCTGCACGGCGGCCGTCTGCGTATAGGCGATCGCCGTGCCGGCTGCCTTGTCGGAGGCGAGGTGGAAGCCCGTCGCCACGTAATTGCCGAACAGGGTGATCGACGCCTTCAGCGCCCCGTCGGTGATCGTCAGCGTGCCCTGGGTCTTCGCCTTGTTCTCCACGAGGCTCAGCTTTTCCGCGGCCGAGAACTTGAACGACGCCAGGTCGATCGTGTCCGTCTTGGCGAACCCCTTCACGCTGAGCTTCAGGCCGGCGCTCCCGGCGATCGAGAGCTTGTCCTTGGTTCCGGTCATGGTCACCGTGCCGGCGAGCTTGCCGCCGGCGAGCACGGTTTCGGTGCCGCCGGTGAGCGTCGTCGTGCTGGCGGTAGCGCCGGACGAGACGACCAGCGTGACTCCGGCCCCGATTTTGAGGCCGTTGACCTTCGTCCCCTTCGCGACGGCCGCTGTCGCACCGTTGGCAAGCTTGGCGCTGGCGACTTTGCCGCCGGCATAGACCAGCGTGCCGCCGGCCAGCACGGAGGTGCCTGTGGCCGAGCCGGTCGAGACGATCTCGACGCCGCCCTTCGACACGACGGCGTTCACGCTCTTGCCGCCATGGACGATGAGTTCGCCCAGATTGCCGACATGCGCTGCATTGGCAGTTCCGCCGGAGACCGACAGGGTCGCGCCGGCGCCGATGGAGGTCGTGCTCGCGGTCGCGCCGGCGGAGACGACCAGCTTCACGCCGGTGGCGAGCTTCAGGCCCTTGGCCATGGTCGCCCCGGTGAGGATTTCCGTGCCGCCGGAGCTGATCGTGGCACCCGTGACGGTCGCGCCGCCGGCGAAGGTGACGGTGCCGCCGGACAGGATCGTGGCGCCGACCAGCTTGCCGCCCGAGGATACGGTCAACGCTACGCCCTTGCTGACCGCGAGGCTGCTGACGGTTACTCCGGACCCGACAGCCTCCTTTGCGCCGCTGCTCAGCACCGCGTCGCTCACGGTGCCGCCGGCATAGAGCAGGGTGGCGCCTGACTTGATATGCGCGCCGTCGGCGGTGCCGCCGCTCAGCACCGAAAGGGTCATGACGTTGTCCACCGTGAGCCCGCTGAACGTAGTGCCGGCGCCGATCGCCTCGATGCTGCCGGCATCGAATGTGACCCCGCTGGTCGAGGCGCTTGTGGTGAAAAAGGCGAACGTGCCGCCCGACAAAATTGTCACGTCGCTGAGTTCGGCGGTGGCTCCCGAAACTTTGAGCACGCCGCCGGCGCTGACCGTCGCGCCGCTGAGGATGGCGCCCTGGACGTCGGCGACGCCGCCGCTGCTCAACGTCAGCCCTGAAACCGTGGTCCCGTTGTTCAGCAACAGATCGCCGCCGGAGAGCACCTTGGTGCTGACTGCCGTCGCGCCGACCTCGAGGACCATCTGGCCGCCGTGGCTGACAATCGTGCCCAAGGCCAGGCTGTCCGGCCCGGAAAGGACCTCGAGGCCTTTCGACCCGATATGGGTATTGCTGACCGTCCCGCCGGAGACGAGCTGGTCTCCGTCGAGGATATGGAAGTCTATGACGAGGCCGCCGGAACTGACCATCTGCATGCTTCCTCCGGCGACCGTGCCGCCGTCGGCCGTTCCAAGCACGACCTGCGTGCCGGACACGGTCAGCGAAGTATTCACGGCGCTTCCCGCATCGTACTGGGCGCCGCCGCTGATGGTCGTGTCGGACGCCACGCCGCCGAGAATCACCTGTCCGCC
Organism: Alphaproteobacteria bacterium; assembly: GCA_036271255.1. Lineage (GTDB taxonomy): Bacteria > Pseudomonadota > Alphaproteobacteria > BOG-932 > Roseiterribacteraceae > BOG-932. The sequence continues at coordinate 4,476 of DATBAZ010000377.1, forward strand.
GGAAATGCCGACGAAGCTGCTGATCGCGCGGCCGCCGGATTCGATGACTTGTCCGGTGGAGAAATTATAGCCGGTGGCGGAGATGTGGGTTCCGCTGGCGACGCCGCCCGACGTGACGAATTCGGCGCCGCCGCTGATGGATGTGCCCGTGATCGTTCCACCGGCCGAGATCGTGCCGCCGTTGACGATGGCGCTGACGATGCTGCCACCCGATACGACACCCGCGATGCCGCCGGAGGCGACCGTGACTCCGATCGCGACACCTCCGGAGTTTACGTTGGCGCTGCCGCCGATTGCGATCGTACCGCCCTGCAATGTGCCGTCGATCGTGCTCACGCCGCCTAGTATGCCGAAGTCCGTGGCCGAGCCGCCGCTTGCGATCGTAATGTTGGTGGTGCTGCCGCCGCTGCTGACGGTCAGCGATCCGGAATCGAAGATGCCGAGTGCGAAACCGTTCGATGCCACGATGGCGCTGCCGCCGGCGTGGATCGTCGTGGCGCTCAACTTCCCGGAGATTTCCGCCAGGCCTCCAGAGACGATCTCTTCATTACCTGCGGAGCCGCCAGCCAGGACCATCTGAGTCCCGGATACGATCGTTCCGCTGGCGAAGCCGAAAACATCCTGTTCGCCGCCGCTGCCGACGGTGTCGCCGAAGGCGCTGCCGGTACTTTCGACGGTCTCAACCCCGCCAAGGATCTGCGTCCCGAAGCCTGAGCCGGAAAGCTGCAGCGCGCCGCCGCTGACGACCGTATTCGATGCGGTGGCGCCGGAATTGACCTGCAGCAAGGCGCCGCTGCCGAGCAGAGAGTTGCTGGCGACGCCTCCAGAAGAGACCACCGCGAAACCGCCGCTGTCGAGATGGGTGCTGACGACGATGCCGCTGTTCGCGACGAACAGGCCCGCACTGCCCGATACGCCGCCGTCGCCCAGCACGTGGGCGCTGGTTACGGTGCCCCCGGCGTTGACGACGATCTTGCCGCCGTTGGCAGTCGCGCTGACTTCTTGGCCGGACACATCCTCTTCGCCGCCACTGCCGATCTGGGTGGCGGAGCCGCTGCCGCCGGCCAGGACCTGGATAATCCCGCCCACGGCACTGACGTTGGAGGCGGTGCCGCCGTTGCTGACTGTCAGCGATCCTGAATCGGTGACGCCGATGGCCGCGGCGCCCGAAACCACGATGACGTTGGCGCCCTTGCCGATAGTTCCACCCGCCAATGTTCCCGACGCCGTGACGGAAGCGCCGCTGGCGATCGTGGTGTTGGAGGCGGTGCCGCCGCGGCTGAGGATCAGCGTTCCGGAATCGGTGACGCCGACCGCGGTGCCGCCCGACTCTATGGTGGCGCTGCCGCCGGCGCTGATCGTGCCGCCGCTCAATGTCCCGAAGATGTCGGCGGTGGCGCCGCTTGCGATGAGCGTTCCGACAGCCAAACCCTGTGCTCCGACAAGCTGTGTGCCGCCGCGCATCGCACTGGTGCTGGAGGCGGTGCCGCCTGAGATGGCCTGCAGACCGCCGGAGCTGATGGTGGTGCCGTTGGCCACACCGCCTGCGGAGACTGTCTCGGTGCCGCCGCCAGCGCTGAGCATCGTCCCGCTGGTTGTCCCCAGGACATTGAACACGGCGCCGGCCTGAACGATGGTGCCCGTGGCAACGCCGCCGTTGCTGACGATCATCTCGCCGCCGCTATTGAGGTGCGTACCGGCGCTTGCGAGCCCGCCCGAGCTGATAATCAACAGGCCGCCGTTATTGACGTTCGCGCTGATGGCGACGCCACCCGAGCTGACGATCATTTCGCCGGTGCTGTTGATATTCGTGCTAATGGTAGTGCCGCTGAACAGGACGACCTCGATGCCGCCGGTGTCCAGGTTGGCTCGGCTGGTCGTTCCGCCGGACGAGACATATATCCCGGTGCCATCGGCGATCGTGTTGCTCCGCGCATGCACCTGGAAGACGACGCCGCCCGCGAGCACGTCGATTCTGCCCACCACGGTGCCGCTCTGATCGAGGCCGACAACCAACTCCTCGCCGCCGCTCGATACGTTGGTGCCCGACACCGTACCGCCCGAGCTGACGATCATTTCGCTGCCGGACTGCACTTTGGTGCCCGTTGCCAGGCCGCCCGCGCTGATGACGAAGAGGCCGCCGCTGTTGAGGACCGTGCCGCTGGCGACGCCGCTGGACAGGATGACCTCGAGACCCAAAGCATCGACGGTCGTGCTGCTGGCGAGGCCGCCGGACGAGACATAGATCCCGTAGGCGCTGGAGATATTGGTCGCGCTGCGAG
>DATBAZ010000378.1:0-2557 GCA_036271255.1 Alphaproteobacteria bacterium
TGGTCCCAGCCGGTATTCGCATTCTGGAACAGCCATCGATTACCGTCGTCGCGGTAGCTCTCGGCCGGCGCGCCGTTGGCGATCAGGACGTCGTGGGTCTCGAGTTCGACGTGATATAACGTGACTTCCCGGGCGCGATCATCCCAGCAAATCGAGCGGTGATTGACCAGGAATTCGACCGGGATCAATACGCCGTCGACGTAGAAAGCGTGGCCCTTGGTGACGCGTAGATCTTCATACGGGATGTTGTCGGCTAATGCCTCCTTGCGCAGGATGACGGGAGTGGCGGCGGTACGACGCCCTCGGGTTACCAGCACGCGTCCTGTGCCGATCCAGGCGATCGGGCGTGACGTTCCGGCGTAGGTCAAGACCGGATCGCCGGTCTTCAGGTGCTCCACCGGTATCTCGCCGGAGGGAGTCCTGATCCGGGTGCCGGCGCAGAAGCACAGCACACCCAGTTCGGTGCCGGTTTCGCCAGGAATTGCCACTGTTGAGAACCGCGTGTCGTCGGCCAGGCCGCTGGCAAGCAGGGTGTCGGTGATGCCGCCGCTGGTGATCGACAAGACGCCGCCGGAGATCGAAGCGGTGGCGCCGACGGCGAACGTCAGGCCGGTCAGATCGATCTTGTCGCCGGGTGCGAAGCCGTTGATGCCGGCGTCGAAGCTGGTGGTGTCGGCGATTTGCAGCAGGCCGTTGGGGCCGGTGAACGTCACAGACTCTGTCGCCGCAACGGAACCGGTGGCCGCGAATGTGCCGTTGGCCTCGATGGTCACGGGGCCTGTGCCGCTAAGGTCGCCCGCGAGGGTCAGTACGCCGCCGTTGCCGATGTCGACCACACCGTAGTTGGCAATGGTGGTTCCGGAGATGCCGGCGTCGAGTATCCCGTCGACGGTCAGGGTCACACCCGCACTCAGCGCCGCGCCGGTGCCTACGTCCCAGTGTGCGTTCGGATCGACGATGATCTGCTCGAAATCAATGAACTGGGTGTTGGAGCCGTCGAGTGTTCCCACGGCACCGGCAGTGCCGGCAGCGAATTCGAGAGTGCTGACGAAAGAGGCGGCGGGGGCATTGCCTCCGTCGACCGTGCCGAGGAATACAGCGCCCGGATCGACGATCACGCGGCCTGTCGCACCGGCGTAGATGTGCACCGCGGCGACGCCGCCGGCGATGGTGCCGGCATTTTCGACCGTGCCGCCGTCATAGATGCGGACGCCGTTGTTGGTGCCCTGGACCGTGCCGCCGGCCATATTGGTGATCAGGCCGCTGCTCGTCGCGACGCCGATGTCGGCGGCAGGACCGATCAGGCCGTAATTGGTTACCGTGACGAAGTTGCTCGAGCCGACACCGTAGAGGACGCCGCCGATCGTGCCTTGCGATTGATTGACGACCGTGCCGCCGCCTCGCAGCCCGATGCCCACACCGCTCGCCCCGTCGGCGGTGACGGTGCCGGCGTTCGTTACGAGACCGGGACTGACCAGATAGACGCCGACGGCTGTCCCGTCGATCAGGTCCTGGTTCAGCACCGTTCCGCCGGCTTCCAGGGCGATCGCTGTCGCGCCCTGGACGATGCCTTGATTGGTGATCACCCATTGGGCGAAGGCGGACCCGTAAAGCCCGGCTTGCAAGAGTGCGCCGGGATCGATTGTCGCGGGGTTATCGCCGGCAGAGGTCAGCGTGACCTGTACGGAATATGTCCCGCTGATTGTTCGTCCGGCCATTTATACACTCATGCGGTGCGAATTGAGGTCGACGCCCACGCTACGACGCGGTTGTTCAACCGTCATCTTTTTCGCATTGTTTCAGGCGGCGGTGATCTCCGCCCACAACCGGTCGGCGCCGGCTTGCGCCATGTGCCGGCCTAGCAGCCGCTGCCAGGCAGAGTCTTTGCCGAACTCGTCACGCCAGGACCACAGGCGGCGTGTCAGGAAGTGGAGATTGTGCTCGAAGGTGAAGCCGATGGCGCCGTGAATCTGATGTGCGATCGCGGCGGCAATGCCGGCGGCTTCGCCTGCTCGGGCCTTGCCGGCGGCGATCGGCAGGATTTTGATCGCGTTGGCGACTGCTTCGGCCGACAGGTCGGCGGCGGCCACGGCGGCGGCGGTCTGCCCGGCCATGATTGCCAGGTTCTGCTGCACGGCCTGGAATTTGCCGATCGGCCGGCCGAATTGGACGCGATCCATGGCGTATTGCGTGGTCATCTCGGTCAGGCGGGTCAATGCGCCGGCGATCTGCTGGGTTCGCATCGCCGCTCCGACAGCGATCAGATCGGATGGTGTCGTGTTTGCCGGGGCTGCAGCGATCGCGATGCCGTCCAGGTGGATTGTGTCACGGGGTTCCCGGGCGACGTTCTCGCCGGGTTCGACCGACCAGGATTCGTTGCCGAGCAGGATGATCTGGGAGTCGGCCTGCACGACCAGTTTGCCGACATTCCTGGCCCATGGCACGCGCGTGATGGTTCCGGATACGTGCCAGCCGCCGTTCATCGGCGTGAGCGCCACCGTTTCGCCGTCGCGGACTGGCCCCAGAGTCATTGGCCCATCGGGGGGTTCCAGCCCGG
>DATBAZ010000379.1:0-3667 GCA_036271255.1 Alphaproteobacteria bacterium
GCTGAACAGCCCGCTGGGCAAGGTGATCACGGTGACCACCGGCAAGATCCAGTCCGAGGCCCGCTTCACCCAGACCAAGGCCGGCGTGCGGTCGGTGCAGGGCAGCACCAGCCTGCTGAATGTCAGGATTGATTCCGACGCGCTCGGCATTCACAAGACCTATAGCGGCAAGCCGAAGCCGAACGACGTGCTGTATCACAACAGCGACAATTCGCTGATCATCTACCTGAACCGGCAGATCAAGACGACAGTGGCCGGCAAGGTGGCGGGCATCACCGTCGACGCGATCGACGTCCAGCTCAACAATCTGAAGTTCGCCGGGCAGAGGGCGTCGGGGAGCATCACGGTCGGGCCGGCTGTCGCCAAATAGCGCCCGAGGCGCCCTCGCCCGTTAGCTAATGCGGCATGCGGGCGAGCGCGCTTTCCATCGGCCCGCTGGAGATGGCGAACAGCCCGTCATCGTAGAGCGTGTCCAGGTCGACGATGACGAACAGGGCCGAACCCATGGCCAGCGCCGCCAGCGCGATGACGGTCAGCGATAGCCGGTTCGCCGGCGCGCTGAGCCCCAGGCACAGGAAGGCGACCGACATCCAGAAGACCAGCACGATGAAGAACGGCGTCGAGAACGACCCTTGGGAGGCGGTGATCAGGCTCCAATGCGCCTGCGTCACCTGCTCGACCAGCGCGAGGCAGCGGGCGCGCACCTGGCGCTGGCCCGCCGTTTCGCCGGGCAGCGCCGCAACCTGGTCGGCGACGGCGCCGAGCAGCCCGGAAACCCGCGGATTGTCGGTGAGCTGGCCGCCCGGCACGGCGGCGATGCCCTTGGGATAATAATCGCCCGGCGGGGGCGCCTGCCGCGTCCAGGTGGCGGCGATGGTGGCGGCGGTATAGGCGGCGAGCGCATGCTGGATCTCCGCGCCGCCAGGCCCCGCCTCGCGCAGCGAATCGTTGAGCGAGACCAGCGAGGCGGCATAGTTCCGCATCACCGCCTCCGCATTCTGGAAATCGGTCTTGGCCGAGCTCATCAGCAGGCCGACGACGATAGCGGCGAAGGTGACGAGCATGCCCACGGTGCTGTGCAGCACCGCCGTCGTCTCCTCGCTCATATACCGGTCCGCGAGCCTGTGCCGCGCGAACAGGCCGAGCGCGGTGGCGAGGAGGAAGGCGACCAGCGCCAGCAGCGATATCCAGGGCGAATTCATGCCCCTTTCGAATACCCGATCCGGCGGCGCTTTGCAGTTGTGAAATCGGGCGGGTCGCCATGCATATGCGGCAGCATCGCCGATCCATGGGGGATCGGCGATGTTTCCATCTTTTACCATCATGCCCGGGCTGGACCCGGGCATCCATGCGGTGCCCCAAGGCCGGTGCTGACGGAGAGCCGTGGATGGCCGGGTCAAGCCCGGCCATGACGGTGGTAGTTGAGTGTACAAGTGAGAGTAGCGGGCGAGGGAGTTTCAGTTCGGCGGCCCCTGGGCCTTGGCCTGGGCAAACGACACGACCGCCCCATCCGGGTCAGCCGCGTCCGCCGCCGCCTCGGGCGGCCCCCGCAAGCCCTCGATATGCGCCCGGGCCGCCTCAACGAGCGCGGCGCGGCGCTCCAATATCTGCTTGGTGGTGACATCCTTCGGCCCGAAGCCGAGCCGGAGAAACAGGTCGGCGGCGGTTTCGGCCGGGTCGCCGTTATAGGCGCTGACGGCGGCGTCTTCGGTCTCCAGCTCGCGGAACAGGTCGTCCAGCAGCTTCTGCTGCTGGTCGAAGGGAAGGCGGATGCTGGAGAGGGACACGGCCCTGATCAAGCCTTTCACCTGCCGCTTGTTCTCGGCCCGCCTGATCTGCGCGTCGGTATAGGCGCGGGCCGCCTCGGCCTCGTTCCTGGCGCGGGCCTCGGCTTCGGCCTCGGCCTTGATCCGGGCGAGCCGCTCCTCGCCGGTCTCGTCGAAGCGGTCCTCGGCCAGGGTGATCTGGATGATCGAGCGGTTGAGATTGGCGAGCGCGGCGACCGGATTGCCGATCTTCTCGATCGCCTCTTTCTTCCAGTTGGGCAGGCGGCCGGCGATATATTCGGTGATGTGGATGGCGGATTCCATTGAGGCCAGCCGAAGGATCTCCATATCCCGCCGCCGGTCGGCCCGGCGCTGCTCGACCGGATCGTTCCAGGGCGCGGCGCCCTGGACGATGGCCTGCTGGCGCTCAGCCAGCTCCGCCACAAAGGGCGAGGGCTTGCGGCGTTCGGCTTCCCGGTCTGAGTGGGTGGCTTCGTCCATGAGAACATAACTGGAACATTCGAGACCGAATGCAAGGGGCTGCACGAAAATATTTTGTAGGGTGGAAGAGCGCAGCGTATTCCACCAATCGGTACACCGGTTTGCACCGGATGCCGCGCCGCGCGGCTGGTGGATTACGCTGCGCTCATCCACCCTACGGAAACCCATTCATGTGGAGAACACAGAGATTTCGCTGCGCTCTGTCCATCCCACGCTTCGAGGGTCCCGGGAACGGTGGTGAAAAATTCAGTGGACGGCGGGGCGGCTGGATTTCAGGATTTAACGCGAAGGACGCTGAGGTTTCGCAGAGATCGCGGAGCAACCGATATTCCTCTGCGCTCTCTGCGCAACCTCCGCGACCTCTGCGTTAAAATCTTCATGCTTGCGGCGCTGGACATCAGCCGGTCGGCAAAACAGGGAGAATCAGCGATGGCGGATTTCGTTCTGGTGCATGGGGGACTGGCCGGCGCGTGGTGCTGGGAGCTGCTGGCGCCGGAACTGGAGCGGCTGGGCCATCGCAGCACGGCGATGGACCTGCCGATCAGCGACCCGCGGGCGACCATCGACGACTATGCAGACGCGGTGGTGGCGGCAGCGGCCGGCCTGTCTGGAGCGGGAATGGGGCATCCGTGGCTGGTCGGCCATTCCATGGGCGGCCTGGTGATCCCCCGCGCCGCGCTGAAACGCCAAGTCGCCGGCCTGATCTTCCTGTGCGCCGGCTTCCCGCCCCGCACCCCGGCCGAGCATGAGGAGAACTACGCCACCCGCAACCCCGGCAACGAAGCCCATTTCCTGCCCGCCGGCGACGGGCTGATCACCCTGTCATTCGCGGGCGCGGCCCACGACTTCTTCAACGACTGCCCGGAAGACCTGCAGCGCCGCATGTATGCAAGCTTCCGGCCCCAGGCGACGGCGCCGTTTGCCCACTACAACCCGATATCGCACTATCCCGACGTGCCGATGCACGCGATCGTGACCTCGGACGACAATATCGTGCTGAAGCACCTGCACTCGCCGATGATCCGAAAGCGGATCGGGGTGGAACCGGTGGAACTGCCGGGCGGCCACTGCCCGTTCGCGTCACGGCCGGGGGAATTGGCGCGGGTTATGGATGGGATGGTGGGGAACCGAGAGGTAAATTAGAAAACTGTCACCGTAATCCCAGCATTTGGGCGTGCAAAGCGATCCCCGCCCGACTACGTTAACTTTCCCGCGACCTATTTGTTTTCGGTGTCGAATGCCACTCAACCTAGCCAATAGAGTTTCTGAATTACTGCAGCTATATCCGGAGCAGAAATTTACAGCCCGCCAGATAGCCGAGTGGATATTCGATAAATATCGCACCGAGTGTGAAGAAAAACGAGCTAAGAGCAAAGCCAACGTAATAAAACTCGATACCG
>DATBAZ010000380.1:0-8849 GCA_036271255.1 Alphaproteobacteria bacterium
GGCGAGTTCATCCTGGGGCATGCCAGCGAGGCGCAGGAATTGCCGCCCTCGGCGGCGCCCTATGACTTCGTGCGCAACGGCACCTTCATGGTCTATCGCAAGCTGCATCAGAACCTGGCCGCCTTCAAAAGCTACATCGCCGCCCAGGCCGCGCTGATGAGGAGCATCGATTCCAGCTTCAGCGAGGAGGGGTCCGAGTGGACGGTCAAGGCCAAGATGGTCGGCCGCTGGCCCTCCGGCATCCCGCTGGCGGTGGCCCCGACCTACAAGGCCGCCAAGGAGATCGAGGCGCAATGGGCCGACATTCCGGTGCTGCGCCTCAAGACCGCGCCCGGCGCCGCGGACAAGGCCAGGATCGCGGCTTACGAGCGGATGCTGACCAATTTCCGCTATCGCGACGATGTCGAGGGGCTGCGCTGCCCGGTCGCCGCCCATATCCGCCGCTCCAACCCGCGCGACGCGCTGGAACCCAGCTTCGGCACGCCGGGCGCCAATCCGGATTCGGCGCTGACCAACCGGCGGCGGATCATGCGGCGCGGCCTGCCTTACGGCGACCCCGACGCCATCGACGACACCAGCGAGCACGGCGTGATCTTCATCGCCATCTGCTCCAGCCTGTTCCGGCAGTTCGAGTTCGTGCAGCAGCAATGGGTGCAGTACGGCTCCAGCTTCAACGCCGGCAACGACACCGACCCGCTGGTGGGGCTGCGGCGCCCCGGCGCCAAGTTCGTCATCCCGGCCGATCCGGCGGGCGACATGGCCCCCTTCATCTGCGCCAACCTGCCCCAGTTCGTCGAAACCCGCGGCGGCGAATATTTCTTCGCCCCCAGCCTGACCGCGCTGCGCCAGATCGCGGAGGGGAGCATCGACCCGACTTAAGAATTAGCCGCAGATGACACAGATTTTCACAGATTGATCTGAATGTTACCGCCTTCGGCGGCGGGCGGCCGCGCAGCGAAACTCATCATCTGTGAAATCTGCGCAATCTGTGGCTAAAAGCTCTTCTCGGCCCTGAAAACGAAAACGGCGCCGATCGGCGCCGTTTTGATGGTCAATGGTGGCCGAGGCGCTCTATCTCCTCTTTAAGCCTCAGCTTCTCCATCTTGAGTTTCTTGATCGCCATACTGTCCGGAGCAGGTCGGTTCTGCTCGTGATCGAGCGTCCGGTCGAGGTCGGCGTGTTTCGTGCGCAGGGCTGAAACATGAGACTCAAGAGACATCGAGGCACCTCCGGATTGGTGGAAGGCGGGTTTCGAGAACCCGTTACCCAAAACCTTATCACTCTGAGGCGCGGTGTTAAGTCTTGATTTTCACTTATCCGGCCCCACTTTCGGGCGCGCCGGGGTCAGTCGCCCAAACAGATTCCCAATGCCCGCGCAGTCCGCACCAATCCGCTATTGATATCAACGGCTTGATAGCGCTGGATGGCGTCGGCCAGCGGCACGTCGACGACCCGGCGGTTCTGCCACGCCACCATCCGGTCGAATTTATGCTCGGCGATCAGGTCGACCGCATGGACGCCGAAGGCGGTCCCGATCAGCCGGTCCTGGGCGGAGGGCGGGCTGCCGCGCTGGACATGGCCCAGAACGGTAACGCGGGTCTCCGCGCCGGTCGCGTCATAGATCAGGTTGGCGAAATAGTGGCCGATGCCGCCCAGCCGCCGCGCCCCGCCGCGATATTCGACCTTCAGCAGCTTGCCCTCCAACGTGCGCACCGCCTCGGACACCACGACCAGCGCCGAATTGCGGCCCATGCGGCGCAGCGTATCGATCTTCTGCGCGATCCTGTCGAGTGAGTAGGGGATTTCCGGCAGCAAGATGACGTCGGCGCCACCGGCGATGCCGGCATGCAGCGCGATATGGCCGGCGTCGCGGCCCATCACCTCCAGCACCATGACGCGGGCGTGGGATGCCGCGGTCGGCTGAAGCCGGTCCAGCGCCTCGGTCGCCACAGTGACCGCGGTGTCGAACCCGACCGAGGTCTCGGTCAGGCCGATATCGTTGTCGATCGTCTTGGGCACGCCGACCAGCGGAATGCGGCCCTGCTGCGCCAGCCGGCGCAATATGGCGAAGGAACCGTCGCCGCCGATGCCGATCACCGCGTCCAGCCCCAACTCGCGCACGCCGGCGATGATCTCCTGGCTGCGGTCCTTGACTCCGCGCCCGCCCTGCATCGGGAAGGCAAACGGGTTGCCCTTGTTGGTGGTGCCCAGGATCGTGCCGCCCAGCCGCATCATCGTGCCGTCGACCGAGGCGAGGTCGAACTCGGTATAGCGCAGCGGCCGGTCCAGCAGCCCCATCGTGCCGTCGCGGATGCCCAGCACCCGCCAGCCGTAATGGTCGGCGCGGTGGACCACGGAGCGGATGACGGCGTTCAGGCCGGCGCAGTCGCCGCCGCTGGTCAGGATGCCGATCGTCTTGCCCGCCATGATCTCGATACTCTGCCCAAATCACCCGCGTGCGCTGTGTTTTGTTTGCGGGTTACTGCTGTTTGAGCAGACATAGTGTGTAACAGCAACCCCATTCGGCTACGGTCCAAGCGGCTTGACGCAACACACTGTCGCGCCATATGGTGAGGTTGAGCGGAAAGAAGCGTTTTGGCCCTCGCGGGCCCTGGCGGGAAGGAAGCGGAATGTTCGACAAGCTGTTGAATGAATCGGTCGGGCTGCCCCAGGTCCAGCATCTGATGGTGGATTGGTCGGGCGGCATCGTCATTTTCGTCGCCCTGCTGATGGGGGCGGAGCTGCTGCTGCGCACCTCCGAATGGTGGACCGCCAGGAAGGCCGGTATCGAGCGCGACCTGCTGCCCAAGGACGCCATCGCCAATCTGATGACGACGTCGATCTACAACCTGACGCTGCGCACCTTCGGCGCCGGCGTCATGCTGCTGCTCGGCTTCGTGGCCTATCAGCACAGCCACTGGCGTATCCCGCTCACTTGGTGGACCCTGCCGGCCTATGTGCTGGCGGCCGAGTTCTGGTCCTATTTCTTCCACCGCATGATGCATGAGATGCGCCTCTTCTGGGCCGACCATTCGGTGCATCACAGCTCGGAGGAGTTCGACTTCACGACGGCGCAGCGCTTCCATCTGCTGGAGTGGGTGCCGAAAGTGATCGTCTATGTCCCTCTGGCGGCTGTCGGTTTCCATCCGGGCGTGCTGTTCCTGTTCACCATCCTGGCCGGCATCCAGCTGATCGCCCATACGGCGCGCTTCGGCCGTTGGGGCTGGTGGGACACGTATTTCGTCTCGCCGACCATCCATGGCGTCCACCACGCCCGCAACCCGATCTATATGGACCGGAACCTGGGCGGCGCGCTGAACTTCTGGGATCACGTGTTCGGCACCTACCAGAACGCGACCGAGGAAAAGCTGATCTACGGCATCACCCACCATCTGCGGGAAGACACCAAGGTGAAGGTGCCGTTCACCGGCTGGACGGTCACGCTCAGCCAGAACAACCCGATCAAGGTGCTGTTCTGGGAATACTCCTTCCTGGCCCGCGATCTGTGGCATGCGCCGACGTTCAAGGACAAATTCATCGTCCTGTTCGGGCGCCCCGGCGAGACCTTCGAGGCGCCGCCGAAGGGTGCGCATGGCGATGTCAAACCCGCTTCGGGCAGCCTGCCGGCGGATGCCGTCGCCGCCTGACAAGGCCTTCAAATGAAATCTCTGGACCTGGGTTAACGACGTGCAATTCGATTGGTATCTGCCCGCGGCCGTGGTCGCGTTCTTCACGCTGCTCACGACCTTGAAGCTCACGCTCACCAGCCGCGTCACGGTCGGGGCCGAGAAGAAGACCGTTTTCTTCTTCCACCCCATATGGCTGGGCGCGCTGGTAGCCGAGGTGCCGTTCTGCATCGGCAAGTACCTGAACGGCACCATGTCGCCCTGGCCGGTGGCCGCCTTCCATTACTCGGCTGACAAGGAAGGGCTGTGGGCCGGCGTGCTGACCGCGCTGGCGACCAGCACGGTCGATCTGTGGCTGTTCTGGACGACCGCGACCGCGCTGCTCACCTTCACCCAGCCGATGGCGACGGCCTATCCGCCGATCCCCAAGGAAATGCACAAATATTTCCACCTGGTGAACCTGATCGCCGGCGCCTTCGTGGTCTACAAGGCGCTCAGCGGCCATCCGGCCACCTGAGGACATGTCCGTGACCGAACCGAAATCGACCCCCGCGCCGTTCCAGCCGAACCCGACCAAGTGGCTGGCGCGCATGAACGCCATCGAGATACTGGGCACCTTGCTGGGCCTTGCCGCGTGCGCCTATGGCTGGATGGGTGCGATCGTCGGCGTGCCGCTGGTGCTGGCCTCGCTTTACAGCGCCTTCTTCATTCCGCCCAAGATCAATCGCGGCCTTTATATCGGCAAATGCCCGCATTGCGGCGCCGAGGCATCGGCCACGCACTATCAGACCCAGATCGATTGCCCGAGCTGCGGTGAGGATATCGCGGTGAAGGAACAAAGCTTCATCGCCATGCCGAAGAAGGGCAAGGCGGCGTAACAGTGCCGGATGGCGGCCTCAGCCGCCGAACTGCTTGATCTTCTTGCCGATATGGCGCTGCCACTCGATGCAGACATAGGCGGCGGCGCCGGCTGCGACCTGGTAGGGGGCGGCCCATTTCATGCCGAAACCATAGACCAGAACCGCAACCGCGGCGATGGCGAGGCCGATCGCGACCTTCCGCAGCGAGCGCGCCTTGGCCAGCTCTCCGGTGTGCGAATGGGTCTCGGCGGTCATGCTATTCTCCAACGTCCCTTGACGGCGGGCATGATGCACCACATTGTGCCATCATAGTCAAGCAGGACCGAATGATAGGACAGGATCAGTGAGCGAGACCAGATCGACCGAGGCGAAATTCGTGCCCGAGGATCGCAAAGGGCTGCACAAGCCGAATTCCGTCGAGTGGATGCTGATGGTGACCGGCGTGGCTATCTGCGGCGTCGGCGGCTTTTGGGTCGCCGTCGGTGTGGCCGTCTTCCTGGGCAGCTTCTACAGCGGCTTCTTCGTCCGCCCGCAGGTGGATCGCGGCCTCTATTTCGGCCATTGCCCCCATTGCGGGGCCAACATGTCCGCCACCCATTACCAGGAAGAGCTGGACTGCCCGAGCTGCCGCAAGATGGTCCGGGTGCGCAACAGCCGGTACGAGGCGATCTGAGAAATCGACTGCCGGTCAGGGGCGCTGGCATAGACCTTTATAAAAAAGGGCTGCCGGGGAACGGCAGCCCTTGATCGTCAGACGCGCAGGTCGATCGCGGACGAGCGGCCGTCGCGGCCGGACTCGATCTCGAAATCCACCTTCTGGCCTTCCTGCAGCGAGCGGATGCCGGCCTTTTCGACCGCGCTCACATGCACGAAGACGTCCTTCGAGCCGTCATCCGGCTGGATGAACCCGAAACCCTTAGTGGGGTTGAACCATTTAACTGTGCCTGAGGCCATTTTTTGTCTCCTGAAGAGAGGTTGCAGCCAGCCGAAGTAGCAGACTGGATCGCATTCATTCGGGAGAACCAGGTCGACGGCCGCTGGGCAGCGGCGAACGGAATAGTAGAACCCAACGGAACGTGATGTAGGCCCTACATAGCGGAAGACGGCCAATATTTCAAGGACATCTAAGAATCTCATTGTTTCCGGGCGAATAATCGGAAGAACGCTAAAAATAAAATTTTATCCTTGTCGCGGTACTCGCCCGGCATGCAGGGCTTGAGGGTGTATCGAAAATCGTAATTCCAAGCCGGCGTTCCGGATTTCGCGCCAGGACGAAAATGATTTTGCGATTGAAGTCGAAACTCCCGAAATCTCGCCTGCCACCGTCGCCCGTTCGACCGGCCAAGCCTCCGCGGCCGGGCCAAGGCCGCAACCGGGGCCCGACCCGATTACGGCGACGCCACGGCCTGTTTCTCTCCCATCCCTGTTGTGCTAATTTCCCGGCCCTTCGAGGCATGGGACTATGGCTGATCGAAATGAGCGAAGAGGAAGTGCTGCGTCGTAAGCTCGACGAGCTTAAGACCGAGCACCGTGACCTCGACGATGTCATCGACCATCTCGCCCACCAGGCTCCCTATGACCAGCTCAAGCTGCAGCGGATGAAGAAGCGAAAGCTGGTATTGAAAGATCTGATCGCCAAAGTGGAAAGCCAGCTTCTGCCGGATATCATCGCCTGATGACCGCCAATAACGAAAAACCATCCGAAGCGCCCTTGGTCGGCATCATCATGGGCAGCCAGAGCGACTGGGCGACGATGCGCCATGCCGCCGAGATGCTGGGCGAGCTCGGCGTGCCGCACGAAGCGAAAATCGTGCCCGCCCATCGCACCCCCGACCGCATGGTCGCCTATGGCAAGTCCGCGAAGGATCGGGGCATCCGGGTGATCGTCGCCGGCGCCGGCGGCGCGGCCCATCTGCCCGGCATGGTGGCGTCGATGACGACCCTGCCGGTGCTGGGCGTGCCGGTCGAATCCAAGGCCCTGTCCGGCCTCGACTCCCTGCTCTCCATCGTCCAGATGCCCGGCGGCGTGCCCGTCGGCACGCTCGCAATCGGCACGGCGGGCGCTAAGAATGCCGGTATCCTTGCCGCGTCGATCGTCGCGCTGAACGATGCGGCCATTGCCGCGAAGCTCGAAACCTGGCGGCGCGCCCAGACCGACGCCGTCGCGGACACCCCAACCGACCCGACACAATGACCACCACCAAGAGGGCAGCGTCCGGCGGGGTGATCCCCCCCGGCGGAACGATCGGTATTCTGGGCGGCGGCCAGCTCGGCCGCATGACCGCGATGGCTGCCGCCCGGCTCGGCTACCGCGTCCATGTCTTCACGCCTGAGGGGGCAGGGGGGTCGTGCGCCCAGGTCTGCGCCGCCGAGACCGTCGCCGATTACGGCGACGAGGCCGCGCTCGCCGCCTTCGCCGACGCGGTCGACGTCGTGACCCTGGAGTTCGAGAACGTCCCGCTCGCCACCGCCGAGTTTCTCGCGGCGCGCCGCCCGTTCTTCCCGTCGCCCGAATGCCTGGCCGTGACCCAGGTGCGCACGGCGGAGAAGAGCGAGGTGAACAAGCTCGGCTTCGCTACCGCGCCGTGGGCCGCTGTCACGAACCTCGATGAATTGAACGTGGCCCTGGACCGGCTGGGCCGGCCGGCGGTGCTGAAGACCAATCGCTTCGGCTATGACGGTAAGGGCCAGGTCAAGATCGGCCCGAACGACGATGCCGCCACGGCCTGGGCCAGCCTGAACACGAACGACGCCATCCTGGAAGGCTTCGTCGATTTCGTGCGCGAGATCTCGGTCGTGCTGGCGCGCGGCCAGGACGGCGTCATCGCCGCCTATCCCGCCGTCGAGAACCGCCACCGCAACCACATATTGTCGGAGACGATCGTCCCCGCCGCCATCCCGCCGGCGCTTGCCGCCGCGGCCGAGCGCATGGCCGCTACCGTCGCCGGCGACATGGATTATGTCGGTGTGCTGGCGGTCGAGATGTTCGAGACGCGCGACGGCCGCCTGCTGGTCAACGAGCTGGCGCCGCGCCCACACAATTCCGGCCACTGGACGATCGAGGGCGCCGCCACCAGCCAGTTCGAGCAACTCGCCCGCGCCGTCTGCGGCCTGCCCCTGGGCACGACCACCTGGCGCCGCAGCCGCATGATCAACCTGATCGGTGACGACGCGCTCGACTGGGAAAAATACGTCGCCGACCCGGAAGCGCACCTTCACCTCTACGGCAAGCCGGACATCCGGCCGGGCCGCAAGATGGGGCATGTGACCTGGGTGAGGGGGTAGGTTTGTAGGATGGGTAGAGCGCAGCGAAACCCATCATCCCGCGCACCAGATGATGGGTTTCGCTGCGCTCTACCCATCCTACGGTTTCATACCAGCGACCAATCCACTTCCCGCCGCACCTCGATGCGATGATCGATGTCCTGGGCCAGGCCTTTCGGCAGGATGAACTGGAAGCCGTGGCAGCCCTCGCCGATGCCGGCCGCTGCCAGGTCGCTGCGGTAACGGTCGGCGATGACGCGGCCGACGACGGCGCCGTTCGCCAGGATCGCCAGTGCCTGCGGCCCGGCATCGGCGCCTGAATAGGCCCAGCCGGCCACCATCGTGCGGGTCCGGAGCTCGACCTTGCCCCGCCGCTCCCACGCCATGGCCTTCCCGCTCAGCCGGAGGCGGCGTGCCCGGGCGGCCAGCGCCTGGTGCAGCGCCGTCAGGCCGGGTCCGTTCTCGACGCGCGGGGCGCAGAATTCGGCAAAGCGCCGGCGCGGCTCGTTCGGATAGAGGCGGCGATATTCGTCGGCATTGTGGAACAGCATGCGGCTGTCGTCGTCGACGAAGCTTTCCGCCGCCGCCCGTTCGGCGAAGATCACGACATGGCGGTCGAATTCCAGGTGGAAATATTCGATGTCGTCGCGGCCTTCGCATTTCACGATAGACCGGCCGTTGACCAGCAGATGCGCCGGCACCAGCATGCCGTCCAGGAACATCGCGTGCTCGGGCGAGACGTAAAGGTCGCGGGCGGGGATGCCGTCGGCCAGCGATCCGGCCTTGAACAGGATCGGCTGAACCTCCGCGTTGCCGACCGACAGCCAGTCGCGATAGCCCCGCCGGCCGATCCATTTGAGCGGCAGCGCCTCGCCGCCGTGGGCCACGATCAGGTCGCCGATCCGCAGATCCTCGACCCGCCGGTCGCCGGCGGCGGTGCGGATCGAGGTGCCCCTGAGATAGCACGGCGTGCTGTCCTCGGTGACGTAGGTGCCGTCGCTGCCGCCGTCCGACAGGTGGAAGAACTTGCCGGCGAAATTGCCGGCCAGCTGGATCGTGTCCAGCACTGTGGTGCCGTCGGCGGCCAGGATGGTCAGCA
>DATBAZ010000381.1:0-4349 GCA_036271255.1 Alphaproteobacteria bacterium
GGCGATCCCGGCCCAGCCGATCGACCCGCCCACCATCACCATGACCTTCTCGGTCAATGACAGCCCGCTGGCCGGCCGCGAAGGCGACAAGGTGACCAGCCGCATGATCCGCGACCGCCTGTTCCGCGAGGCCGAGGGCAATGTCGCGCTGCGCATCAGCGAGACCGGCGGCAAGGATGCCTTCGAGGTCGCCGGGCGCGGCGAATTGCAGCTCGCCATCCTGATCGAGCAGATGCGCCGCGAAGGCTTCGAGATGTCGATCAGCCGGCCGCGCGTCGTCTATCAGAACGATCCCGTGACCGGGCAGCGGCTGGAGCCGATCGAGGAAGTCGTCATCGACGTGGATGAGGAATTCTCGGGCACCGTCGTGCAGAAGCTGGCCGAACGGAAGGCCGACCTGGTCGAGATGAAGCCCTCGGGCGGCGGCAAGCTGCGGCTGGTCTTCCATGCGCCGTCGCGCGGCCTGATCGGCTATTACGGCGAGTTCCTGACCGACACGCGCGGCACCGGCGTCATGAACCGGCTTTTCCACGCCTATTCACCCTTCCGTGGTACGATCCCGGGACGGCGCGCCGGCGTGCTGATCTCCAACTCCCCCGGCGTGGCTGTCGCCTACGCCATGTGGAACCTGGAAGATCGCGGCCCGATGATGATCGAGCCCCAGGTCGACGTGTATGAAGGCATGATCATCGGCGAGCACAGCCGTGAGAACGACCTGGAAGTGAATGTGATCAAGGGCAAGCAGCTGACCAACATCCGCGCCGCCGGCAAGGACGAGGCGGTCAGGCTGACCCCGCCGATCCGCATGACACTGGAGAAGGCCATCGCCTATATTGGCGATGACGAGCTGGTGGAAGTGACCCCGAAGTCCATCCGCCTCCGCAAAAGGGAATTGGATCCGAATGCCCGCAAACGCGCGGCCAAAGTCGCAGCCGAAGCCTGAGGCTGCCCCCGGGGCAAACACCACGATCACGCTGCCCCCGGTCACGCTAGGGGACATCCGGAACGCCGCGGACGCGATCGCGGGACAGGTGATGCGGACGCCGATGCGGCAGTCGCGCACCTTGTCCGCCATCGCCGGCTGCGAGGTGTGGCTGAAGTTCGAGAACCTGCAGTTCACCGCCTCCTTCAAGGAGCGCGGGGCGCTGAACAAGCTGCTGTCGCTGACCGAGGCGGAACGCGCTGCCGGCGTGATCGCCATGTCGGCCGGCAACCATGCCCAGGGCGTCGCCTATCACGCCGCGCGGCTGGGCATTCCGGCCACGATCGTGATGCCCAAGGGCACCCCTTTCAACAAGATCCAGCACACGCAGGACCACGGCGCCCGCGTGCTGATCGAGGGCGAGGTGCTGAGCGAAGCAGCGGCTTTCGCCGAGAAAATATGCCGGGAGGAGGGCCTCACCTTCGTTCCGCCCTATGACGACGCCAGGATCATCGCCGGCCAGGGCACGGTCGCGCTCGAAATGCTGGAGAAGGCGCCCGATCTCGACACGATGATCATCCCGATCGGCGGCGGCGGCCTGATCTCCGGCATGGCGATCGCCGCCAAGGCGATCAATCCCAAGATCGAGATCCACGGCGTGCAGACCGCGCTCTATCCGTCGATGTACCGCGCCATCAAAGGCGAGACCGGCATTTCGGGCGGCGCCACGGTGGCGGAGGGCATCGCCGTCCAGCATGTAGCCGAGCGCACGCGCGCGATCATCGCCGCGCTGGTCACCGACATGGTACTGGTCGACGAGGCCGCGCTGGAGCATGCCGTCGCCCTGCTGCTGGAGGTCGAGAAAACGGTGGTCGAGGGCGCGGCGGCGGCGGGTCTCGCCGCGCTGATGGGCAACCGCGAACGCTTCGCCGGGCGCAAGGTCGGGCTGGTGCTGACCGCCGGCAACATCGATTCCCGCCTGCTCGCCTCGGTCATCCTGCGTGAGCTGTCGCGCGGCGGCCGCATCTCGGTGTTCCATGTCGAGCTCACCGACCGGCCGGGCTCGCTCGCCAAAGTGTCCAGCATCATCGGCGATGCCGGGGGCAACATCATCGAGGTGATGCACAACCGCCTGTCCACAGCCATTTCGGCCAAGAACGCGGTCGTAGACATCATGATCGAGACCCGCGACGGGCTTCACCGCGACTCCATCGCCGAAAAGATCGCCGCGGCCGGCTTCCCGTTCCGGATCGTCGAGGCCTGAGGCTACGTCTTCTCAGTAAGGTCTGTCGGCTTCTTGATCTTCCTATATCGTCATGCCCGGGCTTGACCCGGGCATCCGCGGAGCGCCGATAGTGCAGAAGCCGAAAACCGGCGCAGGCGGAACCGCGTGGATGGCCGGGTCAAGCGCGGCCATGACGGTGATGGGGTTAGTGGGGCCTCCCGCGCGAGCAGCCATCGAACCGAACATCTGCTTTCCAGCGGAATCCTTGATTTTCCAGCCGGTTGAAGTGATAGTTCGACAATCACAATCCCGGCGTGGAATGGTCAATGTATCGCCATATTGGCCACCTATATCCCCGGCATTGCCCTTTGGAACGGGTTCCCTGTGTTAGGGTTTGAAGCTTGATGCGGATCAAAGCGATCATCGCGCTGGCGATCGTCGTCGCCATTAATTTCGGCGCCTGGTATGCGCTGAACCGGCCCGTCGCCCAGCGCTCGTGGGACGGCATGATCGCGAGCGTGTCGTTCACGCCCTATCAGGCCGACCAGGGGCCGCACGACAAGAAGTACCCCTCCGTCGACCAGATCGACCGCGACATGGCGCTGGTCTCGCGCGTCACCGACGGCGTGCGCACCTACGACGCGCTGAACGGCTTCGAGAACATCCCGCGCATCGCCGCCAAATACGGGCTGAACGTCATCGCCGGCGCGGCTGTGAACGGCAACAAGGACGGGCCGAACCACGACGACATGGAGATCAGCAGCCTGATCGACATGTGGAAGCACAACAAGAACGTCAAAGCCCTGATCGTCAGCAACGAGCAGATCATGACCAACAGCCTGACGCCCGATCAGGTTGTCGCCACGATCAAGAAGGTGAAGGACGCGACCCGCCGCCGGCCGGTTCCGGTCTTCGCCTGCGAGGGCAGCGATCCGTGGTTCAAGCACCCCGAGCTGGCCGAGGCGAGCGATTTCATCTGCGTCCACATCCTGCCCTATTGGGATTCGATCCCGGTCAATCAGGCGATCGACCAGATATTCAAGGTGCGGGCCATGCTGGCGGAGAAATATCCCGGCAAGCCGATCATCCTGGGCGAGGTCGGCTGGCCCTCCGATGGGCCATGGCTGGGTGGCGCCGAGCCGTCGCGGGTCAACGAGGCCGCCTTCATACGCAATTTCCTGAACCGCGCCCGGGAGGAGCAGCTGGACGAGCCGGTCCAGGGCATCCCCGGCTATAATATAGTCGAGGCGTTCGACCAGCCGTGGAAGCGTGCCGACGAGCAGGCCTACGCCTGGGGCCTGTTCGACGCCCAGCGTCACGAGAAAGTCCCGATGACCGGGTCGCTGGTCGAGATCCGCAACTGGAAGGCGCTGACCGCCTATTCCACCTTGCTGGCCCTGCCGATCGTCGGCTGGTTCCTGTGGCGGCGAAAGGACATCAATGCCGGCGGGCTGATCTTCTTCCCGCTGCTGATCCAGGCCGTCGCCTCGCTGCTGGTCTGGACCTGGGTGCAGGTCAACCACGCCGCCTACGACCCGAGCCTGCGCGCCGTCTGGTACGTGATGATGAGCATGCAGGTGGTGCTGTTCGGCGTCATCCTGGCGGACGGGCTTGAGATCACGGAGCTGATGTTCCGCTCGCAGTGGCGGCGTCTGATCAAGCCGAAACGCCACGCGCCGATGATGGGCGGGCCCAAGGTCTCGATCCATGTCCCCTGCTATAACGAGCCGCCGCACATGGTGATCGAGACCATGGATGCGCTGGCGCGGCTGAATTACGACAATTTCGAAGTCCTGATCATCGACAACAACACCAAGGACGACGCGGTGTGGAAGCCCTTGGAGGCGCATTGCGCCACCCTGGGCCCGCGCTTCCGCTTCTTCCATCTGGCCAACTGGCCGGGCTTCAAGGCCGGGGCGCTGAACTTCGCGCTGCGCGAGAGCGCGCCGGATACCGAGATCATCGCGGTGATCGACAGCGACTACACGGTCGATCCGGACTGGCTGTCGGCGATGGTGCCGCATTTCGGCAATCCGAAGGTCGGGCTGGTCCAGTCGCCGCAGGATTACCGCGACTGGAAGGGCGACCTGTTCAAGACGATGTGCAACTGGGAATATGCCGGCTTCTTCAATATCGGCATGATCACCCGCAACGAGCGCAACGCCATCATCCAGCATGGAACGATGACGATGATGCGCCGGA
>DATBAZ010000382.1:0-3915 GCA_036271255.1 Alphaproteobacteria bacterium
CGCTGATGACCTTCGCTAGCAGATCCAGCAGCGTCGCGATGCGAAACGGCTTCATCATGAAGATACTGTCGGGTAAGGCATTGGATTGGCGCTCAAAAGCGCTGTCGCCGCTCATGTGGATGCTCGGCAATTCGGGGCTAATCTGTCTGGCGTATTGGGCGACGTCCCAGCCTGTCTTGCCGTCTGCACTGTCAATGCGTATGTCGGTGATCAGCAGCCGGAGCTCGTCTTTCTTGTGCTCGACAATCTCGAGCGCTTCCTCGGCAGTCCGGGCGGTTTCGGTATCAAAGCCGGCTTCTTGGAGACAATCGGCTAGAACGCCCTGAATCAGGGGGTCATCTTCCACCAGCAATACGAACATGCTTTTTACCCCCGGGCTTAGGGCTTACCCCTGAACTCGACATCCCCTCGCAGCAGCTCGCATCAATCAAGGTCGGCCACTGCAAAGACTGCAATTTTATTGAAGTTTATTTAGCATTCCGGTGAAGGGTATGGCCCTCGCTGATTTTACACAAGTTGACGAAGATTAAAGTCTCCCAATGCTGCTGTGTTTGCTCCCCTATGGTTGGCTGGCCCCAATAGCCGGACGGACTGGTTGTATCAAGCCGTTGCGGCCAGCGTTCATAGTGATGCGGGCTCATAGGACCGGGCTCCCTTCGGTGTAACCCGAGTTCACCTGATCGTACGAGTGCCCCTAACTGAGGCGGCGGACAAGCGGAGGCGGCCGGCGCGCGCAGTGCTTGCTAGCCGGATGTGAGCGGTGTCCTCTCGCCGGCGCGCTGTGCACCGGCATCGCCTTCAGTCCGGTTCCCTTGGCCGCCGCCTCCTTCTGTTGGATCGTTCTTGTCCTTGCCTTCTCCCTCCGGTCCGGCGTCGCGCAGGGCCTGACCGCCGGCGCCGATCACATCCTGCGCCACCTCCTTGACGGCATCGGCCAAGTCACCGCTTCTGGCGTCCTTAAGGAACTCAGCCATCGGCTTGTCGCCGGTCAGTCCTTGACCCCTTGCGCTTTCCAGGCCGGCATCGACCAGCGTCTGCGCGATCTGGCCGCCTTTGTCGGCAGCTTGCTGCGCCAGGTCGGTCGCGGCCTTGCGGGCCTGCCCGGCGATACCGCCGAGCGCAGCTTCTTCCGCTTCCGACTGCGGGACCAGCGCTCCCAGCACGGCGCCCACCATCAGCCCCATGGCGCCCAGCGCTACGGGATTGCCCGTGAGGGTCGAGATCAGGCCCGTCGTCGCGTGCCGGATTGCGGCGGCGCCCTGGCCTGCCGTCCCGGTGCTCTCCTTCAGGCGGTCAATCGTTTCCGTGGCGCTGTCGCGCAGGTCATGGAGCGTCTCGGTGGCGGCCTGCTTGGCGTCGGCCAGCGCATCGGAGATGCGGGTCGCGAAGGATTCGGCATTTTCCTCCGCCTGACGCTTGAGGCCAAGCGCACTGCCGCGCGCGTCATCGATGCGGGTGCGGTGGTCTTCCTCCGATTCATCCGGCAGCCGGTAGATCGCGCCGCCGGCGCTAAGCACGCGCAACTCCAGATCCTCGTGGCGCTCGCGCGGAGCCTCCGCGGCGGCGCGGGGCTGGGTTGCTGCGCCGTTGGACCTAATATGGGTGCTGGACGCCATCAGCCAGGCGAGGCCGATGCCGGTCAGCGCCGCCGGCATCGGGTTGTCCTGAACGCTGGCCATCAGGTTGCGCCCGAATTCGGCGCCCTCGCTGCCCCGGAAATACGTCATCAGGTCGTCGAGGACCTGGCCGGGCGAAAGCCGCTGCTCCAGATCGGTGAGGCGGCGGTCCATACGGGCGCGGGTTTGCGCCAGATCGCGCTCGATCAGGTCTTGCTCGATCGATACGTCGCTCATCATGTGTGCTCCTTGATCAGATGTGCGTCTTTTTGCAGGTTCGCCGCCGTGCGGTCTGGCGAGAGGTTTTTCAGCGAGATCAGCGCGAGCCCGGACCGGACCAGTGCCGCGCCGACCAACCCGATGATCACGCCGACGATCAGCAGCGCGGTCCAGGCCGGCATGACCAGCGCGAGCGCCGCGGCGACGCCCTCCAGCAGGACGACGAGGCCGGCGAAGCCGACCAGCGCGCCGCCGGTCAGGCCGATCGCCGCGCCGATCAGATGATGCAGCTTCTGGTCCAGCTCGGCACGGGCGAGGCGTATCTCGCCCCGCACCAGATCCTGGACGTCCGCCGCGAGGCCGGAGACCGTCTCGCCCAGCGTCGGAGCGCCCTCAAGCCGGGTTGCCAAGATGCACCTCCGGAAGCTCGGGGAGGTCGTCGTTGGTGAGGCCGGAGGCCGCCAGCTTGCCCAACCGGGTCATGGCGAAGCCGGCGGCGATCGCGGCCCCGACGAAGACCGCCGGCTGCCGCCGGGCGAGATCCTCGAGGCTGCCCATCAGCCCCTGGATGTCGTTGCCGCGTAGGGTCGCGGCGAAGCCGGAAAGCTCATCGGCGCCGCGCTCGACCAGACCGGCGAGCCAGTCCTGCTGGCCTTCGAGCTGCTCGCCTGATTTATGGATCGCCTTGGCGGCATCCTCCAGCCGGTCGGCAATCTGGTCCTTGCCGTCGGCCGCCGCGGATTCCAGCGAGGAGCGCGCGTCGTCGGCCAGGGCGCCGGCCTGTGTCTTCGCCTCGTCCAGCAGCCCATGCGCCCCGCCGGAGTCCTGAGCGGAGCCGCCCGCGCCGGATCCACCAGCGCTCAAGCCGGAGTCCCCCTGTTGGGCGTTGGGCCGGGTGCCGGACGTAGCTCCGCCCCCCCGCGCCGATCCGTCGGCGCCGGAACCTATTGTGTCTGTCATTATATTCCCCTGCTTGTCCGGCTAGTCTCGAAGGACTGCCGGTTTGACTGCTCAATGGCGTGCAGGTTCTAACATGGGCGCCGCATTGAAGTTCCTTTGGAAGCAAAAAGCGGCGGATTGGAAGTATTGATCCACTCTATTGCCAACAAACGCGCGTGATTATTAACAGTGTTTGGACTGTGATTTACTAATATTCTCTTGTGATTTCGAGCGTGACCTTCAGGAACATCTCGGCCGGGCGCGCGTTGGCTGGCGAGGGCGTTATCCCGACATCAAGGAGAAGAGACATGCTGAAGACATTATCCGCGACAGCCGCAGCCCTCGTCCTCATGAGCGGTCTGGCGGCAGCTCAGGATCAGCAGACGACCACGCAGGAAAAGACCACGGTCCAGAATCCGGACGGAAGCCAGTCGGTACAGGCCAACAAGTCGCAGAATACCCAGGATAGCAGCGGCAACCAGACGACCGACCAGAAATCCTACAATCGCACCGACACTCCGTACGGCTCGCAGGAGAACCGGTCGAGCGAGCAGAAGTCCATCGCGCCGGACGGCAGCTCGGCAACGACCCAGCAGAATTCGACGACGACCAAGTCGCCAGAGTGAGCGGAAAGTGGCCTCGCCTGATGCGCGAAGTCACTACCCGCCGGCGCTCGCTGGGGACGGCGGCGTCTATGCCCGGCGGGCGACGAGCATGTGTAGTCAACCGAACTGGCACGCTGCAGCGCATCCTGGTTGCCGTTGGCGTTTCCAGCTCGATCGGCTCGGGCGGGGGCGACTGATTTCTAAAGGGCCCCTAGGACGAACGTAGCTGACGGGCAGGTTTTGAGTACCGGCCTCCCTTCGCCGATAATCCTAATGCAGCTTGGTTCGGCTCCGCTCCCATTCATTCAGGACGTTGAACACCTGAGCCCAGAGCAGAACCGCTCCGTCGTCCCCCAGGTCGGCCGCGTCGTCGATCTGCTGAATGACAACGTCGATCGCAGCGTCGCCGTGAAGTTTGAGCATCTGCCGGGCGAGTTGCTGGGTTTCATCCTCGGACATGTAAAGGCGCTAGTGCCGGGATCTGCGACGCAGGTGAGATGCCCCACAAATGCGCCTGATATCATTGATGACGCGCT
>DATBAZ010000383.1:0-10713 GCA_036271255.1 Alphaproteobacteria bacterium
GGGACCGGTCGACCGGTCGGACATCGTGAAGGGCTATGAGTACGAGAAGGACCATTATATCGAGATCGATCCGGACGAGCTGGCCCAGCTGCGCCTGCCCGCCAAGCACACGATCGATATCGCCCAGTTCGTCGCGGTCGATGAGATCGACCCAGTCTATTACGACAAACCGTATTACGTCGTGCCCGACGACCAGATGGCACTGCCTGCCTTCGCGACGGTGCGCGACGCGATGAAGGCGGCGCGCGTCGCCGCGATCGGGGAGATCGTGTTCTCGGGCAAGGAGCATCTCGCCGCCATCCGCGCCTGCGGCAAGGGCATGGTGCTGGACACGCTGCGTTATGCCGACGAGGTCAAGAAGGCCGCGCCGTTCTTCGAGGAGATCGGCAAAGCCGAGATCGACGACGACCAGCTCGACATGGCCAAGATGCTGATCAAGAAGAAGACCGCGCCGCTGGACGTCACCAAGTTCAACGACAGCTACGAGGCCGCGGTGAAGGAGCTGGTGGCCGCCAAGCTGAAGCACAAGCCGCTCCCCAAGGGCGAGGACGCGCCCACGCGGGGCAATGTCGTCAACCTGATGGATGCGCTGAAGCGGAGCCTGGCCGGCGATGACGAGACCGAGGCGACGCCGGCCCGCAAGACCTCCGCCAGGAAGCCGGCTGCCAAATCGGCGCCTACGAAGAAGGCTCCGGCCAAACGGCGCGCGGCCCGCTGATGGCACGGCAGAGCGCAGCCCAGAAGGCGCTGACGCGCTATCGCGAGAAGCGCGACTTTACCAAGACCGCCGAGCCCTCCGGCGCCGAGCCGGTCAAGGCCCAGGGCGACGGTTTCTTCGTCGTCCAGAAGCACGCCGCCACCCGGCTGCATTACGATTTCCGCCTGGCGCTCGGCGGCGTGCTGAAGAGCTGGGCCGTCACCAAGGGGCCGAGCCTCGATCCGCACGACAAGCGGCTGGCGGTCGAGGTCGAAGACCATCCGGTCGGCTACGGCGATTTCGAGGGCACCATTCCCAAGGGCCAGTACGGCGGCGGCACGGTGATGCTGTGGGACCACGGCACGTGGGAGCCTATCGGCGACGCCAAGGTAGGCTTGAGGAAGGGCGAACTCAAGTTCATCCTCCACGGCGAGCGGCTGAAGGGCCATTGGGTGCTGATCCGCATGGGCGGCAAGGCGGCACAGGAAAAGCGCAACAACTGGCTGCTGATCAAGGAGCGCGACGAAGAGGTGCGGGAGGGCGGCAAGCCGCTGACTGACACCGCGCTGACCAGCATCACGACGGGCCGGTCGATGGACGAGATCGCCGGCGAGCACGACCGCATCTGGCAGTCCAATCGCCCCGCCGACGACCAGCCCGACGCTGCCGAGCCCAAGCGCAAGCCGGTCAGGATGCGGGGCAAAACCGCCCTGCCCGATTTCGTCCCGCCGCAGCTCGCGACCCGCGTCGCCAAACCGCCCGAGGGTAAGGGCTGGCTGCACGAGATCAAATTCGACGGCTATCGCGTGCTGGCCCGGATCGAGGACGGGAAAGTCTCGATGCTGACACGGCGCGGCCATGACTGGAGCAACCGCTTCGCCCCGGTCGCCCGCGCGCTGGCCAAGCTCGATGCCCGCCAGGCGCTGGTCGACGGCGAGGTCGTGGTGATGGGCGAGACCGGCGTCACCGATTTCGGCAGGCTGCAGGCGACATTGGCCGGCGAGGCGCGCGATCCGATGGCGCTGCAGGCCTTCGACCTGCTGCATCTCGACGGCGAGGACCTTACGGCCAAGCCGCTGATCGAGCGCAAGGCTGCCCTCCAGACCCTGGTCGCCGGTCTGGGCGCGCAGTCCACCGTGCTCTATAGCGACCATATCGAAAACCTCGGCGACAAGGTGTTCGCCCAGGCCTGCCAGCTGGCGCTGGAAGGCGTGGTGTCGAAGCGCAGCGATGCCCCCTATCGCTCCGGCCGTACGGATAGCTGGCTCAAGAGCAAATGCATCGAGCGGCAGGAGTTCATCATCGCCGGCTATTCCAAGTCGTCCGTCGCCGGCAAAGGCCTGGGCTCGCTGCTGCTGGCTTACTACGCAGGCAAGGTATTGACGTATGCCGGGCGGGTCGGGACCGGTTTCAACGAGGGCTCGGTCAAGGCGTTGCGCGCGGCGTTCGACAAGATCACCCGGGAGACGCCGCCCTTCACCAAGCGCCCGCCGGGCGCCGGTCGCGACGTGACCTGGGTCGAGCCGGAGCTGGTCTGCGAGGTCGAATTTCTGAACTGGACCGAGGACGGCGTGTTGCGGCACGCTTCATTCAAGGGATTGCGCGCGGACAAGGATGCGCGCGAGGTGACGATCGAGCGGCCGAAAGCAAGGCGAACCGGGAGCAAGACCATGGCTGAAAGCGCGAAACCCAGCACCGCGGCTGAAAGGGCGCTGGCCAAGGTGACGCTGACCCATCCCGAGCGGGTGCTGGATCCGGACTCGGGGCTATCCAAGCAGGGCCTGGCCGACTATCTGGCGCTGGTCGCCGACCGGATGATGCCGCACATCGCGAACCGACCGATCAGCTTCGTCCGCTGCCCGGGCGGGACGGGCAAGGCCTGCTTCTACCAGAAGCATATCGAGAAGAACCTGCCGCCCGGCATCGGCAGCGTGACGATCAAGGAGAAGGAAGGCACCGGCGAGTACCTGACCATCGACAGCGAGGAGGGCCTGATCGGCTTGGCGCAGATGGGCGTGCTGGAGATCCATCCCTGGGGTAGCCGCTCCGACGATGTGGAAAAGCCGGACCGGCTGATCTTCGATTTCGACCCCGCGCCGGACGTGCTGTTCGCCCGGGTGGTCGAGGCGGCGCTGGAGATGCGCCAACATCTCGACAAGCTCGGCCTCGAAAGCTTCCTCAAGACCACGGGCGGCAAGGGGCTGCATGTCGTTGCGCCGATCAAGCGCCAGCATGAATGGCCGCTGGTCAAGGAATTCGCTCGCGCCGTCGCCACTGCCATGGCGGCGGACAGTGACCGCTATGTCACGGTGATGACCAAGGCCAAGCGGACGGGCAAGATCTTCATCGATTTCTTCCGCAACGACCGTGGTTCGACCGCCGTCGCCCCCTACTCCACCCGCGCCCGCCCCGGCGCCCCGGTCGCCACGCCGCTGGACTGGCGCGAGGCGACACCAGTGCTGGACCCACGCCATTTCACGGTCGAAACCATCCCACGCCGCCTCGCCCAACTGCCGGACGATCCATGGGCGGCGATGCTGAAATCGCAACAATCCATCGGTAAAACGGCACTGAAAATTATGAAGATCGGGTGAACGCAGGGATACTGTAACCTCACCGTGTACTCTGATGCCGACCCATCAGACGAACGAAGAGAATGTTAGACCTCAAGGCAGCCTCGATCGCCGCGAACCGCTTTGGCCTTGGCGCCAAACCCGGCGAGCTCGACGCCATCGCAAAGGATCCGCGCGCGTGGCTCAGCCGGCAGCTTGTTGCCGAGACGGTCGCGGGGACGGCATCGTGGCCGGCGCAGCTCACCGGATTCCTGAAGGCGCAGCATGAGCGCAAGGCGGACATCGATGCCTTCAAGGAATTCCGCAAGGCAATGCAGCAGGATTTCCGCGCCGCCGCGGCCAAGCGCACGCTGGATGCCGCCAACAGCCCGACGCCGTTCCGCGAACGGCTGGTGCAGTTCTGGTCGAACCATTTCACCGTTTCGGTCCAGCGCCCGGTCGTCGTTCCCACCGCCGTCGGCTTCGAGAACGAGGCGATCCGCCCCAACATATTCGGCAATTTCCGCGACATGCTGAAGACGGTGGCCGCCCACCCGGCGATGCTGCTCTACCTCGACAACATCAAGTCGATCGGCCCGAATTCGGGGGCCGGCCTGAAGAACAAGCACGGCCTCAACGAGAATCTCGCCCGCGAGATGATGGAGCTGCATACGGTCGGCGTCGACGGCGGCTATACCCAGACCGACGTCACCGAGCTCGCCAAGATCCTGACCGGCTGGTCCATCGCCAACGCCCAGGAGCCCAATTCCGGCCAGTTCCGCTATCGCCCGTTCGTGCATGAGCCGGGCGACAAGACGGTGATGGGCAAGACCTATCGTGAAGCCGGGCAGAACGAAGCGATCACGGCGATGAACGATCTGGCCGCGCGGCCGGCGACGGCACGCCACATTGCCACCAAGCTGGCCCGCCACTTCGTCGCCGACGATCCGCCCAAGGCGGCGGTCGATGCGCTGGCGCGGACCTATATGGAAACCGACGGCGACCTGCGTGCCGTAACGATGACCCTGATCGGCCTCCCGCAGATCTGGGCCGAGCCGCAGACCAAGATAAAGACCCCGAATGAGCTGGTCATCTCGGCCTGCCGCAGCTTCGGCATCACCGACGTCCAGGCCGGCGAGATGCTGCTGATGGGCCTGCGGCAGATGGAGCAGGCGCCGTTCACCGCCCCTTCGCCCGCCGGCTGGCCCGATACCGCCGACAGCTGGATCTCACCCGAGGCGATGATGACCCGGGTCGAATGGGCGATGGCCGTCGGCCAGAAGCTGGAGGGCCAAGCCGACGCGCGCGACATTGCGAAGGCGACGATCCAGCCGGTCGCGAGCCAGAACACCCTCTTCCATATCGACCACGCCCCTAGCGCCGCCGAGGCGCTGGCTCTGCTGATCGCCAGCCCCGAATTCCAGCGCAGGTAATTGCCCCCATGGCTCTCGACATGCCCTTCGAAAACATCATCCTGCCCCGCCGCGCCTTCCTCACCGGCGTCGGCGCCGCGGCGCTGGCCGCCGGTCTGCCGCGCGTGGTGCTGGCCGATGCGCCAACCGACAAGCGGTTCGTCGTCATCATCCTGCGCGGGGCGATGGACGGCCTCAACGTCGTGCCGCCTTACGGCGATAAGGACTATGCCGCGCTGCGCGCCCAGATCGCCATCGCCAAGCCCGGGGAGACCGACGGCGCTTTCGACCTCAACGGCTTCTTCGGACTGCATCCGGCGCTGGCCGAGATCGCGCCCTGGTACAAGGAAGGGGCGCTGCTGCCGATCCATGCCGTGGCCTCGCCCTATCGCGACCGCTCGCATTTCGACGGGCAGGACGTGCTGGAGAACGGCACGCTGAGCGCGCGCGACACCGAGAGCGGCTGGCTGAACCGGGCGCTGACGGCGATGGGCGGGAGCGACCGCCGCATCGGCCTGGCGGTCGGCCAATCGATCCCCCTGGTTCTGCGCGGCCCGACCCCGGTCGCCTCCTGGGCGCCCACCCATATGCCCGAGGCGAACGACAGCTTCCTGACGCTGGTGCAGGCCGTCTATCAGGGCGACCAGCGCCTGTCGGCCGCCCTGGCGGACGGCATCCGGGCCACCGCCGCCGCGGACCATGCGATCGGGACCGACAATACGCCGATCGCCAGTGCCGGCATGGTCGATGACGGCAAGCCCGCGCCCTATAGGGGGCAGGAGGCTCTGGCCGAGGCGGCGGGCAAGATGCTGGCCGACCCCAATGGCCCGCGCATCGCCGCCTTTGACGCCCAGGGCTGGGACACGCATGCCGCCCAGGGCGGCGCCAAAGGCAGGCTGGCGCAGGCGCTCGGCGGCCTGCAGGCGAGCCTGGTGGCGCTGCGCCGATCGCTGGGCCCGGCCTGGAAGGATACTGTCGTGCTGATGGCGACCGAATTCGGCCGCACCGCCCATGTCAACGGCACCAACGGCACCGACCACGGCACCGGCACCGTGACCCTGCTGGCCGGCGGCGCCGTCGCCGGAGGCAAGGTAGCGGGCCAGTGGCCGGGCCTGGCCGACGGCCAGCTCTACCAGTCCCGCGACCTGATGCCGACGACCGACCTGCGCGCAGTCATGAAGACCGTGCTCGCCGAGCATATGGGCGTCCCGCGCGACCGGCTGGACGGATTCGTCTTCCCGAACAGCAGCGACGCGCGGACGTTGAAGGGGATCGTGGCGGCGTAGTTAGCGCTTCAGATACGCCCCCAGCCCAACCAGCGCGTTCTCCAGCACACGGCCCAGGAAAGCCTCGAACGGCTCGTCCTTGGCCAGGAACAGCAATCCCGGCAGCGGATCGCAGGCCAGGATCCAGCGCACGCGGGTGCCGCCGGGGATTTCGTCGAATTCGGTGATCTCGATCTGGGCCTTGGAGAGCGGCTCGGTCACGCGGTCGATGATATAGCCCCAGCGTTTGGGTTCTTCCCACACCACCATGGTCTCATCGTGCAGCGCCCCCGCCACCGAGGAACGGCGGATGGTGCCGACGCCCCATGGCTGTTTCCCCTCATAGGTCACCCATTCGACATAGGGGAACCAGTGCGGCCAGGTGGCGGCGTCGGTGAACACGTCCCAGACCGCTTGGCGCGGGGCGGCGATATCGCGCTCCACCATATAGCGGGCCGGGGCCGTATCGGCGTAATCCGGCCCGACTTTGCGGCATTCATGCCATACCGGCTGGGCCACCTCAGGCGGCAGCCTTGTTCCTGAAATGCGGGATCAGGTGCTTGCCGATATTGCGGATCGTTTCCATCGTCACCTCATGCGGGATGGCGCCCATCTGCAGCATGAACAGTATCTCGTCCGCGCCGGCATCGACCAGCCGCTGTACGTAGCGGATCGCCTGGTCGACCGTGCCGTAAGCATCCTCCTCAATGTGATAGTTGCTGGTCGTCGCGTCGATGATCGGAATCTTCTCCTGGCCGAGATAGGCCACCAGCTCCTGCTCCGACTTCTTGATCTCGGCGATCTGCGCGTCGGCATCCAGGTCGTCGACCGAGGGCTTGTCGCCGCCGGCATACCAGAAACGGATCGACTCGCCGAAGAAGCGCTGGCCGCGCACGCCGATGCGCCGCGCCTTCTCCCGGTCGTCGAGAATGACCGCCGGGCACAAAGCCGCCAGATGCTCGGTCGGGCGGAAGCCGACCTGGTCCTCGGCCTTACGGTTCTTGTAGGATTCCCGGTAGATCTCGTTCTTGCGGGCGATCTCGTCGGGGCCCGAAAAGCCCAGCACCAGCGCACCCATGCCGCGCGATCCCGCCGTCACGATAGAGTCGTCGCGGGTACAGGCCAGGTACATCGGCGGATGCGGGTCCTGGAACGGCTTGGGGTGGATCGGTCGCGACGGGATATCGATCAGGCCGTGATGCTCGATCTCGTCCTGCATCCACATTTTCGGGATCAGATACATCGATTCATCGACCTGCGGCGTCACCTGGTCCATCGGCGTGCCGAAGGCCCCCGTCTCCTGCTTGGTGCCGCCCTTGCCGACGCCGAAATGGAGCCGCCCGCGTGACAGTATGTCGAGGGTGGCGACACGCTCCGCCACCTTGATCGGATGGTTCATGTTGAACGGAAGGCAGACCACGCCATGGCCGACATGGATCTTGGTCGTACGGCCGGCGATGAAGGCCAGGAAGCTTTCCGGCGCGGACAGGTGGGCATATTGGGTCAGGCAGTGATGCTCGACCGACCAGATGCAGTCGAAGCCCATCTCCTCCGCCAGGACGCACTGGTCGGCCATATCCTGGAAGACCTGCGCCTCGTTCTTGCGCGAGGTGTCTATCATCTGCGCTTCGTAAATGATCGAAAACTTCACCCTATCCTCCCCAGCCTTGTTTCGTTCAGTTAAGTCATTTCCGCCGCGTCAAGGAAAGCTGAATGTTCATTCACGCGGCTTTCCGGCCAAGGTGCCGCCGTCCACGACATAGTCGCCGCCGGTGCAGAAGGATGACTGATCCGACGCCAGGAACAGCACCATCCGCGCCACCTCCTCGGCGTTGGCCATGCGCGACAGCGGGTACTTGCCGTACATCCGGTCGTAGTCTTCGTCCTTCCACCCTGGACGCTCGATCATCTTGGTCTTGGTCGGCCCGGGCACAACGGTGTTGACCCGGATATTGTGCGGCCCGAGCTCGATCGCGGCGCATTTGGAGAGGCCCCTGATACCGAACTTGGACGCGGCATAGGCGGTGAAGCCGCCGCGCCCCTCCATGCCCTGGACCGAGGAGAAATTGACGATCGCGCCGCCGCCCGCCCGCTTCAGCGCCTCGGCCCCGTATTTGAGACCGAGGAAAGTGCCGACCAGGTTAGTGTCGAGCACCTTGCGGAAGTTCTCCAGGCTCATCTGATCGAGGGTCGCGACCCTGTTGATCGCCGCATTGTTGACCAGGATCGAGATTGGGCCGAGCGCCGCCTCCGCCTGTTCCAGGGCGGCGACCCAGCCTTCCTCGCTGGTGACGTCCAACGGTACGAAGCAGGCCGAATCCGGCCGCAGCGCATTCAGCGCCGCGACCGTCTCAGCCGCCTCCTCGGCCCGCCGATCGGCGATGGCGACCTTGGCGCCCTCGCCCACCATCAGGCGGGCGCTGGCGGCGCCGATACCGCGCGCGCCGCCAGTGATGAAGGCGGTCTTGCCCTTCAGCATCGCGCTCACCGCGTGATGATACGGGTGCCTTCGACGAAGGCGTTCCGAGCCTTCGAGCCCTCACCCATGATGTTGAGCTGGTAGGTATAGCCCTGTTCCATCCGGTAGTTCGTGTGCATCTCGAACACGTCGAGATGGTTCAGCGCCGCCTTGGCGAACTTCACCGCCGCTGCCGGTTTCTTGGCGATCATCTGCGCCAGTTCGCGCGCCTTTGGCATCAGCTCGTCCGGCTCGACCAGATAGGCGACCGATCCCCAGGCATGGAGCTCGGCGGCCGTTGCCGGTTTGCAGGTCAGCGACATCTCGCGCAGCTTCATCGGCGACACCAGCTTGGCCAGATGCGAGGCGCAGCCCAGCGCGCCGTTATCGACCTCCGGCAGGCCGAAACGCGCCTTGGTCGAGGCGACGATCATGTCGCATGAGCCGACCAGCCCGACGCCCAGCCCCATGCAGAAATCATTGACCGCGGCGATGACCGGGATCGGCGTCTCGTAGATCGCGTGGAAGGCATGGTAGCAGGCCTCGCCCGAGCTGGTCATCAGCTTCCACTCGTCGCCGGCCGCCTTGTTGGCCTGCATCTCCTTGATGTCGATCCCGGCGTTGAAGCCCTTGCCCTCGGCGGTGAGGATGATCGCGCGCAGGTCTTCACTCGCCGACAGCTCCTTGAAGATGTCGTGGATCTTCCAGGTATCGCCCACCGTGATCGCGTTCACCGGCGGGTTGTGCATCACAACCTCGGCGACATTGTCGGCAATGGTGCAGGTAACGGTCATCTTAGTTTCTCCCAGGTGGGGTGTGCTTGAGCGGTGACAGGTAATAACGGGCAACGTCGGCCTCGATATAGTAGGCGACGCGGCTGGGCCATTTGCGGCGCGGGAACGGGGTGCCGATATATTTGTGCGATATCGCATCCATGATGGCGAGATCGCTGTCGTCCCGCGCCTCGACCACGCGGCCGCGGATCAGCAACTGCTCGTAGGGGTTGTCGAAATCGGTGATCGAGAGCGCCACGCGCGGGTCGCGGTCGATATTCTGGCCTTTGATCGACCGGTGGTCGGTGCAGACGATGATGCGGTCGCCGTCGCGCCCGACCCAGACCGGCTCGGCCTTGGGCATGCCGTCCTCCATCAGGGTGGTCAGGTGCGCGATGTTGGGCGCGTCGATCAGGCGCCTGGCCTCGTCGGAGAGGGGCTTGCTCATGTCACCTCACGCTCTGCGGCAGGAGACCGAGAGGGCCTCGCCGGTCATGTAGCTGGAATAGTCCGAGGCCAGGAAGACGACGGTATTGCCGATCTCCCACGGTTCGGCCGAGCGGCCGAAGGCCTCGTTGGTGCGGATCAGGTTCTGGAGGTGAGCCGGGTCGGAGACCTTTTCCAGATAGGGGTGCAGCGCCAGGCTGGGGACCACGGCATTGATGCGGATATTGTCAGGCGCGGCCTCGATCGCGGCGCAGCGGGTCAGGGCCAATATGCCGGCCTTGGACGCGGCATAGGCGGTCTGCCCGGCCTCGGCCCGCCAGGCGCAGATCGAGGACATGTTGACGATCGCCCCGCCGCCCTGCCGCGCCATCACCGGCAGCGCGGCGCGCATGCAGCGGAAGGTGCCGGTCAGGTTGGTGTCGATGATCCGCAACCACTGCTCGTCCGTCGTGTCGACGAGGTCGTAAGTGCCGCCCAGCCCGGCATTGTTCACCAGCACGTCGAGCCGCCCCATCTCTGCGATCGCCGCCTCGATCAGCGCCGTAATCTCGTCGTTCGAGGTAACATTGCAGAGTTGGCGATACACCTTGCGGCCGATCTTCTGCTCCAGGCGGTCTGCGTAGTCGCCGAGCCGTTTTTCATGGATGTCGGAGAGCATGACCGTGGCCCCCTCCTCCGCGCAGCGGGTCGCGGTGGCATAGCCGATGCCGGTCCCGGCCGAGGCCGTGACCAGCACGGTCTTGCCCTTCAGGATATCGCGGCTTTCGGGGTATGGCGGCGGGGCGGTCATGCCAAATTACTCACGCTAATAGGCCGCCGTCCACGATCAGGGTCTGGCCGGTCATATAGGACGAAGCCTGGGAGGCGAGGAAACGGGTGGCGCGGGCGATCTCCACCGGGTCGCCAATCCGCTTCATCAGGTTGTTCCGGGAAATATCCTCTATGAATTTCTCCCGGCGCTCAGGATCGCGCGGCATGATCATATCGGTGGCGACAGTGCCTGGCGTCAGCGCATTCACCCGGATACCGTCAGCCGCCCATTCCTTGGCCAGCGTATGGGTGAAGTTGATCATCGCCGCCTTGCTGGCGCAGTAGGCGCCGATCCCCGG
>DATBAZ010000384.1:0-4343 GCA_036271255.1 Alphaproteobacteria bacterium
ACCCTCGTAGTTTGTGATTAGTTGATCTGTTAAGCGGCGGCGGAAATTTCGGTACCAATTTACGTCGCGCGCCATTTTCCGCTCGCATCATCCACCACCGTTAGCCCCCCTCGCAGCATCGGGCGGTCGGCCTGAAGTCGACAGCCCCTCCCCTACCCCACCTCGCAGCCCCATCCCTCATATTCGACGCCATGTTGGCGCCTTGATCGAAGCCGGAGACCGGCGCCGATTGCCTTATACCCATATCGAGGAAGATGGACGCGGGCTGGCCGTCCACCCGGCAGCGGTAGGAATTCCATTCGTCGCTCATCGACGCACCCTCGGACTCTGCGCTTCAGGCTGCGGCGGGGCATGGCGCAGGATTTTCTCCATCGCTTTCCCCTTGCCGAGCTCATCGATCAGTTTGTCGAGGTAGCGGATTTCCCGCATGGTGGGTTCTTCGACGTCTTCCACGCGGACGCCGCAGACCACGCCTGTGATCGAGGATCGGCTGGGATTCATCCGGGGCGCCTCAGCGAAGAAATCCTTGAAGTTCGTCTTCTTCGCCAGCTGATCGTCCAACGTCTGTTGGCTGTGCCCCGTCAGCCAAAGGATGATTTCATTGACCTCTGCTTTCGTGCGTCCCTTTCTCTCCGCCTTGGCGACGTAGAGGGGATAGACGCTCGCGAAGCTGGCCGAATAGATGCGATGTTCCGGCATGCGCCCTCCTCACCTGATCGACGTCATCCCGTCCAGGATCGCATCGAAATCCTTCTCACCCCTGCCGAACCAGGCCGGGTGAAACTCCACCACCGTGACGCCGGCCTCGATCAGCGCCGGCACGGCTTCCAAAGTCCTGTCCATGTCGGCCAGCCCGTCCTCGCGGAAGACGTAGGGGGCGACGGTGCGGACGGCGATGCGGCTCGGGTCGCGGCCTTGTGTCTCGAAGGCCTGGCGCAGGCGGTCGATATGGCCGGCGAGCTTGGCCGCGTCGCGCTCCATCGGCAGCCAGCCGTCGCCGAGCTCGGCTATGCGCGCGAAATTCTTGTCCGTGGGGGCCAGGCCGAACAGGATGGGGATGCCGTTTAGCTGCACCGGGCGGGGATAGGCGTGGATGCGGTCGAACTGGACGGTTTCGCCGGAGAAGCTGGCCGGCGCCTGGCCCCACAGCAGCTTGCAGACCTTGATCTGCTCCTCCAGGCGCAGATAGCGGCCCTCCCACGGCACACCCGCGGCCTCGTATTCCTCCTTCTGCCAGCCGAGGCCGACGCCGATATCGACGCGGCCGCGCGACAGCACGTCCAAGGTCGCGAGCTGCTTCGCCAGCAGGACGGCCGGGCGCAGCGGCGAGATCAGGATCGCCGTGGACAGGCGGATGTTCCTGGTGACGGCGGCGGCCGCCGACAGGACCGAGATCGGCTCATACCAGGGGAAATCGAGCGGGTTGTAGAACGGGCCGTAGGGATAGTTCTCGACATGCTCCCCCATGACGACATGGTCGGTGATCGACACCTGGTCGACCCCCTTTTCGTCGGCGCGGCGGATGAGATCGATGGCCGGGGCGAAATCGCCGCCGAACCAGTTCTGCAGGCCCCAAGTCCCTATAGCGACGGCAACCATCATTCCTCCCTGACACGCTGCGGTTCTTCCCGCCCGCCGGCCGACGATACCACGCGCATTCCGCCGCGCTTTAGGATTATGATCCGCCCAGAGGCAAGCCGCACAAGCGGCGGCCGACGGCCGGGGAGGAGCTTGGGACATGGAGCTGAGCGCGGAGGATGTGCGCGATTTTCACGAGATGCGGGATCGCGCCCGCATCCAGGACCTGCTGCACCGCGAGGCGCGGGCCATCGACACGCGGGACTGGGACCTGTGGTACAGCTGCTTCACCGAGGATGCCGATATCGACTGGCGGGAGAACGGCGCGATCAGGGGCAAGCGGGACGAGGTGGGCCCCTGGTTCATCAAGGTGTGCGAGAATTTCCCGGTCCCGGCCTATCAGCATTTCATCGCCAATATCGAGATCACCCTGGACGGGGACCGCGCCACATCGCGGGAGCTTCAGCTGATCCCGATCTCGCTCGCCTCCCCCGGCGGCGGGCGGCAGATCGCCTTCAGCGGCATCTGGTTCGAGGACGCATTCGTGCGCGCGGGCAAGGATTGGAAAATCTGCAAGCGGACCGAGCGGCTGGCCTTCCGGCACAATTTCCCGGAGGCCTACGAAACGCCGGAGGGGTATTGATGGATACGATCCACTCGGACGAAATTCTGCGCCGCATCCCGGCCGCGCGCTATACCGCCCGGCACTGGGCCGAGCGGGAGGCGGCGCATCTGTGGCCGCGCGTCTGGCAGTTCGCCTGCACGGTGGACTGCGTGCCCAACCCGGGGGACTGGTGGGAATACCGGCTGGGGGCGATGTCGGCCATCGTCGTGCGCGGGCAGGACGGGAGCTTGCGCGCCTTTCAGAATGCCTGCACCCACCGCGCGAGCCCCCTGCTGGACGGGTCGGGCTGCGGCCTGACCGCGATCACCTGCCCGTTCCATGGCTGGACCTTCGACCTGACCGGACGGCGGGGCGGTAGCGGAAGGTACGACCTGAAGCCGCTGCGGCTCGGCGTGTGGGCCGGCATGATCTTCGTCGACTGGCGGCAGGAGGGCGAAAGCCTGGAGGAATTCCTGGGCGTGGTGCCGGGGGAGCTGGCCTGGGTGGGGCTGGAGCAGTTCACCTGCCGCCACGTCATCACCATCCCGATCGCCTGCAACTGGAAGCTGGTGATGGATGCCTTCAACGAGGTCTATCACGTCCATGCCGTCCATCCGCAGCTGCTGCCCGCCGCCGACGACGTCAACGTGCCGATCCGGCTGCTGGACCGGCATTCCTATTTCGAGCAGACGTTCGGTGAGTCCAGCCCGCGGCTGAAGCACGACGACACCGCCATGTGGCGGGCCTTCATCGAGAATGTCGGCCACCGCATCGGCGGCAATTTGGCCGTGAGCGCCGACCCGGCCACGCCGCCGCCGATGCCGGCGATCCCGGAAGGCGAGACGTTGAAGGACGTGCTGACCCGGCTGGTGGGCGACCATCTGCGCACGCTGAGCCCGATCTATGCCGAGCTCGACCAGCGTCACGTGCTCAACGACTTCCACTATTATGTTTTCCCCAACCTGATCTTCAACACCTTCGCCGGCTGGTGCGGCATCAACCGCGCCCGCCCCGGCGATACGCCCGACAGCTGCTATTTCGACCTATGGAGCTTCGACCTGCTGCCGCCCGGCCATGCCGAGGCCCATGTGAAGCCGGCGCCCAGCACCATCACGCCCGAGCAGGCCGCGGCGTTCGGCCGGGTGATGATGCAGGACGTCGAGCTCCTCCCCCGCCTGCAGCGCGGCATGTCCCAAGCCGGCGTCGCGGTGCTGAACCTGACCCCATCGGAGATTCGCATCGGCCATATGCACCAGACGCTGGACCGGTATCTGGGGACTTCGGTGGCGGCGGAGTTGGGTGAGGATTAGGAGGCGTCTTCCGCCCAGCTCGTCTC
The DNA here is from genome assembly GCA_036271255.1 of Alphaproteobacteria bacterium. GTDB lineage: Bacteria > Pseudomonadota > Alphaproteobacteria > BOG-932 > Roseiterribacteraceae > BOG-932. Next base: position 3,519 of record DATBAZ010000384.1, read on the forward strand.
CCGCACCTCCACGCCGCTCGCGGCCATCGCCTTGTCCAGGCCCAGCAGGTCGTGCAGATGCTCGCCGGCCAGGATGCGGCGGCTCATGTCGGCTTCCTTGGCGCGGCGCTTTGCGGCGCCGTCGAGCGCGTGCTGCAGGTGCGCCGGCGGGATGACCAGGACGCCGTCGGCGTCGGCGACGACGATGTCGCCGGGATGGACGGTGACGCCGTCGACGACCACCGGGATATTCACCGCGCCGGGGCCGCGCTTTTCGGGATGGGAGGCATGGATGGCGGTGGACCAGACCGGGAAGCGCATGGCAATGAGCGCCTGGGTGTCGCGCACCGCCCCCTCCACCACCAGCCCGGCGAGCCCCTTGGTCTGCGCCTCCAGCCCGGCCAGCTCGCCCCACTGGGCGTTGATGGCGTGGCCGCCATTGGTCATCACCAGCACGTGGCCCTTCTGCGCCAAGTAGAGGGCGTGGTGCATGAACAGGTTGTCGCCGGGATAGTTGAAGACGGTCACCGCCGCGCCGGCGATAGTGTGGCCGGGGTCGAGCGGGCGCATGCGCGGGCTCATCAACATGGCCCGCCCATCGACCGCGCCCAGCGCCTCATGCAGGTCGGCGACGCCGAATTCGGCGGCCTGCGCGACCAGGGCGGGATCGGTCTCGGGGATCTTGGTGTAGATGACGGGCGGGATCATGGCTGTGTCTTCCAGGTATTATTTCGTCATTCCCGCGCAGGCGGGAACCCAGAAGTCTAACCGCCAAGGCGCAAAGGCGCCAAGGAAGCGCCAAGGCAAAACGAAAACCGGATTTACTTGGCGCCTTGGCGTCCGCCG
>DATBAZ010000385.1:0-2898 GCA_036271255.1 Alphaproteobacteria bacterium
CGGTCACGGCGGAGATCGGCCAGGGCATCGTCCATGTCGCGCCGGGCGAGGACTGTTCCTGGCTGGCCCCGTTCCAGAAGGCGCTGGGCCGCACGATCAACTGGTCGGCGATTCTGACCTACCCGCCCGGCAGCGGCCGGCAGCCGGCGAGTGAGAAGCTGGCGCTGCTGCAAAGCATCCGCCGGGATGGCGGAGATCTGTGGGGGCAGGTGACGTGCCGGCCGATCCTGCAGCTGATCTCGCTGCTCGACCCCTATTCCTTCTCCTATATCCCGGCCTTCGCCGCCGTGATCGCCGCGCCGAAAAGCGAGCGCCGGCGGTTTTACGCCGACCCGGCATGGCGCGCCGAGGTCCAGGCCCAGCTTGCCACCGGCACGCTGCTGCCGCCGCGCTGGGAAATCATCAAGGTCGCCGAGACCCAAAGGTTCGCTGCACTGATCGGCACCAGCCTGGCCGATCTGGCGGCAAGACGGGGAACGACGCCGTTCGACGCGATGTGCGACCTCGCCCTGGAGGACGATTTTGCGACGCGGTTCAGCGTTATCTTCGCCAATGACGATGAGGACGGGGTCCGCACGCTGCTAACCGCGCCGGGCTGCATCCTCGGCCTGTCTGACGCCGGCGCGCATGTCGCCCAGATCTGCGATTCCGTCCTATCAACCGACTTCCTGGCCAAGTGGGTCAGGGATCGCAGTGTGATGCGGATCGAGGCCGGTATCCATAAGCTGACCGGCGAGCAGGCGCGCGTCCTGGGCCTCGACCGCGGAACGCTGACGCCGGGTGCCCCGGCCGACATCGTGGTACTCGACCTCGACCGGCTGAGCGTCGGGCCGGTCCGCCGGGTCAGGGACATGCCCGCCGGCGGCGAGCGCCTGATCGCCGACCAACCGACCGGATACAGCCACATCTTCGTGAACGGCGTACCGACGCAGCGCGACGGCGTACCGGTCGCCGATGCGCGCCCTGGCATGATCCTGCGCAGCCGCCCAGATCGTTAGAAGGAGATTTTCCGATGGATGCTGCCCACGCCTCGGTCGCGGATATCCTGCAGGCGACCAAAATCATCTCGTCGGACTCGCATATCATCGAGCCGCCCGATCTCTGGTCGGCGCATCCGCACGCGCTGGAGGATCGGATGCCGCGTGTCGTCACCGAGGGCGATGGCGACTGGTGGTACGTGGATGGCAAGAAGACGATGTCGTTCCTGGGCATCCAGACGGGCGACAGGTTCGAACGCGACTCCCATGATTTGAGAACCTCAGGGAAGTTCACCGAGGTGCGGCCCGCTTCCTACGATCCGGCCCGCTATCTCACCGAGAACGAGCAGGACGGGATCTGGGCCTCGGTGATCTATCCGAGCCAGGGGCTGGTGCTCTACGCCGTGCCCGATACCGAGGTCGTGAGCGCGGCGATGCGCACCTACAATGACTGGATCGCCGAATTCTGCAGCCACGATCCGCGCCGGCTCAAGGCAGTGGCGATGATCAATGTCGACGATGTCGACGAGGCGGTGGGTGAATTGGAGCGGGCCCGTGGGCTGGGATTGGCCGGTGGGCTGATCTCTGTCGCACCGCCGGCCTGGGGTTCCTACCGCCTGCCGGCGTACGACCGGCTGTGGGCGGCGGCCCAGGACCTGGACATGCCGCTGTCGCTCCATGTCGGCACGGACAGGGCCGACCCGCGCGTCGGCGACGCGGCCTTCAAGCTGAACGTCAAGGACGTGCCGCCGTCGCGTTTCGTCAACCAGGATTATCAGGTGCGCATCGCCCTGTCGGAAATGATCTATTCCGGCGTCTTCGAACGCTTCCCCAAGCTCAGGGTCGGCGCGATCGAGCATGAATTGTCATGGATCCCGGTCTTCCTTCAGCGCCTGGACTATAACTATACCGACCGGCCGCCGCGCGGCCCGGAATGGCGCCGTTTCGATGACCCGAACGCGATGCCGAGCGATTTCTTCAAGCGGAATGTATTCGTGTCGTTCCAGGAAGACCCGTACGGCCTGCGCATGCGGGACGTCTACTCAACCGACGTGCTGCTGTGGGGCAGCGACTATCCGCATACGGAGTCGACGTTCCCGCGTTCCCGCGAAATCCTGGGGGACATTTTGAAAGACGTCGACTTGCGGGAAATCCCGATGATCGTGTCGGGCAATGCGGCACGGGTCTACGGCTTCGATCTAACCTGATGGAGCACTGGCTCGCCTATTTCATGGACGGCAACGAGCAGGTCCGGGATGTGGCGCGCGCCGCCGAGGCGCTGGGGTTCACCGGTATCGCGCTCGTCGATCATGTGGCGCTGCCGGAAAACTTCCAGTCGGTGCATCCGTCGGGCGAGCGGCAGGTCGAACCCCAGGCCCAGTTCAGCGACCCTTTCATCACCGCGGCGACGATGGCCGGCGTCACCTCAACGCTGCGCTTCATGACCTATATCTACCTGCTTGCGCTGCGCGATCCGTTCTCGGTCGCCAAGCAGGTGACGACGTTGGCGATGCAGACCGATTACCGCTTTTCGTTCGGCATCGGCGCCGGCTGGAACGAAGAAGAGTTCACGCTGCTGGGACAGGATTTCGCCACGCGCGGCCGGCGCATGGATGAGATGATCGGCGTGATGCGCGGGCTGTGGGCGGAGGGGACGTCGTCGTACCACGGCGAATTCTACGATTTCTCCAGCGTTTGCCAGTACCCGGTTCCGCAGCTGCGTATTCCGATATGGGTCGGGGGAACCTCGTAGGCCGCGCTCAGGCGCGCCGCGCGCAATGACGGATGGCTCGGCATGATGGACACCACCGAGAATGCGCGCCGGACGCTGGAGGCGATCGACCGCGAACGGGACGTCCTGACCGACCGTTCGGGAATCGAGACGCCGTTCCAGAAGATCTTCGTCCCGGCCTCGGACGAC
>DATBAZ010000386.1:0-3853 GCA_036271255.1 Alphaproteobacteria bacterium
TGGCCGCGCGCCTGGGTTAAGAAATCCCCGGATAGACTGACCCTCTTGGCTTCCTCCCCCGATCACAGATCCGACGGCAATCCGGACAGCGCTCCTGGCGACACGGTTCGGCTGGGCCTCGGCGCCGAAGCGCTGGGCGCGCGCCTGCCGGCCCTGATGGTGGCGGCGCAGCGTGTCGCCGAGACAGTCTCGCCCGGCGCGCACGGCCGGCGGCGGGTCGGTCAGGGCGAAAGTTTCTGGCAGTTCCGCCCCTATGAGATGGGCGACACGATCGAGCGGATCGACTGGCGGCAATCGGCCAAGGGCGACCGGCTTTATATTCGCGAGACCGAATGGGCGGCGGCGCAGTCGGTCTATCTGTGGCGCGATTCCGGCCCGGGCATGTCCTATCGCTCGGACCGCAGCCTGCCGACCAAGCAGGAGCGCGGCGAATTGCTGCTGCTGGCGCTGTCCAGCCTGCTGCTCCGTGGCGGCGAACGGATCGCGCTGCTGGGCAGCGGCCGCAACCCGGCCTCGGGCCGTGGCGCCCTTAACACCGTGCTCGCCGGGCTGGAACGCGACACGCCGCTCGACACCGCCGACCGCGCCGTGCCGCGCCATGCGACCCTGGTGCTGTTCAGCGACTTCCTCGACCCGATCGACGAGATCGTCCGTTCGCTGGAGCGCATCGCGGCGAACGGCGGGGCAGCGCAGCTGGTGCAGGTGCTGGACCCGGCCGAGATGTCGCTCGCCTTCACCGGCCGTGTCCGTTTCCGCGAGATGGACACGAGCGCCCCGTCCGACACGGACGCGCTGATCCCACGGGTCGAGGCCGTGCGCCCGGCCTATCTCGAGGCTTTGGCGCGCCAGCAGGAGGCACTGGCTGAATATGCGCGGGGCCGCGGCTGGGCGTTCATGGTCCACAGCACCGGCGAGCCGCCCGAGGCGCCGCTGCGTCTGCTTCATACAAGACTGGCAGCCAAGCACGGCTTCAACGCCCAGGGTGAATCGACCCAAGGTGAGCACGTATGATGGGCTTCGTCACGCCGGCGATCCTAGGTGCGCTGATCCTGCTGCCCACGATCTGGTGGCTGCTGCGCGTCACACCGCCGGCGCCACGGATCGTGCGCTTTCCCGCCATCCGCCTGCTGCGCGACCTGGTGCATCGGGAAGAAACGCCGGCGCGCACGCCGCTGTGGCTGATTCTGATGCGCATGGTGCTGGCAACCTTGCTGATCGTCGCGCTGGCCGGTCCGATCCTGCGGCCCAGCGCGCTGCCGCCGGGGCGCGGGCCGGAGATCATCGTCGTCGATACCGGCTGGGCCGCCACCAACAACTGGGCGAAGATCAAGACCGCGCTGCTGGCTGAGATCGATCGCGACCAGCGCGCCGGGATGACCGTCGTTCTGGTGCCGACCGCGCGCAACGCGACCGGCAACCCCGTCGACGCGCTGGGCCCGATGCCGGCCGCCGAGGCCAAGCGCACGGCCGAGACGCTGGAGCCGATGCCCTGGGGAGCGGACCGCGCCGAGGCAGCGCAGGTGCTGAACCGCTTCGACGGCCGCTCCAGCGCGCTGTGGCTTTCCGACGGCATCGCCGGCACCGGCGGCGAGGCGCTGGCCGCGGCTGTCGCCGGCTTCACCGCGCCGCGTGTTCTGACGCCGGCGACGGCAAACCTGCCGCAGCTGCTGATGCCGCCCGAAGTCGGACCCGACCTGATCCTCAAGGTTCGCCGGCCGGCCGTGGCGCCGACCGTGCCGCTGACCCTGGTGGCGCGCGGCGAAGACGGGCGGATCCTGGGCGAGGCGGCCGGCGCCTTCAATTCCGACGACCCGGTCGCCGCCGTCCGCTTCGAGCTGCCGGCCGAGGTCCGCAACCAGATCGCCCGGATCGATCTGGCCGGCGCCCACGGCGTCGGCGGCACCGTTCTGCTGGACGAGCGCTGGCGCCGACGGCCCGTCGCCATCCTGACCCCGGCGGGCAGCGAGCGCGGCAACGTCCTGCTGAACAGCACCTATTATATCCAACGCGCGCTGCAGCCCTTCGCCGAGGTCCGCACCGGCGATCTGGACACGCTGCTGAAGGGGCAGCCGGCCGTGCTGGTGGTGACAGACGATGCCGATCTCAGCGGCGGCGACCGGCGCGCGATCCAGGACTGGGTGAGCAAGGGCGGGTTGTTGCTGCGCTTCGCCGGGGCGAAGCTCGCCGCCTCCGACCCCACGGCGCGCGATGCGCTGCTGCCGACGGAACTGCGCACCGGCGGCCGGTCGCTGACCGGCGCGATGTCCTGGACCGAGCCCGCGTCACTGGCGCCCTTCGTCGAAAGCAGCCCATTCTACGGCCTGGATATCGCCAAGGAGGTCACTGTCTCGCGCCAGATCCTGGCCGAGCCCGGTCTGGACCTGGATCGTAAGGTCTGGGCCCGGCTGGCCGACGGGACGCCGCTGATCACCGCCGACAAGCGCGATGCCGGCACGGTAGTGCTGGTCCATACCAGCCCCGATCCGGGCTGGTCCAACCTGTCGCTGTCCGGCCTGTTCCCGCAGATGCTGCGCCGGATCGTGGCCTTCAGCGCCGGCATCAGCCGCGCGCCCCAGCACGGCGTTCTGGAACCTTATCGCGTGCTGGACGGCGAAGGCTGGCTGCACGCCCCGGGCGGCGCGGCGGCGGCGATCACCGCCGATCGTTTCGACGGCACCACACCCGAACCGCAGCATCCGCCGGGCTATTACGGCGAGGCCGATTCCCGCCGGGCGCTGAACCTGACCCAAACCGTCACCACCATCACGCCGCTGGGCCAGATGCCGGTCAGGATTCAGAGCCAGGAATATGCCGCGCCGGGCGAGGTCTCGCTCGCCCCCTGGTTCCTGGCCGCCGTGCTGCTGCTGGCCGCGATCGACACGATCGTGGCGCTGTGGCTGGGCGGCGCGCTGCCCAAGCTGCCGCGTCTCGGGCCCGTAGCCGGGTCCGTAGCCGGACTGGCGCTGATTTTCACTGTTCTCGCCTCTCCCAGCAGCGCCGAGGAGACCGGGCCTGCGGGCAAGGCGGCGCAAGCCGCGTCCCAGGTGACGCTGGGCTATGTCGTCACCGGCGACGCCGCGACCGACCGGATCAGCAAGGCCGGGCTGGCCGGGCTGGCCCACCAGTTGATCCTGCGCACCTCGATCGACCATGCCGCGCCCGACGCGGTCGATCTGGAGCGCGACGAGCTCTCGGTCTATCCGCTGCTTTACTGGCCGATCTCGGCCTCGTCCCAGCCTCTGTCCGACCAGGCCAAGGGAAAGCTCAACCGCTACCTGTCCACTGGCGGCATGATCCTGATCGACACCAAGGCCGGGGCGGGCGACGGGCGCCTCAATCTCGGCAAGCTGATTCAGGGGATCGACGTGCCGACCCTGGCGCCGGTGCCGCCCGGTCATGTGCTGACCAAATCCTTCTACCTGCTCGACGAATTCCCCGGCCGTGTGCCCGGCGGCGAGGTTTGGGTCGAGCGCGACCAGGATGCGCGCAATGACGGCGTGTCGTCGGTCGTCGTCGGCAGCGCCGACTGGGCCGGCGCCTGGGCGGTCGACGCGACCAGCGGCCAGCCGCTGTTCAGCCTGTCGCCCGGCGGCGAGAAGCAGCGCGAATGGTCCTATCGCTTCGGCGTCAACCTGGTGATGTACGCGCTGACCGGCAATTATAAGTCCGACCTGGTCCATGCGCCCTTCATTCAGCAGAGGCTGGGCCAATGAGAGCGCTGTCATGACCGGGGCTGCGCTGAACCTCTCCTTCGCCCCGCTGCTGCCCTGGGCGGTGCTGGGTCCATTGCTGGTGCTGGCGGCGCTGGCCGTCGCCGCGGCCTTTTTCGGCAAAGGCCGCGGACGCTGGTGGC
>DATBAZ010000387.1:0-1710 GCA_036271255.1 Alphaproteobacteria bacterium
CTTCCAGGGCAACGCCCAGGCTTTCCATGACTCGCTGTCGACGATCCCGCTGTTGATCGCGGCGGCGCTGGTCGCGGTCTATATCGTGCTGGGCATCCTTTATGAGAGCTTCATCCACCCGCTGACCATCCTGTCGACCCTGCCGTCGGCCGGCGTCGGGGCGCTGCTGATGCTGTGGATTTTCCACTATCCGCTCGACATGATGGGGCTGATCGGGATCATCCTGCTGATCGGCATCGTCAAGAAGAATGCGATCATGATGATCGACTTCGCGCTGGAGGCCGAACGCCACCAGGGACTGCCGCCGGAGGAATCGATCTATCAGGCGGCGCTGCTGCGTTTCCGCCCGATCATGATGACCACGATGGCGGCCTTGTTCGGCGGCATCCCGCTGGCGCTGGCGACCGGCGCCGGCTCCGAGTTCCGGCGCCCGCTGGGCGTTGCCATCGTCGGCGGGCTGCTGCTGTCGCAGGCGCTGACCCTGTTCACCACCCCGGTCGTCTATCTCTATCTCGACCGCTTCAGCCTGTGGCTGCGCGGCCGGAACAACAATCGCAACCTGCCGGCGCTGCGCGAGGAGCCGCCGGTGCCGATGCGCCGGCCTGGGGCCGCGGCGGAGTAGATCTGCCGCCCGGTCAGCCGCGCCGGCCCTCGATGCGCAGCCTGGGCCAACGCCGCCCCCATTCTTTCCGGGCGATGCGGGCGCGATAGATGCCGGGCTTGCCGGCGAAAGCCGGTGTCGCCTTGACGGTCAGGGTGACGAGATCGGAAATCCCGAAGGGCGCCAGCAATTCGACACGGGAGCCGATCGACCGTACGGCGACGGCGGTGCAGGTTTCCGGCCAATGGGCAAGCGCATCGGCCGTGCCGGCATAGGGTGGATCGCCGTTGGCGGCGTGCATTCGGGCCTGGTTCTTCACCGACCACGGGGCGCCCGGCATCGAGCGCGCCAGTCTGGCTTCAAGCGCGATATCGCGCTCGGCGCCGGCATCGCCGACATCGAAATACACCACATCGATATCGCCGTACGAGGGTGACCATGGCCGGTCATGGAGTGCGTCCCAGACCGCGTTCCTGACAAAGCCGGCTCCGATCCAGCAATCGGGCAGGTCCAACGCCTCGACGAGACGCAGAACATCCATCATCGGCGGCTGGCGAGCGATAAAGCCGACGATGTCGCCGGCGGTCCGGAGCGGGTCAGGCATCGGCCGGGACAAAGAAAAAGGGCGGGCCCCTGCGGACCCGCCCTTCGATAGTCCTACGTCTCAAGCGCCTTATTGCAGCTTGAACGTGAAGCGATAGAACGCCTTGGTCGGCACCGGCTTGCCGCCGACCATTTCCGGCGTGAACTTCCATTTCGGGAAGACCTTCGTTGCGGCGCTGGCGAAGCCATAGCCCTCGGGCACTTCCGCGGTCACCTTCGGATCGCCCACCGAACCATCGGGCAGGACCGTGAACTCGAAATCGACATAGCCGGAAATCTGCCGGTCCTCGGCGCGTTCGGGATAGGTCGGCTTGACGATGGCGATCGGGCGCCGGCTGACCTTTTCGAGCGGCTTTTCGGCCACAACCTGCGTCGGCTTTTCCCGTTTGAGGTCCGGCTGGGCCGGGATCGGCAGATCCGGGACCGTTGTCGGGACCGCGGCCAGGCGAGGCGCCGGCGCGGGAATGAACAGAGGCTGCTGCACCTTCTGCTGCGGCGGCGGCGGC
>DATBAZ010000388.1:0-4218 GCA_036271255.1 Alphaproteobacteria bacterium
ATATCCTGGCAGGCGGAACAGTTGCCGCAATGATCGATCTCGGCTTCGTCGGGCGGCAGGTCGGCAGCGGTGAATATCTCCGACAAGAACAGCCAGGAGCCGAAATCGCGGGACACCAGATTGGTATGCTTGCCCTGCCAGCCGACCCCGGCGGCCTGGGCCAGCGGTTTCTCCATCACCGGCGCGGTATCGACGAAGACCTTGAGCGGCTGCCCGCTCGCTTCCGCAAACCAGCGGCCGATCTCCTTCAGCCGCTTCTTGATGACGTCATGATAATCCTTGCCCAGCGCATAGACAGCGATTGCCGGACGGTCGGGATGGTTCAGCCCGTCCAGTGGATCGGTTTCCGGGCCGTAATTCATGCCCAGAACGATCACGGACCGGGCTTCGGGCCAGAGACCGTTCGGATGGCGCCGGCGCTCGGGATCGAGCGCCAGCCAATCCATTGCCCCATGATTGCCGGCATCGATATAGGCTTCGAGCCCGGCCCCGATTTCAGGCGCCAGATTGGCCCGCGTGACCCGAGCGACGTCGAAACCGAGGGCCTTGGCCCGCGCGATCAGTTGGGTCTTGAGCTCAGCCCCGTCCACGGTAAGGCGAAACCCCCTGGTCGGGCAGCCACAGCTCAGCAGGTGCTGGGCCTGTCTGGTAGAAGACGTCGATCGGCATGCCGCCGCGCGGGTACCAATAGCCGCCGATCCGAAGCCACTGCGGCGCGATCTCCGTTACCAGCCGCTTGGCAATAGCGAGCGTGGTCGCCTCGTGGAAGCCGCCATGGTTGCGGAAGGACGTCAGGAACAGCTTCAGCGACTTGCTCTCGACCAGCGATGGACCGGGCACGTAATCGATCACCAGATGGGCGAAGTCCGGCTGGCCGGTGAGCGGGCACAGAGTCGTAAATTCAGGCACGGCAAAGCGGACGAGATAGGTCATGCCCGGCTCGGGATTAGGCACCTTCTCCAGCACCGCCGCCTCGGGCGAGTCCGGGATCGCGGCTTTGCTGCCGAGTTGCGTCAGGCCGCTATAGATCGTTTCTGTCATCGGTCAGCCCTCAAAGTTGCGGAATATCGCCCAGCGCCTGCTCCGCATGGAACGCCGCCATAAAATCGGCGAAGCTACCCGCCCCGATCGCCCGCCGCATCCCGGCCATCAGATCCTGATAATAGGTCAGATTGTGCCCGGTGAGCAGGATCGCGCCCAGCATCTCGCCGGTCCGCTGCAGATGATGAAGATAGCCCCGGCTGAACTGGCTGCAAGCCGGACAGCGGCAGCCCTCAGCCAAGGGCCTGAGATCGTCCTGGTGGCGGGCGTTACGCAGATTGACCTTACCACGCGCGGTAAAGGCCTGGCCGGTGCGGCCGGAACGGGTCGGCATCACGCAGTCGAACATGTCGATCCCGCGCGCCACCGCGCCCACGAGGTCAGCCGGCGTGCCGACACCCATCAGATAGCGCGGCTGATCCTGAGGCAATTGCGGCGCAGTATGGTCAAGCACCTGGAACATCACCTCTTGCCCCTCGCCCACCGCCAGGCCGCCGACGGCATAGCCGTCGAAGCCGATGCCGGTCAGCTCGGCGACCGAGCGGGTGCGCAGATCGAGATAGACACCGCCCTGCACGATGCCGAACAGGCCGTAGCCGGGGCGGCGCACGAACGCAGTCTTCGACCGCTCAGCCCAGCGCATCGAAAGGCCCAGCGATTTGTCGGTCTGGGCATGGGTCGCGGGATGCGGCGTGCACTCGTCCAGCGCCATGGTGATGTCGGCATCCAGCATGCGTTGGATTTCCATCGACCGTTCCGGGCTCAGCCGATGCTCCGACCCGTCGATATGGGAGCGGAAGATGACGCAATCCTCGGTCAGCTTGCGCAAGCCGGTCAGCGACATGACCTGGAAACCCCCGGAATCGGTCAGGATCGGCCGGTCCCAGCCCATCATCCGGTGAAGCCCGCCCAACCACTCGACCCGCTCCGCGCCGGGGCGCAGCATCAGGTGATAGGTGTTGCCCAGCAGGATTTCGGCGCCCGTTTCGGCCACCGCCTGGGGCAGCATGCCCTTGACCGTGCCGGCGGTCCCGACCGGCATGAAAGCCGGCGTTTCGAATGCGCCATGTGCCGTCGTCACGCGGCCGCGCCGCGCGCCGCCATCCTGGCCCAGCAATGAAAATCCGAACTCAGCCACTATGCGGCTCCAGCAGGCAGCAATCGCCATAGGAATAAAAGCGATAGCCCGAAGCGATCGCATGTTCATAGGCGGATTTCATCCGCGCCAGCCCGGCGAACGCCGAGACCAGCATGAACAAGGTCGAGCGCGGCAGGTGGAAATTGGTCAACAGGCGGTCCACCGCCTTGAAGCGGTAGCCGGGGGTGATGAAGATTGCGGTAGCGCCGGCGAAAGGCCGGACCACACCATCGTTGCCCACCGCGCTTTCCAGCAGGCGCAGGCTGGTGGTGCCGACGGCGACGATGCGGCCACCGGCCCGGCGCGTCGCGTTGATGGTGTCGGCAGTATCCTGAGTCAGCACCCCGATCTCCTCATGCATCACATGATCGTCGGTATCGTCGGCCTTGACCGGCAGGAAGGTGCCCGCCCCGACATGAAGGGTCAGCATCGCCGTGCCGACACCACGCGCCGCAAGCGCCTCCATCAGGGCCGGCGTGAAATGCAGCGCAGCGGTCGGCGCGGCCACCGCCCCCTCATGCCTCGCGAACAGCGTCTGGTAGTCCGACTTGTCCCGGGCATCGGCAACACCGCCCCGGATATAGGGCGGCAGCGGCATGGCACCGTACCGGTGCAGCGCCTCAACCAGTTCCGGTCCCGCGCGGTCGAATTCCAGCATGACATCGCCCTGCGGCCCGCGCTCCACGACCCGGGCCGAGAAGTGCGGCGAGAAGACGACACGGTCGTCGGGCCGCAGGCGCTTGGCCGGCTTGGCGAAGACCCGCCATGAGTCCGGGCCCGTCATCTGGTGTAACGTGACCGAAACCCTCGCCTCGCCGCGCTGTCCCGTGAGCCGGGCGGGAATGACGCGTGTGTCGTTGAACACCAGCAGGTCGCTCGGCTGGAGCAGGTTCGGCAATTCGCCGACAACGTAGTCGGCCAGTGCCGATGGCGCCACCGACAGCAGACGCGCGCTGTCGCGCGGCTGGGCAGGGCGCTGCGCGATCCGGTCGGGCGGCAGGTCGAAATCGAACAGGTCGACACGCATTGAAAAGCAGGGGGCTCGCTAAAAAGCGGGGCTTGTAGCACAGTCGCGCACCAAGACCGAATGGGCGCCAGACAGGGGAAGCCGAATGCCGAAGATCACCGTCCACCATCTCAACAATTCCAAGTCGCAGCGCGTGCTCTGGCTGCTGGAGGAGCTGGGGCTGGACTATGAGATCAAATTCTACCAGCGCGATCCCGGCTTCGCCCCGCCCGAGATGAAGCTGATCCACCCGCTGGGCAAGGCGCCTATTGTCGAGATCGACGGCGTGGTGATGGCAGAATCCGGCGCGATCGTCGAATTCCTGGTCGACCGCCATGGCGGCGGCAGACTGATGCCCGACCGCAACTCTCCGTCCTACGGCCATTACCTGGAGATGATGCACTATCCGGAAGGCTCGTTCAGCATGCCGGTGGTCTTCCCGCTCTTCATCGGCGCCTTCGGGGTGCAGAGCGAAGCCTTCGGCGGCTACGCCCAGCAACAGATCGCGCTGCAACTGGATTATGTCTCGGGGCTGCTGAAGGGCCGCGAATATCTGATCGACAACCAATTCACGGCTGCCGACCTGCAGATCGCCTTCATACTGCAGACCGCCCGCGGCCTCGGCTTTCTGGAAGGCCGGCAGGACCTGCTGAACTACATCGCAAAGCTGGAAGCCCGCCCTGCCCATGCGCGCGCCATCGAACGCGGCGGGCCGTTTGACCTGTCGTTCGGCCGGCGCTAGGCCCTCACCTACTCCCCGATCGCCACACCCTCGCGGCGGCCATCGGCGCCGCCGTGGTAGCCGTCCTTCATCACGGCGATGGCATGCAGGCCGCTGGTCTCGCTCATCACCTCGACCTTGTGCCCCATGTTGGTCAGCGTGTCAGCGAAACCGGCGACCGATGTGTCGGCCTCGAGCTCGGTGCGGGTGCCGGTGTTGACGACATGGCCGAAGTCGACCGCCTGCTGGATGCCGAGGCCCCAATCGAGATGGGCGACCATAGCCAGCGCGACATAGTCGATGATCTTCGAT
>DATBAZ010000389.1:0-10516 GCA_036271255.1 Alphaproteobacteria bacterium
CCGCAGTACCATCAAGCCGGGCGAACTCGACAATATCGTCGACAATATCGGCCTGCCGATCAGCGGCATCAACCTGTCCTACAGCAACTCATCCCCCGTCGGATCGGGCGACGCGGACATCATGATCACGCTGAAAGACGACCACAGCCCGGTCGCCGATTACCAGGAGCAGCTGCGCCGGGAGCTGCCGCGCCGCTTTCCCGGCGTGCTGTTCTCCTTCCTGCCGGCCGACATCACCAGCCAGATCCTCAATTTCGGTCTCCCCTCGCCGATCGACGTCCAGATCACCGGGCGCGACCTGAAGGCCGACCGCGCCTACGCCGAGAAGCTCTTCGCCCGGATGAAGCACATACCCGGCATCACCGACCTCAGGATCCAACAGGCCTTCGACGGGCCGCAATTCGACGTCGATGTCGACCGCACGCGGGCCCAGGAGATCGGGCTGCTGCAGCGCGATGTCGCCAACAATCTTCTGATCTCGCTGTCCGGCACGTTCCAGACAACGCCGACCTTCTGGCTGGATCCCAAGAACGGCGTGTCCTACTCGCTGGTGACGCAGACGCCGCAATATCAGCTGCAGACGCTGGACGACCTGCGCAATGTGCCGATCGTCGCCGCCAACGGGCGGCAGAATCAGATCCTGGGTGGCCTCGCCAACATCCATCGCGACGTGTCGCCGGCACTGGTCAGCCATTACGACGTTCAGCCGCTGATCGACATCTATGCCGCCGTCCAGAACCGCGACCTGGGCGGGGTCGGCAGCGATATCGACCAGATTTTGAAGGACACCAAACAGGACAAACCGAAGACGGTGGAGGTGACGGCGCGCGGCCAGATGCAGACGATGCAGACCTCCTTCACCTCGCTTTATCTCGGCATCCTGTTCGCGATCCTGCTGGTCTATCTGCTGATCGTGATCAACTTCCAGTCCTGGCTGGACCCGTTCATCATCGTGACCGCGCTACCCGCCGCGCTGGCCGGCATCGTCTGGATGCTGTTCATCACCCATACGACCTTGAGCGTGCCGGCGCTGACCGGCGCGATCATGAGCGTAGGCGTCGCCACCGCGAACTCGATCCTGATGGTGAGCTTCGCCCGCGAGCGGCTGGATGAGGGCGACGATCCGGTGAAGGCCGCCTCGGCCGCCGGCTTCGCCCGGCTCCGCCCGGTGCTCATGACCGCGCTGGCGATGATCATCGGCATGATCCCGATGGCGCTGGGCCTGGGCGAGGGTGGCGAGCAGAACGCGCCGCTGGGCCGCGCGGTGATCGGCGGACTGCTGTTCGCCACGCTCGCCACCCTCTTCTTCGTGCCGGTCGTTTTCAGCCTCGTGCATGGCTGGCTCGCCAAGCGGCATGGCCGGACGCCAGGGCATGGCGGGCACCACCACACCGAACCCCAGGCCTCGTCGTGACAGCGAGAGAGAGCATAGCCCAAGTGCAGAAGCAGCTGGAATACGACGCGCCGAAAGCCCTGCCGCCGCCGCCGAAGCACCAAGCGCCGTTGTCCAAGCGCTGGAAATGGGCCGCGATCCTCGCCGGCGTGCTGCTGATCCTGCTCGCGGTTTGGGGCATCGTCTCCCGCATCCTCGAAGAACATCATCTGCAGAAAGAGACCGACGACCTGGCGATCCCGACCGTCAATGTCGTGCAGGCCAAGAAGTCGCCGGACAGCGAGGAGCTGGTGCTGCCGGGCAACGTCCAGGCCAATTACGAGGCGCCGATCTATGCCCGGACCAGCGGGTATCTGAAGCAGTGGTACACCGATATCGGCACCCCGGTGAAAGCCGGCCAGGTGCTGGCCGATATCGACACGCCGGAGGTCGACGACCAGCTGCGCCAGGCACACGCCGACCTCAAGACCGCCGAGGCCAACAGCGCGCTGGCCGACAGCACCGCCAAGCGCTGGAAGGCGCTGCTGGCGACCGATTCCGTATCGAAGCAGGAAACCGACGAGAAGGTCGGCGACGCCCAGGCCAAGGCTGCGATGGTCGCCTCCTCCAAGGCCAATGTCGCCCGGCTGCAGCAGCTGGAAGGCTTCAAGCATGTCGTCGCCCCGTTCGACGGAGTGGTGACGGCGCGCGAAACCGATATCGGCGCGCTGATCAATGCCGGCTCCGGCCAGGGGCCGGAGCTGTTCCGCGTCGCCGACAAGAGCAAGCTGCGCATCTATATCCAGGTGCCGCAGAACTACGCCTCGGTGATCCGCCCGGATACGCCGGTGCAGCTCGCCTTCGCCGAACATCCCGGCCGCACCTTCGAGGCCAAGATGGCCCGCACCGCGCAGGCGCTGGATCCGGCGGCGCGCACCCTGCTGGTCCAGCTCGAGGCCGACAACACCAAGGGCGAGCTGCTGCCCGGCGGCCTGACCGAAGTGCATCTCAAATCCCCGCCCGGCAATCCCAGCGTGCGTCTGCCGGCAAGCGCACTGCTGTTCCGCGCCGAAGGGCTGCGGGTCGCCACAGTGGACGGCGATCATGCCAAGCTGCACCCGGTCACGATCGGTCGGGACTTCGGCAAGGAGGTCGAGGTGCTGACCGGCGTGGAGGCCGGCCAGAATGTGATCCTGGACCCGCCGGACTCACTCTCCGACGACGAGCAGGTGCGCATCGCCAAGAAGGACGACCAGAACGGCGGCAAGCCCACCGACAAGCAGAATGGCGGCAGCGATGCCGGCGGCCAGCGTTCGACCGGCGGGAAGGATTGATGCGTTCAGCCGTCCTTGCCGGCCTGTTGCTGCTCACCGGCTGCAACTTCGCGCCCGACTATCACCCGCCCGATACCGATCAGCCCGCCGCCTATAAGGAAACCGCCGGCACTGGCCGATCGGGCGCCGGCTCTTGGCAACCTGCCAAGCCGGCCGACGAGATACCGCGCGGCAAATGGTGGGCGATGTTTGGCGACGACCAGCTGAACGGGCTGGAGGACAAAGTCACCGCCGCCAACCAGGACATCAAGGCGGCCGTCGCCCGCTTCGACCAGGCCCGCGCCGCATCGGAGATCGCCCGCGCCCAGTTCTATCCGACGGTCGGCTCCAGCGCGAACTATACCCGCCAGCGCCAATCCGAGACCGTCGCCAATCCGCGGCCGATCTCAACCTATAACGACATGCTGTTCAACCTCGACATCTCCTACGAGGTCGATCTGTGGGGGCGGGTGCGCAATAGCGTGAACTCGGCCGAATATAAGGAGCAGGCGAGCGCCGGCGACCTCGCCGCGCTCGACCTCAGCACCCATGCCGAGTTGGCGAGCGACTACTTCACGCTGCGCGGCGATGACGCCCAGCAGACCATCCTGGACCAGACCGTCACCGCCTACCGCAAGGCCTATGAGCTGACCGTTCGCCGACACGATGGAGGGGCGGCGGCCGAATCCGATGTCGACCAAGCGCAGGACCAACTCGAAACCGCTCGCACCCAGGCCGAGGATGTGCGCCTACGCCGGGCACAGCTGGAGCATGCCATCGCCATCCTGATCGGCGTGCCACCTGCCGAGTTCAGCCTGGCGCCCAAACCGCTGCTGGAAGCCGCGCCGCCCGTCGTCGATCCCGGCTTGCCGGCGAGCCTGCTGGAACGCCGGCCCGACGTGGCCGCAGCCGAACGCCGCGCGGCCTCCGCCAATGCCGATATCGGCGTCGCCCGCGCTGCCTTCTTCCCGACCCTGACGCTGTCGGCGATGGGAGGGTTCGAAAGCGCGATGCCCAGCAGCTGGATCACCGCGCCGAGCCGGATCTGGTCGCTGGGCCCCGCGCTCAACCTTCCGATCTTTGATGGCGGCCAGCGCAACGGCGTGACCGACCAGGCCATTGCCGCGTTCAACGAGGCGGCCGCCAATTACCGCCAGACCGTGCTCGACGCCTATCGCGATGTTGAGGACAATCTTGCGGCGCTGCGCCAACTCGCCGCCGAAGCCCAGAGCGAAGCCGGCGCCGTTACCGCATCCGGTAAGGCGCTGCACCAGGCGGAGCTGCGCTATACCGGTGGGCTGACGACCTATCTCGAAGTCGCCCAGCAGCAGAACAACGCCCTACAGGCGCAGCTCTCCGCCGCCGACATCGCCGCCCGGCGCATGGCGGCGAGCATTGCCTTGGTCAAGGCGATGGGCGGCGGGTGGAAGGAGACGCCCGACCTGGAGGATCCGAGGAAGAACTGAAGGTTTTCGAAGGACCCGATAGGCCGCCTTCCTCATTGCGCGCGTAATTCCGTCGGCACCGAAGCCGGCAGGTAGACCTTGCTGAGCGACGGAGCCCTCGGGGCACCGCCGGCCGCTGTGACGAAATCGAAAGGCCTGGGTGCTGCCGCAGACAGCAGTACTGCTCGGCCCGAACATTACAATAAATTAATGTTCCGGAAATGATAAAATCATGAACGGCACATATCTGCCTCCCGTCGTTCAACCGGAGGCGCGTTCGGTGCGCCTCTCAGCAATGGAGGTTTCAAATGCGTTTGTCTCCTTATGTCATTGCCGGGATGCTCGGCTTGGCAGTTGCTACTCCGTCCTATGAAGCATCCGCGGCTGTCGCGGTAGGGATTGGCATAACCGTGCCGGTCGCTCCGCCTGCACTGCCCGTTTACGCACAACCGCCAATTCCCGGGCCCGGCTATATCTGGACGCCGGGTTATTGGGCCTATAACGCCGTCGGTGGTTATTACTGGGTGCCGGGGACCTGGGTACGCCCACCCGCCGTCGGCGTGTTGTGGACGCCGCCTTATTGGGGTTTCGTGGATGGCGTCTATACGTTCCACGCTGGCTACTGGGGACCGCATGTCGGATTCTATGGCGGCATCAATTATGGCTTCGGCTACGGCGGCGTAGGCTTTGAGGGAGGCTTCTGGCAGGGGGGAGTCTTTTCGTATAATCGATCCGTAACCAACATCGGCAACACGCACATCACCAACGTCTATAATAAGACGGTGGTGAATTCTCGCCCGGGCGGCGCCGCTTTCAACGGTGCCGGCGGTGTGCAGGCCCGTCCGACCCCAGCGGAAGAAGCCGCGGCGAAGGAACCGCACCAGGAGCGGACAGCCGAGCAGACCCGCCATTTTGAAGCGGCCAAGGACGACCCCAGCCTGCGCGCCTCAGCCAATCACGGTAAGCCGGCGATTGCCGCCACTGCCAAAGCCGGCGAATTGAAAGGCAACGGCGCCGTTGCGGCCAAGGCGGCCGGGTCGGCTGCGGTACGTTCGGCCGCAATCCATACGCCGCATCAACACGCGGCAACACGCGGCACCGGCGAGGCCGCTCATTCCCACGGGCACGCTCCTGTTGCGGCAAAACCAGAAACGGGACGTGAAGCTGCGCACCGGGTGCCGAGAGAGAGCCCGGCGACCCGCGCAAGGGCGGCCGGAGCCGAACACGCTGCGGCTCGTCGTAACGCCCGAGTGCCAGCGGCGCCCCAGCGAGCAGCCGAGCATGCGGCTCATCCGCGGGCGACGCGTGCCTAAGCGGCGCATCCTCTCGCCAGCCGAAGCCGGCTGAGGGCAATCGGGCCATAAGGTCAAAATGAGCCGACGCCGAGCCGTTCGATCTTGAGCGGCCGGCGCGGCTCAATCGCATAGGTCAACAGGAACGACAGAAGCCGGCCGGTGGCTAATCCAATACAATCCGCGCCGGCCTGACATCAGCCCTACGACTCTGGCGCGAGCGCCATTGCACACAGTGGCGCGATCACCGTGCGGCCGTTCCACTACTTGAGTAACGAATCGAACTGAAATCGAGCGTTCCGACCTCAAGTGCCAAGCCAGGGCAACGTCGAAATCATCCCGATTCAGATTTATGCGCATGCTTGCAACCAGCTGCATCCGACGTCCGCTCTTGGCGCAAAGCGGCCCCAGCCCTCCGGCATCTACTTTGCCGGGCTACCGGCCTAAAGCGCGGCTTCTTTCGCTGCGCGAGGGCTCGTCACCGAACGGCCGAGACGCGCCAGCGTCTCGGGGAGCGCAGCGACTAGAGCCCGGCCCGAAGGGCCGCGCCACAAAACCCGGTCGCGTTCGCAGGAGCCCGCGAGCGCCGTGGCAGAAGCCACTTCGTCCTTCTTCGTGTGCTGCCAGCTAGGGAAGGCCGTGGCCGATAACGCGAATTTTTGAACTCGAAGCGGGTACCGTACAGGGCTACTCCACCCCTACCGGCTCTCCCTCAACCCTTGACCGGCTCAAGGATGGACACGGCTGTCGCCACGGCGCCGCCGCCCATATTGAGGCACAGGCCCAGATCCGGACGACGTTCCAACTGCATCTCGTCGGCCTGACCGAGCAGCTGGCGCGCGACCATCACATGCATGGAAACGCCGGTCGCGCCCACCGGATGGCCCTTCGCCTTCAGACCGCCAGACAAATTGACAGGCAGGCGCCCATCACGCTGCGTCTGGCCCTCGCACACAACCGCGCGCCCGTGTCCCGGCGAGGCCAACCCCAACGCCTCGACAGCCAGGAGCTCGGCGATGGTGAAGCAGTCATGCACCTCCGCCAGCCCCACATCGTCTACGGTAACGCCGGCCTGATCGTAGGCTTGCCGAACGGCTCGGGCGGGCCCTTCGAAGCGCTCGAGCCGCTTTGCCGACAACGGGAGAAGATCATTGACCTGCTGCGCTGCGCGAAACCCGACGCCCCGGGGAAAATCGGCAAGCAGGTCGCGATGCGCGATCACCAGCGCGGCCGCTCCATCCGATATCAGCGAACAGTCGGTCAGCTTGAGCGGGTCGGCGACCAGCGGATTCTTCTCGGAAACCGCCCTGCAGAATTCCAGATCTAGCGGCCGCCTGAGTTGGGCGAGAGGATTACGCATAGCGTTCGCATGGTTCTTGACGGCGATGTGCGCCATCGCTTCGGTCGGGTCGCCATAGGCGTCGCGATAGGCCATGGCGAAGCGGGCAAAGATTTGCGGAAACGACAGGCCTGCCTCTTCTCGCTGATAGGCCGCGCCGCCGAGCGCGCGTGTGACGCCCGGCGTGTCCAGCGCGGTCATCTTTTCAGCCCCGACGACGAGCGCGATCCTGCAGCGCCCGCTATTGACCGCATCAAGCGCGGCGTAGATCGCGGCGGCGCCGGACGCGCAGGCGTTCTCGCAGCGCGTCGCGGGCTTGAAGCGCAATCCGGGATCGGCCGCCAGGATCATTGACGAGCAGAAACCGTCGGGCAGCAGGCCTGAATTGAACTGGCCGAGCCAGACAGCGTCGACGTCTTCCCCGTCAATCCCCGCATGCGCCACAGCCTCGCGCGACGCCATGACGATCAGCTGCTCCAGATCGAGCGCGTCGAGCTTACCGAATGGGGTGTGACCCCATCCCACAATGACAGCATCCATACGTCACAAACTCCTTCAGCGCGCCCATCACTGGATGCATTTCGATCAAGCACAATATAACCGTGTTCGGAGACGAACTCAGTTCCCTGGGGCGCCTAGCGTGAGAGCGTGGCCGCGGAGTTCAACAACAGGCGCACCAAATCGTGCTGCCGGTTCGTCCCCGTCTTGCTGAAAATATTCTGAAGCTGAACGCGGGCAGTATTATGGCTGATCCCGATATCGCCCGCTGCATCCTTCAAGCTCAGACCGCTTGCCAGTTTGCTCGCCAGCAGCGCGCTCGCCCTGGTCAGACCAAAAAGCCTGCTCAGGATAACGGGAGGGATGGCATTCTGCCGCGATGGATCCCTGAGAATGAGTATGGCCGTTCGCCGCAAAGGACTGGCTGCCGGTCGAAACGCCGGACCAGGCCTGACGATCGTGGTAAGAGGCAGCGCGCTTTCCGCGCGCGACAGGGACACCGGCTCGTAGTTCGACCAATCGGTGTCTTGGGTTTGCTCCCGCGCCTTTTCGCGGATGTGATCCGAAAGCACAGCGCTTTCGACGGGATCCGACGCCCGCAATCTTCCGGACAGGACCCGCAGGCCATCACCGATGCGCAATATCTCGTCGGCAATACTGTTGGTTTGCAGGACGGCCCCGTCACGGTCAACGAGGACAATGCCGAGATCCGCAGCCTCAGTCGCGGTCGTCAAGACCTCCAGCCGGCGATGCAATACCGCCGTGGAGAGATACAGCCCGATTGCCCGTCGTAGGCCCGGCACAAGGTCGAAGAGGATGCCCTCGGCCGCGCGGTCGAGACCCTTGGCGCCGGACCCGCGCCAGAAGCCGACATGGAATCGCCCGGCCGTGCCAAACTCTGCCGAAACGACCAGCGCGCTTTCCAGCCAAGTTCGCCTGGTGTCTGTTCCAAAGTGGCCTGGCGGCATGCCTTGGAACAGGCCGCGCTCGAGGCAAGCTTTGATCTGGGGCAGAATCTCGTCATGGCTGACGAACGCCGCAGGCAGCTGATCGCGACCGGGCTCAATGACGATGAACGCGAACTCGGCATCGCAGCCGGCTGCGAGGCGCCCCAGAAACGTCCGCCACATGGGATATTCCCCGAGGCTCTCATAGAGGCTGTCGAGCAACCGCTCCAGCAACGCCGGATCCTGGCTCGACCGCTCGATTTCTGTCGCCGTAATAGCAATGCTCCCTGCCGGCGCGGTTCCTGGGGCCATAGTGCAACGGCCGGTCGCGCTTTGCGCCGGTGGCGCATGCAAACGTCTCAACGTGCAAAGCGCGGCAGCGCAGACCGTGAGCTGAACGCAAAAATCGGCGTATCCCGTGCCCGCCGTTCCGGTTCTGATGATGGACTACCCGTGACCGCAGGGAGCCGACAACCATGCCCATCCGAGACGTTTCCCAGATTCCACTACAGCGTTTGAATTTCCAAGAAGGACAGGCCGCGGTGATAACCGGTGGCGGGCGCGGCATCGGGCTCGCGATTGCGAAGCGACTCGCGGAAGCCGCTGCTCATCTGCTTATCGGCGATATCGACGCGGCGGCGGGCGCGGCGGCGACCCTGACATCGCAATTCGGCCGCCGGTGTATCGACATCCGTCTCGACGTCGCTGACGAAGCGAGCGTGTGCGCCCTGGCGGACAGGGCGGTCGGTGAGTTCGGTCGGATGGATGTCTGGCTCAACAACGCGGGCGTT
Organism: Alphaproteobacteria bacterium; assembly: GCA_036271255.1. Taxonomy (GTDB): domain Bacteria; phylum Pseudomonadota; class Alphaproteobacteria; order BOG-932; family Roseiterribacteraceae; genus BOG-932. Next base: position 8,998 of record DATBAZ010000389.1, read on the forward strand.
TTCCCGGGAAGCTTGGCTGTCGATTTGGATGTAGAGGCCTGGGACCGGGTGCAGAATATCAATCTCCGAGGGACCTTCCTCGGATCGCGGAAGCCGCCAAATGCATGATGCGGCAGAGACCCGTGGGTGGCCTTATCATCACTCTCGCGTCAGTCTCTGGCTTCCGCGGCCGGCCTGGATTGGCCACCTACATCGCGGCCAAGCAGGGTGTCGTCGGCCTGACCAAAAGCCTCGCGGTCGAATGGGGACCGCAGAATATACGCATGCTCGGTGTTGCGCCGACGGCGATCGACACGCCCGGCTTCGCAGGCCGCACGGCAGAGGCCACTTCGGCCGAACTGAATCGGATAGCAATGCTGGACCGGACGATCGGTGCCGCCCTTCCGTTGGGGCGACTTGGAACTCCGGACAATATCGCCAGGGTCGTCCTCTTTCGCGCCAGCGATTTCTCGATCTGATGACGGGCTCAACATTGGCTGCAGATGGCCGCGCCCGCGCGAACTAGGCAACGCACCCGAAGGACAGCTCGATGGACATTCCATCCCGGAGGATCAAATGAAAGTAGATCGCAGGACGGTCCTGGCCGCCGGCATCGTGCTAGGGGCCGTGGCCGCGTCGCGGCTGCGGGCCGCTGAATCGGGTAACCCGCTCGTAGCTTTTAGCGCCGCGGACGCAAAGTCCATCCGGGCGGTCCAGATATCAGCAGGGGGCGGCGAAACCACGTTCACGACAGTCGAAATTGTCCCGGACGGCTCGCCCCATCCGCATTTCACGCAGTTCCTGGCCCATAAAGCGCGCGCCGTCGCCGTCTATACCGCCCCTGGCAAACACAAAGCGACCGTTATACCCGACGGACGACAGCTGATGATCCTCCTTGCCGGCGACCTGATCCTGCGGGCAGGACGCGCTCTGCAACGGTGCATGGCCGGCCAAATGATCCTGCTCGATCCGGGCGCCGCCCACGACCATCAAGCCGGGCCGAGCGGCTACACCGCCGTTCGCATCGCGCTGACCGAGTAACGGGAGACCGCCATGAACGCACCCATCTTCATGAACAGGACCGGCACCGCCATTGTCGCAAAGCGGACTTTTACGGATGCCGCCGGCAAGACCCATTGCGATACGATCGAATGGCGCGGCGAACTCGTGACCGGAGGTGCGGATGCGCTCGTGCCGGACGGCTGCACGCGCTATTACGAAGGGGAGGCGCGCGCGATGGCGGTTCGCCGCTTCATTCCCAGCATGAAGACGGACATCCATACCGGCCCCGCGGACGAACACCAGATCACCGTCATGTTCGAGGGCAAAGCTGTGGTCGCCACGCTGGACGGAGGCCATTTCCAATTGCGGCCCGGCGAATTCGGCTTGGTCGCGGACGACCACGGCGAAGGCCATCGCGCGGCCGACGCGACCGGTGCGGGATTCACGCAGCTGTTCGTATCGGTGCCGGCATCGGCCTGACCGCCGCGCCGACACCGTCACTCTACTACAAGCTGCCCATAGGCCCAGGGGTGGTCGC